>NZ_CP083349.1:3870000-4191017 GCF_020035535.1 Ensifer adhaerens | reverse complement strand
TTTGCCGCCTTCCAATTCATGTTCAGATGCCGTCATCGCTGCCGGCGTCATCTCTTATGTCCGTCGCTCGCGGCGCCTCGAAGGCCATGCCGCATTCGCCGAACGTCACAGTCGCAGTCGACGCCGGGCTCCTCATCTCCCGCCTCGCTGCGCGCTACGCGCACCCACCCGCCACATGTGGCCGGAGGATGTCCCCTCGCGCCTCTTGTCAACAATCCTTAGGTGCGCTCCCGCACCGCCTCGGATCCTCCTCCTCGTCAACAGCTCTCCGCACCCTCGTACGAAGCGATGAGCCGCGCGTTGGACTTTCGTCTGCCGTCAGGCGCCGCTTGCACCCACCATCCAGACCCACGGCGCCGTGCGCCTTGACTGGACGCGCAAAAGTCACCGTGTCACTTCAGAAGTACCGCATGCCCTGTCCTTAAATCGAAGACGATTGAAGGAAACATGCAGGAGCACCTCGACACAACCATAAGACGAAAGCTTCTCATCCGGAGTGGAATGAACCATCCGGTTTTTCACCTTCGACTTGTCTGATTGAACGACGTGGTGCCGCCCTGATACAAAGGACAGAAACATCGAAACCATTTCTTCGAAATGGCGCCTTCTGTTTCCTTTACAGATGTGGTCCGTGTCCCCTGTGGAGGGCATTTAGGCAGGATCGATGGGCAAGATCAATCGCGATTTTTAAGCAACCTTAAGCACTGACCGTTGACTCTCAGTCTGCCTTTTGCTTGCCGCATTCCGAGTCCGAGAAGAATCCCTGTTGAATCAAGGGTTTTGATTTTTCGCTCTTTGCTTAGCTGGCGAAAAAGAAAAAAAATAAAAATTCGCTTGACTCATTATGGGGTCAGGAGACCCCCATCCGAAGACATCCTTTCGATAAGGACCTCTCGTAAGTCATTGAATTTATTTCAAAAATTTTGTCATCGCTCTGACACAAGCTAATACCGCCGGATTAACCATCGCGATGACAGAAGTATGAATCCGAAAAGCCCGGCGCAAGGGCCGGGCTCTCCATCAACAGAATTTTCTTAGCCGGATTAGGCCGAAAGCGACTTCACGCGCTGCGCGAGACGCGAAACCTTGCGCGATGCAGTGTTGGCGTGCAGGACGCCCTTGGTGGCGGCGCGCATCAGCTCGGGCTGAGCTGCCTTGAGCGCTGCGGCTGCGACTGCCTGATCGCCGGTAGCGATCGCTTCTTCGACCTTGCGGATGAAGTTACGAACGCGCGAACGACGGGCCTTGTTCACTGCGGTGCGGCGTGCGATCTTGCGGGTCGCCTTTTTCGCCGAAGTTGTATTGGCCATTGGTGCCTCTCTTCGAAAACTGACATGAACTCCGCCCTCGCCGTGCCGGGTCACTGCGACCTGTCATCAAAGCAATTCGGGAGCATTTCCGGAAAGCCCAGATGGCGTTCCAAACTGAGGGCGGCGTATAGCGGGAAACGACCGCCCCGTCAACGCGCAATTTCCAGAATCTGCGCGCCGTTCTCTGGGCTAGCGATGTTTGAACTCCGGCTTGCGCTTGGCGACGAAGGCGGCCATGCCCTCTTTCTGGTCTTCGGTCGCAAACAGCGAATGGAAGAGCCGCCGCTCGAAGCGGAGGCCTTCGGCAAGGGTCAGCTCGAGAGAGCGGTTCACCGCTTCCTTCGCCATGAAGACGGCGGGCAGCGAGAAGGACGCGATCTTCTCGGCAGCGGCCAGCGCTTCCTCCATCAATTTCTCCGGCGCCACCACACGCGATACGAGTCCTGCGCGCTCAGCCTCGGCGGCATCCATCATGCGGCCGGTCAGGACAAGGTCCATCGCCTTGGCCTTGCCGACGGCGCGCGTCAGGCGCTGCGAGCCCCCCATGCCGGGAATGACGCCAAGGGTGATTTCCGGCTGGCCAAACTTTGCGGTCTCGGATGCGATGATGAAGTCGCACATCATCGCCAGCTCGCAGCCGCCCCCGAGCGCATAGCCGGACACGGCGGCGATGACAGGCTTGCGAGCACCTGCCACCTGCTCCCAGCCGCCGAGTAAGTCGCCAAGATAGCTATCGACGAAATCGAGCGACTGCATCTCCTTGATGTCGGCGCCGGCGGCAAAGGCCTTTTCCGAGCCTGTGATGACGACGGCGCCGATGTCTTTGTCGGCGTCGAAGGCTTTCAACACCGCGGCTAGCTCGCGCATGACGGTCGAATTCAGCGCATTCAGCGCCTGCGGGCGATTGAGCGTCACGAGGCCGACGCGACCGCGCGTTTCGACCAGCAGCGTTTCGTATGTCATTCCTGTTTCCTCCGGCTCATCTCAGACGCAAGACCGCTTACGGCCCGGCGATTATTTCTGGCAGTGCGGGCAATAGAAGGTGGAGCGGCCCGCCTGCACGATGCGGGCGACCGTACCGTTGCAGCCCGGCGTGCGGCAAGCCTCTCCTTCGCGGTCGTAGACTGAGAAGGAGTGCTGGAAGTAGCCGAGCGAGCCGTCAGCCTGGATGTGGTCCTTCAGCGACGAACCGCCGGCGGCAATGGCATCGGCGATCACCTCGCGGATCGCATCCGTCAGGCGCACGAGCCCGTCCTTCGGCTTGCCGCGTTTGTCGACAAGCGCGCCGGCGGGTTTCACCGGCGAAAGGTGCGAGCGCCAGAGCGCTTCACAGACATAGATATTGCCGAGACCGGCGATGTTCTTCTGGTCGAGCAGAGCCGCCTTCAGCGGCTGCGCCTTGCCGGAAAAGCGTGCCGCGAGATAGGCGGCATCGAGGACGTTTCCGGTCGGCTCCTCGCCGAGCGCGCGGAAATAGGCGTGGTTCGCCACCGTGTCGCGGCGGGCAAGGTCCATGAAGCCGAAGCGGCGCGGGTCGTTGTAGATTACCCGCACTGGGCCATTGGCACCGTCGAGATGAAAGATGACATGATCGTGCTTCTCGTCCTTGCCGCGCGGATGGTGGAATTCGCCCGGTGTCGCTGCCGCCGGCCCTGCCTCGATACGGAAGGAACCCGACATGCCGAGATGGGCGATGATCACATCACCGGCTTCGAGATCGATCATCAGATACTTGGCGCGCCGCGACAGCGAGACGATGCGTTGGCCGGCAACAGTTGCGGAAAAATTCTCCGGAAACGGGAAGCGCAGATCCGGCCGGCGCAATTCCGCATTGACGAGCAAGGCGCCCTCCATGGTCGGCGCCAGGCCGCGCTTGACGGTTTCGACCTCGGGCAATTCCGGCATCACTGCACTCCTTACATCATCCCGCCCAGAGATGGGCGGTTGGCATTTCCTTGGCGGCCTTCTTATCCTATAGGGGGTGCGCTATGCCGCAGCTGCTGCCCCGCCCACGAGATAGCGCGTGGCGGGCCTTTTCGCTATGGTGCCGGAAAAATTGGTTCAGGTGGAGTTCTTCGTATGACGGATCAGCGCGTATCGGCCGATGGCGGCATGGAAACATCCTTCGGTTTCCGCGACGTCGGTACGGGCGAGAAGCAGCCGCTCGTCAACGATGTGTTCCACAAGGTGGCGAAGCGCTACGACATCATGAACGACGTGATGTCGGCCGGCCTGCATCGCGCCTGGAAGGACGCGATGATCGCGGCCCTCAACCCGCCGCGCCGCGAGGGCTACAGGACCCTCGACGTTGCCGGCGGCACCGGCGACATCGCCTTCCGTATCATCGAGGCCTCCGACCGCAAGGCGCATTCGACGGTGCTCGACATCAACGGCTCGATGCTTGCCGTCGGCGCCGAGCGCGCCGAGAAGAAGAAGCTTTCCGCCAATCTCGAATTCGTCGAGGCCAATGCCGAGGAACTGCCGTTCGAGGCCAACACCTTCGACGCCTATACGATCGCCTTCGGTATCCGCAACGTGCCGCGCATCGATGTGGCGCTGAAGGAAGCATACCGGGTGCTCAAGCGCGGCGGACGTCTGCTGGTGCTGGAATTCTCCGAAGTGGAGATGCCGCTGCTCGATCGCTTCTATGATGCCTGGTCGTTCAACGCGATCCCGAAGTTCGGCAAGCTGATCACTGGCGACGAAGCGCCCTACCAGTATCTGGTGGAGTCGATCCGCAAGTTCCCGAACCAGCGCGATTTCGCAGCGATGATCAAGGAGGCCGGCTTCTCCCGCGTCTCCTTCACCAATTACACCGGCGGCATTGCAGCGCTGCATTCCGGCTGGAAAATCTGATCCCGATGAGCACGCCTGGAGCATATGTCCGCCTCGCGCGGATCGGCTGGGTTCTCGTGCGCGAAGGCGTCGTGTCCGCCGTCCCGACGGAGCACCTGCCGCCGTTTGCCCGTTTCGCCCAGAAGGCGGCCGGACTTTTGGCGCGCCGCAGAGTGCCCGGAGAAGAGCGCAGCGACCGGCTGTCGCGCGCCGTCGCCCGCCTCGGGCCCTCCTATGTGAAGATCGGCCAGTTCCTGGCAACCCGCCCCGATGTCGTCGGCGCCGAGTTTGCCGCCGACCTGTCGCTGCTACAGGACCGTATGGCGACTTTTCCGCAGAGCGACGCGAAGGCGGCAATCGAAGGCTCGCTCGGCCGGACAGTCGATAATCTCTATGCGGAATTTTCCGAACCGATGGCCGCCGCCTCGATCGCCCAGGTGCATCCGGCGATCGTGATGCGCGATAGCGGGCCTGAAAAGGTCGCGGTCAAGGTCATCCGCCCCGGCGTTCGCCAGCGCTTCGCCTCCGACATCGAGGCGATGTATCTCGTCAGCCACATGCAGGAGCGTTTCCTGCCATATACGCGCCGGCTGAAGCCGGTCGAGGTCACCAAGACGCTGGAGCAGACGACGAAGATCGAAATGGATCTTCGTCTGGAGGCAGCAGCCCTTTCCGAACTTGGCGAGAACACCAAGGACGATTCCGGCTTCCGCGTGCCGAAGGTCGACTGGGAACGGACCGGCCGCGACGTTGTCACCATGGAATGGATCGATGGCGTCAAGATGTCGGATATCGACGGCTTGAAGGCTGCAGGGCACGACCTCAACCTCCTTGCAGAAGTGCTGATCCAGTCCTTCCTGCGCCACACGCTGCGCGACGGCTTCTTCCATGCCGACATGCACCAGGGCAATCTCTTCGTCGACGATAGCGGGCATATCGTCGCCGTCGACATGGGCATTGTCGGAAGGCTCGGCAAGAAGGAACGCCGGTTCCTGGCGGAGATCCTGTTCGGCTTCATCACCCGCGACTACCAGCGCGTGGCTGACGTCCATTTCGAGGCGGGCTACGTGCCTTCGCATCACGATGCCGCGAGCTTCGCCCAGGCGATCCGCGCGATCGGCGAGCCGATCCATGGCCAGCCGGCCGAGACCATCTCGATGGCGAAGCTTTTGACCCTGCTCTTCGAGGTCACCGAACTCTTCGACATGCAGACGCGCCCCGAGCTTGTGATGCTGCAGAAGACCATGGTGGTCGTCGAAGGGGTCGCCCGCACGCTCAATCCGCGCTTCAACATGTGGAAGGCCTCGGAGCCTGTCGTCGGCAAATGGATCCGCGACAATCTCGGGCCGAAACGTATCGTCGGCGATCTTCGCGACGGCTTGCATGCGGCCCTTCGGCTCGCCGAGGCCGCGCCTGAGATTGCCGCCCGCACGGAAAAGTTCTCCAGCGAGATCATGGCAATGAGCGAAAACGGCCTGCGCTTCGACGCAGAGACCGCGCATGCGATCGGCAAGGCGGAAGCAAAACACACCCGCTCCGGCCGCGTCGCGCTCTGGCTGATCGCCGCCACGCTCGTCTATATCGCCTGGCAGGTGACCTGATTTCCGCCCGCGCCATAACTGGCGCGGCGGACTTGCCTTTCTACCTTCGCTTGCTATCCTGCCCGCATGGACAATCGCTCGATTCTCGTGATGGCTCTTTGCACGCATACCCAGGGGTGTGCGGGAGACCTGTTGCGCTGAATTAAGCGAAATGTCCCCCACCAACCCTGCCGAGGCGAGCAGGGTTGGATCCTGTTTCCTCGGAACCAAAGAGAGGAAACAATGACCGAGGCACACGATCCTTCAGACATCAGTATCCGCGCGGCCCGCGTCGTCGATTTCGAAGCGATCTCGGCGCTGATGAGCCAGCCGGGCATCCGCTCGGGTACGCTGCGCCAGCCCTTCGCCACCCCGGAACAGACACGCAAGTGGTTGGAGAACCTCTCGGACGACAGCATTGTCATCGTCGCCGAGCGCGCCGGTCGCATCATCGGCATGGCCGGACTACATCGCAGCAAGGGGCGCCGGCTTCATTCGGCAGCGCTCGGTATCAGCGTCGACGACAATCATCGCGGCGAAGGGATCGGTAAGGCGTTGCTTACGGCTTTGATCGATGCCGCCGACAACTGGCTGGGCATCAGCCGCATCGAACTCACAGTGTTCACCGACAACGAGGCGGCGATCGCGCTCTACCACAAGACGGGCTTCGAGATGGAGGGCACGCACCGGGCCTATGCGCTCCGGAACGGCGTGCTCGCGGACGTTTTCGCCATGGCGCGTATCCGCGCTCCGGCAGGTCCGCGCGCTTAGCTTGGCGCCGCAGATCCCGCAATGGTCATCGGCCAGTGTCGGCCGATGACTGTCCAACGCAACCACCGGCTACACCCTGTTCCATCCGGAACTGCGCATATATCCGACCGATGCGATGGTCTCCCCATGGATGACGAAGGCTCATCCCAACCAAACCGGAGGAGAGAACATCATGCGCAAGTTCATCATCGCAGCCGCTGTTGCCGTTACCGCCGCCGTCTCCTTTGCCTCTACGTCGCAGGCGGGCGGCCTGACCATCGGCTTCAGCAACGGCTATTACGGCCATGGTTGGGGTGGGCATGTCGGCTACGTCGGCGACTATTACGGCGGCCCTTATTATTATGAAGAAGAGCCCTATTGCTTCATCAAGAAGGTCAAGCGCTACGACCACTACGGCAGCCTCTACTTCAAGAAAATCCGCGTCTGCCGTTGATCCGTCGCAAGCAGGGCGAGGGTCAAGAGGCCCGGTCGGTTTTCCGGCCGGGCTTTTCCGTTGGGCCGGCTTCCGCCATTTGCCGGCACTCAATTCGATTCCGCTTCGATCAAAACTGTAGTAGCTCCAATTCCTGGTCATTTTGCATTCCACATCGAGGAGAAGCGGTCATGGATCTTGGTATTGCTGGAAAGCGCGCGCTGGTGCTCGGCGGCAGCAAGGGACTGGGCCGCGGCATCGCCGAGGTGCTGGCAAGCGAAGGCGTCATCGTTGCCCTGACCGGCCGCGATGCGGCATCGGCCGCGAAGGTGGCAAGCGACATCGGCCCTTCGGCGCGTGGCTACGCGCTCGACCTCTCGAAACCCGACACGCTCGACGGCCTGCTGGACCAACTCGAAGCCGATTTCGGCGCGATCGACATTCTGGTGCTGAATGGCGGCGGACCGCCGCCCTCGCCTGCCTCGGCAATCGAGCCCGATTTCTGGCGCGCGCAATTCGAAACCATGGTGCTGGCCGGCATGCGCATCGCCGGACGTCTCCTGCCCAGCATGCGGGAACGCCAGTTTGGACGCATTATCGCCGTCGCCTCCACCAGCATTCGCGAGCCGATCGTCGGGCTCACCGCCTCGAATGCGCTCCGTAGCGCTGTCGCCGGCTGGCTGAAGACGCTTGCCGGCGAAGTCGCAGCCGACGGCGTGACCGTCAATCTGCTTCTTCCGGGGCGGCTTGCCACCGACCGAACGCTCAGCTTCGACCGGATGGATGCCGAAAGCGAGGGCGTCGATATCGCGACGGTCGCAGCCCGCAGCCAGCAGGAAATCCCGCTTGGCCGCTACGGTACCCCGGAGGAATTCGGCGCGGCGGCGGCCTTCCTCGCAAGCCGCCAGGCCAGCTACATCACCGGCGTCGCGTTGCCCGTCGATGGCGGTCTCAGCCGGTCTATGCTCTAGGGCAATTCAGGCGCGTCTGGCCACGGATGGTGTGATCGTTCGTCAGGTCACACCCGGTCCCCATGCCCGCACATCCCGGTTGATGAGGTGGTATGCAAGACGGCCAACCACCGCCGCAACGCCTCCGCAATCGGTCACGATTGCCGACGTCCTGAGCAGCTCCCACTCGGACCGAAGCTCATTCATATTTCCACTTTTTATCATTCGTACATTTAATTTCCAAATAGATGGACTGCCACCTATGGTCGCCATCGAGGGGTGCCATGCCGGGCGCGGGACACGTTCGGCACAACGCGTGTCTTGCGCCCTTGAAAAGGTCACGAACCGGCTCAAGTAAGCACGAGATCGCGATGAGCGAGAGCGGGACGAAAGTGCGCCCACTTCCGGGTTTTCACGTCTCTCCCTCAACCGGAACCACCGCGATCGGTCGGCCTGCTCGACCGATCGGCATGATCGGAAAGACCAAATGCGACCAAGACTTTTCGGCTCGCTGGTCGGCGCATCGATCGCCGCCTTCAGCCTTTCACCCGCAGCCGTGGGAGCCTCCATGCTCGAAACCCAACTGATTTCTGCTGCCGAAGCCGGCGATGCCGACAAGGTCAAATCGCTGCTGCGGCAGGGCGCAAGCCCCGAGACCCGCGATGCCAGCGGCGCCACCGCCCTTCTCGTCGCCACCCATGAAAACCGCGTCGATGCGGCGCGCGCCCTGATCGAGGCCGGCGCGGACGTCAACGCCAAGGACAAGATCCAGGACAGCCCCTATCTCTATGCCGGTGCGCGCGGCCATCTCGAGATCCTGAAGCTGACGCTTGCGAATGGCGCCGACCTCAAGAGCACGAACCGCTATGGCGGAACGGCGCTCATCCCGGCCTCCGAGCGCGGCCACGCCGAGACCGTCAAGACACTGATCGAGGCGGGCGTCGACGTCGACCACGTCAATCGGCTCGGCTGGACGGCACTGCTGGAGGCGATCATCCTCGGCAGCGGCGGCGAAAAGCACACCGAGATCGTGCGGCTGCTGATCAAAGGGGGCGCCGACGTCAACCTTGCCGATGGTGAAGGCGTCAGCCCGCTGCGCCATGCGCGCCAGCGCGGCTACGGCCAGATCGAGAAACTGCTGGCCGACGCCGGCGCGCGCTAGTTCGTACGAACGCAAGTCCGGACCGAGAGGCGCTTCACGCTTCTCCCGGAATTGCTCTTACTGGAGTCTCCTATGAACCAGGAACAGACCTATCTCGCCGAAGCGGTAACGCTCGCCCGTCGCAACATCGAAAAAGGCGGTCGTCCCTTCGGCGCCATCGTCGTCAAGGATGGCGAGATCGTCGGCCGCGGCGTCAACGAAATGCTGTCGACCGGCGACCCGACCTCGCATGCGGAACTGAATGCGCTGCGCGCCGCCGCCCGGAATCTTCGCTCGCCGCGGCTCGAAGGTGCCGCCGTCTATGCCAGCGGCCAGCCCTGCCCGATGTGCCTTGCGGCCATGCGCATGGCCGGGATCACCGAGATCGCCTATGCGAACTCGAATGCCGACGCGGAACCTTTTGGCCTGTCGACGGCTGCGATCTATGCGGAACTGGCAAGACCGCTCACCGAACAGGCCATGCGCTTCCGCCATGTACCAGTCGCCGATAACGACGCGACTCCGCTCTACGTGACCTGGCAGGAACGGCGGGGGAAGGAATAGCCGGCTGGCTCAATCTCGGCACCAAGCCCAGCCGGACATTGCCCCGGAGGCGGCCACGTCAGGTGGCCGCCTCCGATTTTCGTTCAGGATCCGGCTCGAGGGAGAAGGCAACACCCTCGCCCGCAGAGGCTGATCGCCGCTGGAGAACGGTACCTCTTGCTGAGCACACGCGGCGGATGTAATCCCAAGGGAGCCTCCTATTCCATTCTCGTCGCTCGCCATTTGCGCGGAGCGACCCACAGCCTGCAGGTGCCCGAGATGAACGCCTACTCCGAACAAGCGGGTCGCCGTGTTGCGCTGCTTCTCATCGCAGGCTCCGGCGTGGTGACGATCGCCAAGGGCATGAGCCTGACCTTCCTCGCGATCCGCCTGCAGCGTGATTTCGGCCTCGCTCCCGCGAGCATCGGCGCCTTGATCGGCGCCGGCCCGCTGCTCGGCGCAATCGTCAGCCCCTTTGCCGGCACGCTCTCCGACCGGATCGGCAGAAAAGGCGTGTTGACCGCAGCGCTTTTCATGGCCGGGCTGGCGCTTGCAGGACTCGGGCTGGCGCAATCGATCGCGGCCTTCGCACTGGCGCACATCGTTTCCGCTGTCGCAGCCGCTGTCTATGAACCGGTTTCGCGGGCCTTGATGAGCGATGCCGCGCCGGCGCATCTGCGCCTCAGGGTTTTCTCCTGGCGCTATCTCGCCATCAATGCCGGCTGGGCCATCGGTCCGCTGATCGGCGTCTGGGTCGGTGCGGCCTATGCGACCCTGTTCGTCACTGCCGGCGCCATGCATGCCGCCTTCGCCCTCGTGCTCTTCTTCGCCGTGCCGCAAGCCGGCAACAGGCGGGCGATTGAGAGCCGGCAGGCATCCCGCAGCGCCGGTGGCTGGCGCGGGCTGGTCACCGCCCTGCGCGACCGCCGGCTGGTCTTCTTCGTCATCGGCGGCACCCTGCTGCTCGCCGTCCATGGCCAGTGGTCGGTAACCCTGTCGCAATATCTCAACACCGGGTTCGAGGATGGCGTCACCCTCTTTGCGCTTCTGGTCTCGACCAATGCCGCAACGGTGCTGATCGCGAGCACGCCCGCCCGCTTCGTCATTGAACGGATCGGTGCACTGCCGGCACTGTCGCTCGGCTGCCTGCTGTTCCTGGTTGGGGAAATCGGCTTTGCAGCCTCGTCCGGAGTGGAAATGCTCGTCGCCTCAATGGTCCTCTTTACCATCGGCGAGGTGCTCGTCGTGCCCTCCGAGTATGTACTGGTCGACGGCATTTCCGATGACGGCAATCGCGGCACCTATTTCGGTGCGCATTCGCTTTCGACGGTCGGGAACTTCCTTGGGCCACTGATCGGTGGCCTGGCGCTCGGCACGATCGGCGGCGCCGGCATGTTCCTGCTGTTTGCGCTGCTTTCGGCGGCGAGCGCGCTGCTGTTTGCGATCGGCCACTCCATGCCGCCGCCGCGCCCGGAAGCCGCCCGCACCGACAGGCTCGGCAGCGGCGCCATCAGCGGAGATCTGCTGCGGCTGGGTCAATTCGCCTAGCGACGGCCCGTCATCCGCCGGTGGCGGATGGCGACGCACCGATCTGCTGCTGCACCCGTTCGAGCGGCCCCGGTGCCAGCGCCGCCGGCGGCTGGTACGGGTTGGAGAAGGCGTAGATCAGGAACAGGATGATGCCGGTATAGGCGCCGAAGAGACAAAGCAGCAGCAGATTGCGCGGCATCGGCGGGAAGGAATAATAGGCGAGCGCAATGAAGATGATGCCGGCGAGCGCGGCGAACCAGAAGATGCTATCGATCGAATCCGCGACATTGCTTTCGCGCTTCGTCCGGCTTTGCGAAATGTCATGCAGACGCTCCAGCATCTGGCTGCGCAGGCTTTCCTGGCGCTTGTCCGCGGGCACCAGATTCAACACATGCTGGTAGGCGCGATCCCAATGTGCCCATGCCTCCTTTGACAGGCGGCCTTTGTCCCCCAGTGACTGCCACTCACCGTCGATCACCTGGGCTACGTAGGCGGACATCGCCTGCTGGATCGGCGCCTTGAACGTCTCGCCGTAACGTTCGGCATCGTAGTAGATGTCAGCGACCGCTCCGGCTTCGGTCGCCATCTCGTATTTGAGTTGCTGGTACTCAAGCATTTCCTGGGCAAACACGAGCGCCAGGATCAGCCCGTGCAGCGCTGCGACCCGGAAGATAATGGAGCTCGCAAGTTCCTTCTCATGCCCCTCCGCCTCGCCCCCCATGATCAACCGCATCAGGAAATAGGCCGCAAGCGTCAAGCCGACCGTGCCAAAAATGAAAAGGGCACCGAGTACTATCTCGACGATCATTTTTCCCTCCCCCGGTCGCCGATCACGCCGGCAATTCTGAGCGTAGAGACCCGGAAATACAACGTCTCGCTTTATTAGCTGATGCTCGCAACAACTGTCCTGTGCGCAGGCAAACCGCTATGTTTGCCGCCTCCGCCACCATTTCGACACTGCCCGCCCCTAAGCACCGCGCCGAAACAGGAGTAAAAACAACATCATGACCGCCCCAAGCGAACAAACGGTCCTCAAACAATCTATCGCGGCCACCGTCGTCGTCGGGGTGACGGGTGTTATCTTCGGTCTGCTTTCGGGCTCGGTCTCGATCGTCTTCGACGGCGTCTTCTCGGCCGTCGACGCCTCGATGACCGTGCTTGCGCTGGGCGTGACGCAACTGATCCCGAAGCCGAGCAAGCGTTTCCAGATGGGCTTCTGGCACATCGAGCCGATGGTGCTGCTCTTCAATGCCGGGCTGCTGACCCTGCTTTCCTTCTACGCGATGGTAAACGCCGTCGGCTCGCTCTTGTCGGGCGGCAACCACCTCGCCTTCGACTGGGCGATCGCCTATGCGGCCGTCGTCGTGGTGATCTGCGTCTTCATGTTCTTCTATGTACGCCGGGCGAACCGGCCGATCGGCTCTGAGTTCCTGGCGCTCGACGTGCGCGCCTGGGCAATGTCCGGCGCGATCACCTCCGCGCTGCTCGTTGCCTTCGTGATCGCCGCCGCCCTGAAGGGCACGGCTTACGAACACGTCACGCCCTATGTCGACCCGGCGATCCTGATCGTGCTGACGCTCTGCCTCATCCCGCTGCCGATCCGCACCGTCTTCCAGGCGCTGAAGGAGATCTTCCTCGTCGCGCCCGCCGAACTCGATGAACGCGTGCGGCAGGCAGCGGCCAACGCCGTCACGCGCCACGGCTTTGCCGACTACCGCACCTATGTCGCCAAGGTCGGACGCTCCAAGACGATAGAGGTCTACTTGATCGGAACGCCGGATACCAAGGTCGGCACGCTCGCCGAGCTCGACCGGATTCGTGCCGAGATCGGCGACGAGATCGGCGACCCCGGCCACGACCGCTGGCTGACGATCGCCTTTACCGGAGAAGCGCGCTGGGCGGAGTGAGCCTCCTTTTCAGGAAAGTTCGATCTGTCTGGTGATGCCGATCGCCTCCAGAAACGCATGGTCGTGGCTGACGACCAGCAGCGCGCCGTCATAGGCCCTGAGCCCCGCCTCGACCGCCTCGATCGAATCGATGTCCAAATGGTTGGTCGGCTCGTCGAGGATCAGGAGTTGCGGCGGCTTGCTGCCGCTCAGCACACAGGCGAGGCCGGCGCGCAGCATCTGGCCGCCGCTGAGGCTCGATACGACCTGCAAGGCCGCATCTGCCCGGAACATGAAGCGCGCCAGCGCCGCCCGGCAATCGTTCTCGCTGGCATCAGGGTTGAGACCCCGAAAATTGTCACGGATCGAAAGGCCAGGATCGAGCAGGCCTACCTTTTGGTCGAGCATGGCGTGATCGACCTGGACGCGCACCGTGCCGGACCATGGCTGGAGGTCACCGGTCAGCAGCGTGAGCAGCGTCGTCTTGCCCGAACCGTTGCGGCCGGTGAGCGCGACCCGTTCCGGGCCGACGATCGAAAGCGAAAGCCCGTCGACAACGGGCTTGCCCGGTTCATAGCCGACGCTGGCATCTTCGATCTGCAGCACGTTGCGGCCGGCCGGCAGGCCGGTCGAAGGCAGGCGGACGGTCAGCGGCTGCAGGATCTCGATCCGTTCGCGTGCCTCGGCGAGATCGCCGACCGCCGAATCGCGCCGGCGTTCGGCGAGGCGGGCATTGTCACCACCGGTCTTTTCGCTGCGCTCCTTGCGGGCGTCGAGCAGCAGCAGCGGCTCGTCGCCCTTAGCGCGCTTGCGGCGGCCGGCGGCATCCTTGCGGGCCTTGCGTTCGGCCGTCTCCTGGGCCTTGCGGTCAACCTCGGCGAGGCGCCGCTCGGCATCGGCGAGATCATGGCGGGCCGAGGCGAGCTCGATCGCCTTGCGCTCACGGTAGTGGCTCCAGTTGCCGCCATAGGTGGTGGCGCCGAGCGTCGTCAGTTCGACGATCGCATCCATCGTCTCCAGGAGTTCGCGGTCATGGCTGACGACGATGGCGCCGCCGCGCCAGCCCGCCATCAGCGCGGCTACGGCGGCCCGGCCCTCGCGATCGAGATTGTTGGTGGGTTCGTCGAGCACAATGAAATCCGGCTCCTTGAAGAGGAGCGCGGCAAGCTTCACGCGGGTCATCTGCCCGCCGGACAGGGCGGCAAGGCGCGTTTGCGCTACCGCGTCCAGACCGACGCGCGCCAGCGCCTCCTCCATGCGAGCCTCCAGCGTCCAATCGGCGGAAGCCAGTTCGTCCACGGAGGCGTGCCCCTCGTCCGCTTTCTGCAGAACCGCAAGCGCGTCGGAGACGCCGAAAAGATCGGCGACGGTCTCACCGGCCGCGACCTGGACGGTCTGGCTGAGCGTGCCGAGGCTGCCCGCGACAGTGACCTTTCCGGATTGCGGCGCAAACGATCCTTCGACGAGACGCAGCAGCGTGGATTTTCCGACGCCGTTGCGGCCGACAAGGCCGGTGCGAACGGGACCAAAGGTCAGGTCGAGATTCGAGAAGAGGCTTCGGCCCTCAGGCGTGGACCACGAAATTTGGGAAAGTGAAATCGAAGCAGGCATGGATACGGTTTTCCCTGATGGCAAGACGGTTCGGCTTGGCGGTCAGGGTGAAATCCATCGATGCGTGTATCCTGTTCAAATTTCTATCGCGGCCATAGATAGCACCGAATGCGCCCGTTTCAAGGCGGAACATGCAATGCAGCGCGGCGAGGATGCCGTCAGGCGAGACTGCGCCGCTCCACGCCGTCGCTGAAACTCAGCCCGGAGGCGCAGACACTGCGGTTTCGGCCATGGCTCTTGGCGTGAAGAAGGGCCGCGTCGGCGCGGGTCAGCAGCGTGGCGATCGGCCCGTCGTCCGGGGCCGAGGCGATGCCGATCGAGACCGACACCGTGCCAAGAATTCGGCCGCGATGCGATAGCGGCGTGGTGCCGATCCGGGTCCTCAGCCGCTCTGCAAGTTCATAACCCGAGGCTTCACCGGCTTCCGGCAGCAGCACGGTGAATTCCTCGCCGCCAAAGCGATAGGCGTTGCCGGCCTCGGCCACCGTGTCGACGATGAGCTGCGCGACATATTGCATGACGACGTCGCCGGCATCGTGGCCGAACTCGTCGTTGAAGCGCTTGAAGTGGTCGATGTCGATCATCAGGCAGGTGAGTAGCTTGCCGTCTTGCCCGCGCGGCCGGCGATTGAGCGCCTCGTCGAGGCAGCGACGGTTGAGCAGCCCGGTCAGCGCATCCCGCACGGCCAGATTGGTGAGCTTCTCGCGCAGCTGAAGATTGGCGACGGCAAGGCCGATGTTCTCGGCGATCAGTTCGAGATAGAGACGCGAGGCATCGACCGCGAACTCCTCTTGCGAACGCTCCTCGAAATAGAGAAGCCCGATCGTATCACCCTGGGCCGTCAACGGTACGCAGAGGCCGATCACGCCATCATCGTCAAGGTGCTGGCAGGCAATGTCGCTATGACCACGGTTGCTGACATGCGGCCGGCCGCGACGAAGGCCCCAGCAGGCGCTGGACGGAAATGTCGGCGCCGAGTGCTGCGGATCGAGCCAGGTGCCGACGCGGGTCAGGAGCGTCCGGCTGTCGTTCAAGACGTAGAGATGGCCGGCAAGATTGGGAAAGACCTGTGGCGCGAAACGGGCCACGACCTCGGCCAGTTCGTCCTGGCCCTGGCAGGCCTGTAGCCGATGCATCATCTGCAGGATCAGATCCTTGGTCTGCTGGTCCAGCCGCCGCTCGGCATCGAGACGGTCCCGTTCCAGGCCGTTCTCACGGAAGATATGGATCGCCTTGTTCATCTCGCCGATCTCGTCGCTGCGGCGGTCGAGCGGAACTTCGACAGCGTAATCCTGCTCGGCGAGCCGTGTGACGATACCGCTCATGCGCGTGAGCGGCAGGGCGACGCGACGCTTGAGGATGAAATAGAGCACGCTCAGGAACAACGCGGCGGTAATGCCGAGCATCGTCTTGGCGGCGGCGGCGAACCAATCGCTGCGTTCCTGCGCTTCGGTCAGGGCCGCGCCGGTGCGCACGGTGGTCAGGTCGCGAAACCGCGCAACCGTGTCCAGAAGTGCAGTCTGCAGGCGCTCGTGCTCCGGCCCGAATAGCCTTTCCCGCGCGGCCGTACCGTCGCCCTTCTGATAGGCCTCGATGGCGGCGATCTCGACCTCGTCGAGTGCCTCGGCCTCTCCCACAATATCCTTCAAGACCGCGATCTCGCTCGGAGCGGCCCCGAAATTCGCCGCGGTCTTGACCGCCTCTTCGCGCTTGCGCTCTTCATCCTCGGCGCGATGGAAGGCTTCGAGATGGCGCGCATCGCCACGCATCACGTAGAGCCGGGCTTCGTCGGTTCGCGTTTCCGCACCGAGTGCCAGCTCTTCGCCGAGCGTATCGAGCACCAGATGCTGCTCAACCGCCTGGCGCTCCTTGATCGCGCTGTTCGTCGACAGGATGAAGGCGGCGCCCGAAAGCGCCGTCAGGAGAACGGTCACGCCATAGGCCCAGTTGGTGATCGCATTTATTCGCATGGTGAGAAGCTTAGCCCCGCGGATTGAGAGC
This sequence comes from Ensifer adhaerens, assembly GCF_020035535.1. NCBI lineage: Bacteria > Pseudomonadati > Pseudomonadota > Alphaproteobacteria > Hyphomicrobiales > Rhizobiaceae > Ensifer > Ensifer adhaerens. The sequence continues at coordinate 4,174,447 of NZ_CP083349.1, read as the reverse complement.
GGATTAACCGCATTATCAGGCTTCGGCAACAGGCCCGGAACAGGTTGAAGCAGACGACGCGGCTTTTGTTCCATCGCACACCACAGAGCGGAGCAACTGTCGATGCACGACCAGCCCGCCCGGCGGGACACGTTGCGCCCGGCAGGTCGCTCAAGTAGGTTCGACCTGCAAGACGCTGGCGAGGCCAGTCGATGGGAATATTCTGGTATCGCGTAGGCTCGGCGGCCCATGCCGGGCAAGAGGACGGCCGAAAGGCCGGTAGCAAATGACACTGTCGGGCAAGCGCATTCTCCTCATCATCTCCGGCGGCATCGCGGCGTATAAAAGCCTCGATCTCATTCGGCGCCTGCGCGAACGCGGGGCGAGCGTGAGGCCTGTGATGACCGCGGGCGCGCAGCAATTCGTGACGCCGCTTGCCGTGGGCGCGCTTTCGGCCTCGCATGTCTATCTCGACCTGTTCTCCCGCGAGGACGAGCAGGATGTCGGACATATTCGCCTCGCGCGCGAATGCGATCTGATTGTCGTAGCACCGGCAACCGCCGACCTGATGGCGAAGATGGCGAACGGCCATGCGGACGATCTGGCCTCGACCATTCTGCTTGCAACCGACCGGCCTGTTTTGGTCGCACCGGCGATGAACCCGAAGATGTGGGCGCATCCGGCAACGCGCCGCAACCGGGCGACGCTTGCCAAGGACGGCATCCGCTTCATCGGCCCGGAAGCGGGCGAGATGGCGGAAAGCGGCGAGGCCGGCGAGGGCCGCATGAGCGAGCCGCTGGCGATCGCGGCCGCAGTGGAGGACCTTCTCGCGGGCGCGCCAAAACCGCTCGCCGGACGCAGCGTCGTCGTCACGTCGGGGCCGACACATGAGCCGATCGATCCGGTGCGCTACATTGCCAACCGCTCTTCCGGCAAGCAGGGCCATGCGATCGCTGGCGCACTGGCGCGCCTTGGCGCCGATGTCACGCTGGTCTCCGGCCCGGTGACGATCCCGGATCCGGCGGGCGTGAAAGTCGTGCATGTGGAGCGGGCCGAGGAGATGCGCGACGCGGTGCTTGCCGCCCTTCCCGCCGATGTCGCGGTCATGGTCGCCGCGGTTGCCGACTGGCGGGTGGCAACAGCTGCCGGCAACAAGATCAAGAAGAAGCCGGGTGAGGCTCCGCCTCCGCTCCAGCTTGCTGAAAACCCCGATATCCTGAAGACGGTCGGCCACCACGCCAAGCGCCCGAAGCTCGTCATCGGCTTTGCCGCCGAGACCGAAAACGTCGCCGACAACGGCCGTGCCAAGCTCGAACGCAAGGGTGCCGACTTCATTCTCGCCAATGACGTGTCGCCGGCAACCGGCATCATGGGCGGCGACCGCAACAAGGTGAAACTGATATCGGCCGCCGGCAATGATGATTGGCCGGAGATGGACAAGGACGCTGTGGCGGAGAAACTGGCGGCGATGATTGCGAACGAACTTGCCCGGAAAGAACGGGGCTGATCCACCATCGCCCCTCCCCCGCAGGCGGGGCGAGGGGACGTGGCAGACGCTACGACCGTCTCTGTCGGTTACGTTGGCAGAACTATGGCAAACACGCGCAGGGGTTCCGCTGCCCGAGTGGCGGAGGTGTGATTTCAGTTAGCCGTTCTCTCCAGGGTCGCATTGTGGGCGAGCGAGTGCCACATGGTCCTTCTCCCCGCTCGCGGGGAAAAGGTGGCGGCAGCCGGATGAGGGGCTGACGCCGGCCGCTGAGCTTGCGGATACGGTGCCTCAGGCCAGTTGACGCGACCGCACCGGCGCACCCTTGGTCGAGAACAGGCGCACGTCGACGCCATTTTCGCCGACGATGACCGCCGTGCCGTCGGGGATTTCCACCCAGGCGCTGTCGTCATCGTTGAGCGGCTCGGAAACGAGGCAATAGCCGCCGCTCGGGCCCATGGGTGCAGCGTAGAGCGTTGGCGCCTTCCAGTCGGAGGCGTAGCGCACGGCGTAGAGATCCTGACCGTCGGAGAACGCGGCAGTGAATCGCACCAGCACCTGGCGCTCCAGATGCTCGGCGAGTTGCTCGATGAAGGCCAGCGCCTCGGCGATCGCGCCGAGCGGATCGCGATCGAGGCCGAACTGCATGGCGAGCAGGAACAGGAGTTCGGAATCAGTCGTGCCGGTGCGCGCCGAATAGAGGTCGTTGTCGAGCATGCTTTCCATCGGCCGGCGCAGATGCTCGAAATCGCCGATCTGGCCATTGTGCATGAAGGACCAGCGGCCGAAGACGAAGGGATGACAGTTGTCGCGCCGGGTACCGCCGCCGGTCGCGGCGCGCACATGGGCGAGGAAGAGCGGCGAGCGGATCTGCCGTGCAATGCTCTTCAAGTTGCAGTCGGACCAGGCCGGCAGGATATCACGGTAACGCCCGGGCTCCGGGTGATCGCCATACCAGGCGATGCCGAAGCCGTCGCCGTTGGTGGCGGTCTTCGCCCGTGTCGCGCAATGGGATTGTTCGATCAGCGAGTGTGCCGGAGAGGTCACCAGTTCCTCGAGATAGAGCGGCTCCCCGCGATAGGCTGCCCAACGGCACATGCTGATTTCACTCCAGCTCCGCTCCGTTCTCTCCGGAGCGATTCGTTAACCATGACGAAGTGCGATGTTCCAACGGAACATGGTAAAAATGCGTTAACACATTCCCCCTTCGTCCAGGTGAAGCTAACCGGAACGCACAGCTTTGGCTGTTTCAAACGGCACAACGTCGGTATCGCCGCCGTATTTCGAACAAACATTCCATATTGACAAAACTTGCACAATTCATTTCATTTCAGGCCAGCACGGCAGCGCCGACAGGGAGGAATTCAGCATGGGCAGCAAGCGCAAACTCGGCATCGGCCTGATCGGCACGGGCTTCATGGGCAAGACCCATGCGCTCGGCTTCACCATTGCCGCGCGGGTCTTCGACCTGCCGTTCGAGCTCGATCTCGTATCGGTCGCCGACGTGACCGTCGAAAGTGCGGAGCGCGCTCGCGGCCAGCTCGGTTTCCGCAAGGCGACGGCCGACTGGCGCGAGCTTCTGACCGATCCGGATATCGACATCATCGACATCACCACGCCGAACCTCTTGCACAAGGAGATGGCGCTGGCGGCGATCGCCCATGGCAAGCATGTCTATTGCGAAAAGCCGTTGGCACCGACCGTTGCCGAATGCCGCGAGATGGTGGAGGCGGCGGAAAAAGCCGGCGTCGTCACCCAGGTCGGCTTCAACTATCTGAAGAATCCACTGATCTTCCTTGCCAAGGACATTATTGAAAGCGGCGAGATCGGCGAGATCCGTTCGATGCGCGGCATCCATGCGGAAGACTTCATGGCCGATGCGCAAGTTCCGTGGGGCTGGCGCCTGAACCCGGCCAGCGGCGGCGGCGCGCTTGCCGATATCGGCAGCCATATCATCGCCTCCATGCGCCACCTCGTCGGCCCGATCAAACAGGTGCTCGCCGAGACCATCATCCAGATCCCGGAACGCCCGATCGCCGCCGGCTCCAGCGAAACCCGCGCCGTCGAGGTCGATGACATTACCCGCGCCTTCGTGCGGTTCGAAAACGGCGCCACCGGCAGCTTCGAGGCAAGCTGGATCGCGACCGGCCGCAAGATGCAGCACGATTTCGAAATCTACGGCTCGAAGGGCAGCATCGTCTTTACCCAGGAGCGGCTGAACGAGATCCGCCTCTACAAGACCGGCGACGATATCCGCACGCGCGGCTTCCGCACCATCTGGGCAGGGCCCGAACATCCGCCCTATGGCGCCTTCTGCGTCGCGCCCGGCCACCAGATCGGCTTCAACGACCTGAAGGCGATCGAGGTCAAGGAGTTCCTCGACGCGATCGCCGCGGGCAAGTCGCCGTCGACCGATTTCCGCGAAGGCTATGAGGTGCAGAAGGTGCTCTCGGCGACCTATCAATCGGCCAAGACAAACGAATGGGTGCATATCTAAGCGGTTCCGCGCTGCGCATTTCCGGACGCAAAACCGCTGCGCACTTTTGCTGGAAATGCCGCCCATCTTGCTGCGCTTTTCCGGACGCAAAACCGCTGCGCACTTTTGCTGGAAATGCTCCGGAAAAATAGAACGCCTGTTCTATCCCGTTCCCGACTAATCGATTAGGGTGAGGCCGAAAGCCAGACTGACATCGAGGGAGACGAGCGAGACATGGCCATGCCGGAAACGACGACAGAGGTGCCGCAGGATTTCGAGGCGCTGAAGGCCGCCATTCTGGAGCGCAAGGCGCAGCTGCCGAAACGGTTGCGCCAGGTCGCGGCTTATTCGCTCGACAATCCCGATGAAATCGCCTTCGGCACGGCTGCAAGCATTGCCACCTCCGCCGAGGTGCAGCCCTCGACGCTGGTGCGTTTCGCCCAGCATTTCGGCTTCGAGGGCTTTTCCAGCCTGCAGCAGATCTTTCGCGCGCGGCTGCGTGAGCGCACGCCCGGCTACGAGGACCGGCTGAAGGCGCTGAGCGCCAACGATCACAGCAAGCTCGAAAGCGGCTCGATCTTCAACGGCTTCGTCGCCGCCGCCCACCGCTCGCTCGACAACATCGCCTCCTCGGTCGATCCGGAAGCTTTCGAGCGCGCGGTCGATATCCTCGCCAAGGCAGACACGATCTACCTGATCGCCAAGCGCCGCTCCTACCCGATCTCCAGCTACATGGCCTATGCCTTCGGCAAGCTGAAGGTGAAGTACCAGTTGGTCGGCACGGCCGCCGGCATCGACGAGGACATGCTGGCCATGGCGACGAAGAACGATGCCGCCTTCGCCGTCAGCTTCTCGCCCTATGCTTCCGAAAGTGCGGCCCAGGCGCGGCTGCTTGCCGAACGCAAGGTGCCAGTCGTGTCGCTGACGGATTCGGCCTTCTCGCCCTTGGCAGAATCCTCGAAAGTCTGGTTCGAACTGGTCGAGGCCGACCATGCCGGCTTCCGTTCGCTCTCCGCCAGCATGGCCTTCGCGATGGCGCTGACGGTCGCCATCGCCGAGAAGCGCCAGCGCTTAGCCGAGGGCAATTAGGCGAAACGGAACAGATAGAATGAAAATTCCATATTGACTAAACGTCGGAATTTATGTTTCATACTGCCATCACCCACAGTACGAAAATGGTCGGGCCCGCCAAGGTGTCCGCGGGGAGGAAGCAGTGAGCCAGAACGTTTCGGCACAGGGAGCCAAGCCGCTCGACCTGATCACCATCGGCCGAGCCTCGGTCGATCTCTATGGCCAGCAGATCGGCACGCGGCTCGAGGACGTTTCGAGTTTTGCGAAGTCGGTCGGCGGATGCCCCTGCAATATTTCGGTCGGCACGGCGCGCCTCGGCCTCAAGTCGGCCTTGCTCACCCGCGTCGGCGACGAACAGATGGGGCGCTTCATCCGCGAGCAGCTCACCCGTGAAGGCGTCGAGACACGCGGCATCGTCACCGATCCGGAGCGGCTGACAGCGCTCGCGATCCTCGCGGTCGAAAACGACAAGACCTTCCCGCTGCTCTTCTATCGCGACAACTGCGCCGACAACGCGCTCTGCGAAGACGACGTTTCGGAAGAGTTCATCCGCTCCGCCCGCGCCGTGCTTGTCTCGGGCACGCATTTCTCCAAGCCGAACACCGATGCCGCCCAGCGCAAGGCGATCCGCATTGCCAAGGAAAACGGCGCGAAGGTCGTCTTCGACATCGACTACCGCCCGAACCTCTGGGGCCTTGCCGGCCATGACGCCGGCGAAAGCCGATACATTGCGTCTGACCGGGTTTCGGCGCACCTGAAAACGGTTCTTGCCGATTGCGACCTGATCGTCGGTACGGAAGAGGAAGTGCTGATCGCCTCGGGCGAAAGCGACCTGCTCCAGGCACTGAAGACGATCCGCTCGCTCTCCAAGGCGACGATCGTCTTGAAGCGCGGACCGATGGGCTGCATCGTCTATGACGGCCCGATCTCCGACAATCTCGAAGACGGTATCGTCGGCAAGGGCTTCCCGATCGAGGTCTATAACGTGCTTGGCGCCGGCGACGCCTTCATGTCCGGGTTCCTGCGCGGCTGGCTGAGGAACGAGCCGCACGCGACGTCTGCCACCTGGGCCAATGCCTGCGGCGCCTTCGCCGTCTCGCGCCTGCTCTGCGCGCCTGAAATCCCGACCTGGACGGAACTGCAGTTCTTCCTGGAAAAGGGCAGCAGGGAACGGGCTCTGCGCAAGGATGAGGCGATCAACCACGTTCACTGGGCAACCACACGCCGCCGCGATATCCCGCTTCTGATGGCGCTGGCGATCGACCATCGCAGCCAGCTCGAGGACATGGCTGCCGGCGACCCCGCGCTGCTCGCCCGCATTCCCGCCTTCAAGGTTCTGGCGGTGAAGGCCGCCGCACAGGTGGCGGCCGGCCGCTCCGGCTTCGGCATGCTGATCGATGACAAATACGGTCGCGACGCGCTTTACGCCGCCGGCGCGCACCGCGATTTCTGGATCGGCAAGCCGATCGAACTTCCGGGCTCGCGGCCGCTGCAGTTCGAATTCAGCCAGGATCTCGGCAGCCGCCTGATCGACTGGCCGGTCGATCACTGCATCAAGGTGCTCTCCTTCTACCACCCGGATGATCCGGCAGAGCTGAAAGCCCAGCAGGTGGCAAAGCTCCGCTCGGCCTTCGAGGCGGCGCGCAAGGTTGGTCGTGAGATCCTGATCGAAATCATTGCCGGCAAGCATGGCAAGCTCGACGACCAGACCATTCCGCGGGCGCTGACCGAACTCTACGATGCCGGCCTCAAGCCGGACTGGTGGAAGCTCGAGCCGCAGGCAAGCCGCGGCGCCTGGGCAGCGATCGATGCCGTCATCGAGGCGCGCGATCCGCTCTGCCGCGGCGTGGTGCTCTTGGGCCTCGAAGCGCCCTATGAGCAACTCAAGGACGGCTTTGCAGCCGCCCGCACCTCGAAGACGGTCCGGGGCTTTGCCGTCGGCCGCACGATCTTCGCCGATGCCGGCCGGGCCTGGCTCGGCGGCACGATGAGCGACGACCAGGCGATCGCCGACATGGCCGGAAAATTCAAGGCGCTGGTCGATCTCTGGCTGCAACTGGGTGAAACAAAGGCGGCATAGGATCGACGCAATCGTTGATCATGCAAGCAGACAGGGTGGAACGGGACGATTTCGCCCACGAGGAGGAAACAGATTATGAGCCAGAAGACCGTGCGCCTGACCATGGCACAGGCCGTGGCGCGGTTCCTGACCCGCCAGATGACCGTTATCGATGGCAAGAAGGTGCCGATCTTCGGCGGTGTTTTCGCCATCTTCGGCCACGGCAACGTGGCCGGCGTCGGCGAAGCGCTGCACGCGATCAAGGACACTCTACCGACCTATCGCGCCCAGAACGAACAGGGCATGGCGAATGCGGCGATCGCCTTTGCCAAGGCGAGCTTCCGCCGCCGCTTCATGGCCTGCACCACCTCGATCGGCCCCGGCGCGCTCAACATGGTGACCTCGGCAGCACTCGCCCATGTCAACCGCCTGCCGGTCCTCTTCCTGCCCGGCGATGTGTTCGCCAACCGACGCCCCGATCCGGTGCTGCAGCAGGTGGAAAGCTTCGGCGACGGCACGATCTCGGCGAACGACTGCTTCCGTCCGGTGTCGCGCTACTTCGACCGCGTCACCCGGCCCGAACAGATCATCCCGGCGCTGCGCCGCGCCATGCAGGTGCTGACGGATCCGGCCGATTGCGGCCCGGTAACGCTGTCGCTCTGCCAGGATGTCCAGGCGGAAGCCTACGACTACCCCGAAAACTTCTTCGACGAGAAGGTCTGGGTGCCGCGCCGCGTCGAGCCGGATCTCGACGAACTGGCGACGGCGATCGCGGCGCTGAAGGAAGCAAAGAAGCCGATCATCATCGCCGGCGGCGGCGTGCTCTATTCCGAAGCGAGCAAGGAGCTCGGCGATTTCGCCGAACGCCACGGCATTCCCGTGGTCGAGACGCAGGCCGGCAAGTCGGCGCTGCCGCATTCGCATTCGCTCAACATGGGCTCGGTCGGCGTGACCGGCACCACCGCCTCCAACGCGCTTGCCGAGGATGCCGACGTGGTTCTCGCCGTCGGCTCGCGCCTGCAGGACTTCACAACCGGCTCCTGGGCGCTCTTCAAGAACGAGGGCCTGAAGATCATCGGCCTCAACGTTCAGCCTTTCGACGCCGGCAAACACAACGGCCTGCCGCTGATCGCAGACGCCCGCGCCGGTCTCAACCGCATCTCCGGCGGTCTTGGCGGCCACAAGGCCGATCCGAGCTGGACCGCGAAGGCCAAGGCCGGCAAGGCGGAATGGCTGGCGGCTGCCGACAAGGCGACGGCCACGACCAATGCGGCCCTTCCCTCCGACGCCCAGGTGATCGGCGCCGTGCAGCGCGCCCGCGGCGGCAAGAACACGACGCTCGTCTGCGCCGCCGGCGGTCTACCCGGTGAGTTGCACAAGCTCTGGCAGGCGGAAGAGCCCGGCGGCTACCACATGGAATACGGCTTCTCGACCATGGGTTACGAAGTTGCCGGCGGTCTCGGCGTCAAGCTCGCCAAGCCCGAGAGCGACGTGATCGTCATGGTCGGTGACGGCAGCTACATGATGCTGAATTCGGAGATCGCCTCTTCGATCATGCTTGGCGCCAAGTTCACCATCGTGCTGCTCGACAATGCCGGCTACGGCTGCATCAACCGACTGCAGATGGGCACCGGCGGCGCCAACTTCAACAATCTCTTGAAGGACACCCATCACGTCGAACTGCCGCAGATCGACTTCGCGGCGCATGCCGGCGCGATGGGCGCCGTCACCCGCAAGGTCGGCTCGATCTCCGAACTCGAAGCGGCGCTCAAGGAGACCGCGAGCGAGACGCGCACGACCGTGATCGTCATCGACACCGATCCGCTGATCACGACCGAGGCCGGCGGCCACTGGTGGGATGTCGCAGTGCCCGAGGTCTCGGGCCGCGCCCAGGTCAACGCGGCGCGCGAGGGTTATGAGAAGGCGCTCGCCGCACAGCGCTTCGGCTAAGATTGCCCTTTCGGCGCCCGCGTTTTCGCGCGGGCGCTTTTCCCGTTTATGCTCACAAAACATCCGCCTTCCGCGGATGGCATCAGAAAGTGAAAGACATGATCCGCTACGGAACCAACCCGATCGCCTGGAGCAACGACGACGATCATTCGATCGGAGCGCATCTGACGCTCGATGACTGCCTCTCCGATTGCCAGAAGATCGGCTTCGACGGCATCGAGAAAGGCCACAAGATGCCATCCGACCCGGCGGCGCTGAAGCAGAAGCTTGGCTCCTATGATCTCGTCTTCGTCTCCGGCTGGCACTCGACCAACCTGCTCACCCATGACGTCGAGGCCGAGAAGAAGGCGATCCAGCCGCATCTCGACCTCCTGAAGCACAATGGCTGCAAGGTGGCGATCGTCTGCGAAACCTCGAACGCGATCCATGGCGACGACGGAAAGTCGGTCGCCAACGACAAGCCGGTTCTGCCGGCCGACCAGTGGAAGAAGTTCGGCGCCGACCTCGAAGCGATCGCGCAATATTGCGCCGACCAGGGCATCGACCTCGTCTACCATCACCACATGGGCACGATCGTCCAGACCGGCGAGGAAATCGATCTCCTGATGCAGAACACCGGGCCGGCGACCAAGCTGCTGCTCGACACCGGCCACGCCTGGTTCGGCGGTTCCGACCCGGTCGAGGTCGCGAAGAAATACATGCACCGCGTCCGCCACATCCATTGCAAGAACGTGCGGCCTGCCGTGCGCAAGGTCGTCGAGGGCGAAGGCCTCTCCTTCCTCGAAGGCGTGCGCCGCGGTGTCTTCACGGTTCCCGGCGACAGCGAGGGTGGCGTCGACTTCGTCCCCGTGCTGAAGATCGCGGCCGAGCACAACTATTCCGGCTGGCTGGTGATCGAGGCCGAACAGGATTCGACCGTGCGCAACCCGTTCGAATACCAGTCGCTCGGGCTGAAGTCGCTGAAGGCCTTCGCCAAGGAAGCCGGGCTCGACAAGTAGGCCAGACTTTCGGTCGCCGGGTTCGGTGAGGGCCGGCCCCTCATCCGGCTGCCGCCACCTTCTCCCCGCAAGCGGGGAGAGGGCTAGGGTGAGGGGCAGACCGCACGACCGGCACCCCATGATAAAGAGTTAGGGAGATCGACATGTCCAAGCTGCTCGTCAAACCGAAGGCCAAATCAGGCCTCATGCAAAACGTGACGCCGGAGAGCGCCGGCTGGACCTATGTCGGCTTCGCGCTCGAGCGGCTGAAGGCCGGCGAGACGACCGAAGGCGAGACCGGCGACAAGGAAATCTGCCTGGTGCTGGTTTCCGGCAAGGCGAAAGTCGCCGTCGACGGCGAAAGCTTCGGCGAACTCGGCGAGCGCATGACCCCCTTCGAGGGCCAGCCCTACGCCGTCTACATTCCGAAGGGCAGCCGCTGGCAGGCAACGGCCACCTCGAACCTCGACCTCGCCATCTGCTCGGCGCCGGGCGGCGACGGCTTCAAGGCGAAGGTCATTGCGCCCGGAACCCATCCGCAAATGACCCGCGGCAAGGGCACCAATACCCGCTACGTCACCAACATCATGCCGGAAGACGACGGCTCGGCGCAGTCGCTGCTCGTCGTCGAGGTGATCACGCCCGGCGGCCATACTTCTTCCTACCCGCCGCACAAGCATGATCAGGACGACCTGCCGGCCGAAAGCTATCTGGAAGAGACCTATTACCACCGCCTGAACCCGCCGCAGGGTTTTGCCATGCAGCGCGTCTATACGGACGATCGGTCGCTCGACGAGACCATGGCGGTCGAAGACGGCGACGTGACGCTGGTGCCGAGGGGCTATCATCCGGTCGCCGCCGTGCATGGCTACGACGTCTATTACCTCAATGTCATGGCCGGGCCGAAGCGCATCTGGAAGTTCCACAACGCCCGCGAACACGAGTGGCTGTTCACCGGCGTGTAAGTTTCCACTTACGCGTCAACAGCGCCAGCTTTCAGGCGCAGCCTGTGGCGACCGCCGTCGATGGCGCCATCCAAGCGCAAACGCGGAAAGCGGCATACACTTTTTGCCGCTCCGCTCTAGCTTCCCTGCTTTCAGGGAGGCCTCCATGCATATCGACGGGCAATGCCACTGCGGCTTTGTGACCTATGAAGCCGAGATCGATCCGGCGGACGTCGCGATCTGCCATTGCACCGATTGCCAGCAACTGACGGGATCGGCCTATCGGGTGACCGCCGGAACCGCGCGCGAAAACTTCCGGCTGACCGGCGGCGAACCGAAGCTCTATGTGAAGATCGGTGACAACGGCCGGCAACGGCTGCAGTTCTTCTGCCCGAATTGTGGCTCGCCGATCTACACGACCGGCACGGACGAGGACGCGCTCGAAGTCGGCATACGGGTCGGTACGATCAATCAGCGCCGGCAGCTCCGGCCACGCTCACAGATCTGGTGTTCCTCGGCCCTGTCTTGGATCGGCGACGTCAGGAAGCTGCCCGGGCGCGATCGGGATGAAGCGCCCTACGCCTAGAGCACGATGTCTTCGGACGGAATGCGGGCGGACGTCCGCAAGCAGGCTGCTTCATCCCATTCGCGCCGCTCAGGCGGCGGCGTAAAGACCTTCCTTCAACGGCGCCCAGGCTTCGCCGATGACGACGGATGCAGGCGTCGCTGTCATCTGTGACGGGCGCGCGTCGGGGTTGGCTGCAAGATAGGTTTTCACGAGGTGATAGCCGATCGTATAGCCCGCCCAGCGCGGCAGCGCGCGATCGCAGCCGAAGAACCAACCGGCATGATCATAGCCGTCTTCCCAGAGTTCCCGCTCGGCGCGCTCCAGCAAGCCCGTCCAATCGCCTGCCGCAATCGCGTGATTCCAGGCATGGCCGTCGCCGCCGTTTATCTCCGCCTCGAAGGCATCAGCAAGGCCTTCGGTGACCAAGGCTTCGCCGAGCTTGGAACCATAGCCGCAGGTCGCGTGGCGGAAGGAATGATGGAGTTCATGCGTCAGCATTCTCCGCACTTCTTCGGCGGCGAGACTGGGATGAAAATTCTCGTTGTCAGGGTCGAGCGTGAGGCAGACCAGGCCCCTGCGGTAGCAACTACCGGCCACGCCCATTTCCGGAATGGTCTCGCCCGGCCTGTTTTCAACGACGACATCGATGGGAGCGGCACTGTCCGAGGCAGGGACACGCGCGCCGACCCGATGGGCGGTATCGCGCACCTGGCGAAGAACCTCTTCGCGCCAGGGGGCAAGCGATCCATACGCTTCAAGGAAGTGAACACGCAGGTCCAGCATCTGGCGAATCTCCCGTCATCGACATCACTCTACCGCGCGGCAAGGTAAGCATGCGGCCGGTGTTTGCAACGCCGAACGAGGGAAAGTTTCAACCTGCAAGCGAACCTGCGGCAAAAGGCGCAGGCTGGGCAGCAACCATCGGCACCCGCCTTACGCCAAAAGCGGCACCGATGCCGATCAGGACCGGATCGTCACAGCCGATCACGGCAATGCCGACCGCAAGGTCGCGCAAGGTACCTTGCCAGCGCCGCTCATTGTCGCGGCTGACATTGGCGGAGATGACGACCGGGGTGTCACCGGACAGCCCTTCCTCCAGAAGGCGTGCGGCGATGGCCGGTGCGGTGCGACCGCCCATGTAGAAGACCGTCGTGGTCTTCGGATCAGCCAAAGCCCGCCAGTCCATATCAGCGGGAAGGCCGCCATGGCGGGAATGGCCGGTGACGAAGCGTACCGCCTGGGCGTGATCGCGATGGGTCAACGACACACCAAGGCGCGCCGCCATCGCGCTCGCGGCCGTGATGCCGGGCACGACATCAACCGGGATGCCCTCCTCTTCGAGCCGGGCGATTTCTTCGCCGGCACGGCCGAAGATCATGGGATCGCCGGCCTTCAGCCGAACGACACGTTTGCCAGCGCGCGCCAGCGCCACCATCGTGTCGTTGATGTCCTCCTGCCGGCAGCTTTCGCGCCCGCCGCGCTTGCCGACCAGCATGCGCTTGGCCTCGCGCCGCGCGAGTTCCAGAACTTCGTTCGAAACGAGATCGTCGAACAGGATGACGTCGGCCGCCTGCAGCGCCCGCACCGCCTTCAGCGTCAGATATTCGCTGTCGCCGGGGCCGGCACCGACAAGCGTCACGCGGCCAGTGGCGGCATGGTTCGCCGACAGGCGCTCCATCTCCGCCACCAGCCGCGTATCGACACCCTCCTCCGGTGTCGCCTGAAAAGCGATATCGACGAAACGTTCCCAGAAGGCGCGGCGCGGCGCGCCCGGCTTGAGCCGCGCATTCACCTTGTCGCGCAACGCCTGCGCCAGCGCCGCCCAGTCCTTCAACACCGGCGGCAGCAGCGTCTCGATACGCCGACGGATCGCCTGGGCGAGAATGGGCGCTGCGCCATCGGTGGAGATCGACACGACGACCGGCGAGCGATTGACGATCGAGCCGAACTGGAACTGGCAGAAGGCAGGCTTGTCTATGACGTTGACCGGTACGCCGGCCTGCTGGGCAGCCCCGAAGAATATCTGCGCTTCCTCGTCGCTGTCGCAATCGGCAACCGCGAGCGCTGCACCGGCCAGCGCGTCCGCCCTCCAGGCCTCGTGGTGGTGAATGAAACCACCCGACGGATGAGCGGCACCCTTCTCGATCAGTGCCTCGCAGACTTCGCCAAGTTCGTCCACGGGCGCATAGAGGTGAACCTCGGCGCCGCAGGCGGCCAGCAACTCGGCTTTCCAGGCCGCGGCGTCGCTTGCGCCAGACACGACGACGCGCTTGCCTTCGAGCGACCAGAAAACCGGCAGCTTGGCGAGTGCGGCCATGCGCGCCGGCTCGGCGCGCCATTGCTTTTCATTCCGCAGCGGCAGCAAGGCATCCATCGACGATCCCCCTGATTTCGGCGCGGCAAGAGCCGCAATTGGTTCCGGCACTCACGGCCTGCCCGACCGCTTCGACCGAGCGGCAGCCGCCGCGGACGGCGGCAACGATCTGGTTGACGCCGACATTGAAGCAGGAGCAGACGGTCGCCCCCGGGTCGGGCCTGTCCGCGCCGGGCCGGCCGGCGACGAGCGCGAAGCGCATGCGCAAATCGGCGTGCAAGGCGCTCAGCTGCTCGACTGCCCAGTTGCGGGCAACGGCAACCGGCTCCTGCGCCAGAAAGAGTGCCAGCAGCAGGCGATCGCCGCCGAAGAAAGCAAGGCGGCGCTGGCCGGTGGGGCCGTCGGCATAACCGATCGGCTCAATATCTCGAGGCAATCCGAAGGTCTCGCGGCACCAGCCGATCCAATCCTCCGGCGCCGCTTCCACAGCAAGTTCCAGACGCCAACCGCCTTTCGCCCTGGCGACGGCCCAATAGTCGAGATCGAGACCCGAGGGCTTTGCGGCGCTGACTGCAAAACCGTAGGTCGAGGCAGAAAAACGGCAAATCGCAACGGCAGCATTTTTCGAAGCCGGCTGGCCGGAGACCGGATCAGTGACCGGCGGAACCAGCGCATCGATGCGCGCCATCGCCGCGAACTGGTCGTTCCAGTGCATGGGCACGAAGAGATTGCCGCGCGCCTGGCGCTCGGTGATCAGCGCGCGCACGATCGCCGAACCATGGGGGCTTTCGAGCACGACGAGATCGGCCGCAGCGATGCCGAGGTCCGTCGCATCGCGCGGGTGGATCTCGGCGAAAGGCTCGGCGAGATGGGCCGAGAGCCGCGCGCTTTTGCCAGTGCGGGTCATCGTGTGCCAGTGGTCGCGCACGCGGCCGGTGTTCAAGGTGAAGGGAAAGTCCTCGCTGACGCGATCCGGTACGGCGCTTTCCGCCGCCACGAAACGGGCGCGCCCATCCGCATGAAAGAAGCCGCCATCGGCAAAGAAGCGGGTCTCGCGCCCTGGCCCTCCTCGCGGCTGCGGCCACTGGAAAGGTGCGAGCGCGTCGTAATCGACAGCGGCGATCTCCGCATGCGCACCGATGTCGAAATCGCGCCGCCCGTCGTTCTCGAAGGCCGAAAGACCGGCGTGTTCGGCAAAGATTTCGGCGGGAGAAGCAAAAGCGAAAGCTCCCTCGAACCCCATGCGCCGGGCGACCTCGGCAAGCTGCCACCAGTCGGCGCGCGCCTCGCCGGGTACAGTGAGAAAGCCGCGCTGGCGTGAGACGCGGCGCTCGGAATTGGTGACGGTCCCGTCCTTTTCCCCCCAACCGAGCGAGGGGAGCAGCACATGGGCGTGGCGGGCGGTGTCGGTTTCTCGGAGCACATCGGAGACGACGACGAAGGGACAGGCTTCGAGTGCGGCTTCGACGGCATCGGCATCCGGCATGGAGACAACCGGATTGGTCGCCATGATCCAGATCGCCTTGATGCGGCCATCGGCAACGGCGCCGAACATATCGACGGCCTTCAGCCCCGGCTTGGTGGCAATCGACGGCGCGCCCCAGAAGCGGCGCACCTGATCCCGATGCCCGGCCTTCTCGATGTCCATGTGGGCGGCGAGCATGTTGGCGAGGCCGCCGACCTCGCGACCACCCATGGCATTGGGCTGACCGGTAAGCGAAAACGGCCCCATGCCCGGCCGACCAATACGGCCGGTCGCCAGATGACAATTGATGATGGCGTTGACCTTGTCGGTGCCGACGGAGGACTGGTTGACACCCTGGCTGTAGCAGGTGACGACCTTTTCCGTCGTTTCGAACAGGTGGAAGAAGGCAGCTATTTCCGACGGTTCGAGGCCCGTCGCACGGACCAACGCCGCTTCATCGATCGCGGCCGTGGCGAGGGCTTCGGCAAAGCCGCTGGTGTGGGCGGCGACATAGGCATGGTCGAGGGCCGCACTTGCCGCCAGATGGGCGAAGAGCGCATTGAACAGCGCCACGTCGCCATCGGGGCGGATTGCCAGATGCAAGTCGGCGATATCGGCGGTCATCGTGCGGCGCGGATCGATCACCACCACGCGCATGTGCGGTCGCGCCGCCTTGGCTGCCGCAAGGCGCTGGTAGAGCACCGGATGGCACCAGGCGAGATTGGACCCGGTGATGACCACGAGGTCGGCGAGTTCCAGGTCCTCATAGCAGCCGGGTACCGTGTCCGAGCCGAAGGCACGGCGATGGCCGGCAACGGACGACGACATGCAGAGCCGCGAATTGGTGTCGATATTGCCGGAGCCGATGAAGCCCTTCATCAGCTTGTTGGCGACGTAATAGTCTTCGGTCAGCAATTGCCCGGAGACGTAGAAGGCGACTGAATCCGGCCCGTGTTCGGCAATCGTCTGAACGAAGCGCTCCGAGACGAGATCGAGCGCCTCGTCCCATCCGGCCTGCTCGCCGCCGATTTCCGGATGCAGCAGCCGGCCGTCGAGGTCGAGCGTTTCGGCAAGCGCCGAGCCCTTGGAGCAGAGCCTGCCGAAATTGGCAGGATGATCGCCGTCCCCGCGGACGGCGACGCCGCCGCTATCATCGACTGCTGCGATGACGCCGCAGCCGACGCCGCAATAGGGACAGGTGGTCTTGACCTCCCGCTCCATGGCTATTCCGCCGCAATCAGCAGGCTTTCGAGCGCGATGAAGAGCGCGCCGCCTTCAATGCGCACCGGGATCGTGCGCACCGCGCCCTCGTCCGCCCCGAGCGCCTTGCCGGTTTCGAGCGAGATCACCCAATTGTGCAAGGGGCAGGTCACCGCAGCACCGTGGACGATGCCCTGCGACAGCGGCCCGCCCCTATGCGGGCAATGATCCTCGATGGCGAAGACCTCGTTTTCGGCAGTGCGGAACACCGCGATCTTGCCCTCAGGCGTCTTCACGCAGCGCGCGCCCCTCAGGGGAATGTCGGATATATCGCCGATCGGATGCCAGTTCATATCCATCACCTCACTCCGCAGCTTGGGAAAAACCGACCGTCGCCATCGGCCGGAACTCGTGCTTGTCCTTGCCGGAGACGCGCTCCGACCAGGGATCGACCTGGGCGAATTTCTGGCTGAAGACGAAGCGGTCGAAACAGGCCTTGCGCTTCTCGGCATCGCCCATGATCTGGCGGCGGATCTCGTCGAGGCCGACGCGTTTCGCCCATTTGTAGATGCGCTCGAGGTAGCGTGCCTGCTCGCGGTACATCTGCGTCAGCGCCACGATATGCTCCAGCGCCTCGTCCTCGGTCTTGACCAGGCCAAGGACTTCCGTGCCCTTGATGTCGAGACCGGCGGCGCCGGCGAAATGGATCTCGAAACCGCTGTCGACGCTGATGACGCCGATGTCCTTGCAGGTCGCCTCCGCGCAATTGCGCGGACAGCCGGAGACGGCCATCTTCAACTTGGCGGGCGTCCAGGACCCCCACATGAACTTTTCGATGCGAATGCCGAGGCCGGTCGAATCCTGCGTGCCGAAGCGGCACCAGTCGGAGCCGACGCAGGTTTTCACCGTGCGCAGGCCCTTGGCATAGGCTTGGCCGGAGACGAAGCCGGCCTTGCCGAGATCGGCCCAGACGGCCGGCAGATCTTCCTTTTCGATGCCGAGCAGGTCGATGCGCTGGCCCCCGGTCACCTTGACCAGGGGGATCTCGAACTTGTCGACCACGTCGGCAATGGCGCGCAGTTCGCCGGAATTGGTGACGCCGCCCCACATGCGCGGCACGACCGAATAGGTGCCGTCCTTCTGGATGTTGGCGTGAACGCGTTCGTTGATGAAACGCGACTGGTAGTCGTCGGCATATTCGTCCGGCCAGTCGCAGACGAGGTAGTAGTTGAGCGCCGGGCGGCACTTGGCGCAGCCGCAGGAGGTCTTCCACTCCAGCTCCTGCATCACGGCAGGAATGGTCTTCAGGCCCTTGGCCTTGATCAGCCGACGGACATCATCATGGCCGAGCTCGGTGCAGGTGCACATCGGTTGGACGGCGGCCGGATTGTAGCTATTGCCGAGCGTCAGCGACATCAATTGCTCGACGAGACCGGTGCAGGAGCCGCAGGAGGCGGACGCCTTGGTATGAGCGCGCACGTCGTCGAGCGAGGTCAGGCCCTTGTCCCCGATCGTCGAGACAATCTTGCCCTTGCAGACGCCGTTGCAGCCGCAGATCTCCGCATCATCCGGCAAGGCTGCAACGGCCGCCATAGGGTCCAGGGGCGATCCACCCTGGTAGGCCTGGCCGAAGATCAGTGTTTCACGCATTTCGGTGATGTCGGTTCCACGCTTCATCAGATCGTTGAACCAGGCGCCGTCACCGGTCTCTCCATAGAGCACCGTGCCGATGATCCGGTTTTCCTTGAGGACCAGGCGCTTGTAGACGCCGGCGGTGGCGTCGCGAAGGACGATTTCCTCGCGCCCATCCCCATCGGCGAAGTCGCCGACCGAATAGAGGTTGATGCCGGTTACCTTCAGTTTTGTTGGCGTATCGGAATGGACGAAGGCACCGCTGCGATCGCCGGCCAGGTGTCGTGCGGCAATTCTCGCCATCTCGTAGAGCGGCGCCACCAGGCCATAGACCACGCCGCCGACCTCGGCGCATTCGCCGAGCGCCATGATGTGCCCGTCGGAGGTCTGCATGCCGGCATCGACGACGATGCCGCGATTGGTGGCAAGCCCCGCCTCCTTGGCAAGGCCGACATTCGGCCGGATGCCCACCGCCATCACGACCAGGGTCGCCTGGATGATGCGGCCGTCATCGAGCTCGATGCCCTCGACTTTCTCATCGCCGACGATCCGCTTGGTATTCGCCTTGGTAATGACCTTGATGCCGCGCTCCTCGACCGCCTTCTGCAACAGGTAGCCGGCGGCCGGGTCGAGCTGTCGCTCCATCAAAGTCGGCATGACGTGCAGGACGGTCACGTCCATGCCGCGGGCATTGAGGCCGGCCGCAGCCTCAAGACCGAGGAGACCGCCACCGATGACGACAGCCTTTTCGCGTGACTGGGCCGCAAGCAGCATCGCCTGCACATCGTCGAGATCGCGATAGGTGATGACACCGCGCAGATCCTTGCCCGGGACCGGAATGATGAAGGGCACCGAACCCGTTGCGATCACCAGCTTGTCGTAGCTCTCCGTCACGCCATGGTCCGACGTGACTGTCTTGGCGGTACGGTCGATGGCAACGATCTTGTGACCCTTGTACAGCGTGATGCCATGCTTGATGTACCAGCCGTCGCCATGGATGATGATTTGTTCGTAGTCCTTCTCGCCCGAAAGCACCGGCGAGAGCATGATGCGGTCATAGTTGACGCGTGGCTCGGCGTTGAAGATCGTCACCGCGTAGCGACCGGGCGCCTTCTCGAACAATTCTTCCAGCATGCGGCCCGGCGCCATGCCGTTGCCGACGATCACGAGCTTTTCGGGGGTGTGTTCGGCCATGGTGATCACTCCGCAGCTTCGACGAAGCGGTGGCGCTCGTAGAGAAACTTGAGCACGGCTTCGCGGCATTTGAGGTAGGTTCGGTCGCCGGCAAGCTCGATACGCCGGCGCGGACGGGCGAGCGGCACGTCGAGGATCTCGCCGATGCGGGCCGACGGCCCGTTGGTCATCATGACGATGCGATCGGAAAGCAGCACCGCCTCGTCGACATCGTGGGTGATCATCAGCACGGTGTTTCCGAGTTCCGCGTGGATCTGCATCACCTGGTCCTGAAGATGCGCGCGAGTCAGCGCATCGAGCGCGCCGAAAGGCTCGTCGAGCAGCAGCACCTTCGGCTCCATGGCAAGCGCGCGGGCAATGCCGACACGCTGCTTCATGCCGCCGGAGATTTCCGACGGGCGCTTCTCGGCCGCATGCGCCATCTGCACGAGCTCGAGGTTGCGCATCGTCCAGTCGTGACGCTCGGCCTTGGCTTTCGTCGCGCGGAAGACCTTGTCGACGCCGAGGCGGACGTTCTCGTAGACCGTCAGCCAAGGCAGCAGCGAATGGTTCTGGAAGACGACGGCACGGTCCGGCCCCGGCTCGTCGGCAACCCGGCCGTCGAGCAGTACGACGCCGGTCGTCGCCTGGGTCAGGCCGGCAACGATGTTGAGCAAGGTCGACTTGCCGCAGCCGGAATGACCGATGATCGAGATGAACTCGCCCTTGTCGACAGATAGCGACACCTGCTTCAGCACTTCTGTGCGGGTGCCGCCGCGCTCAAAACTCTTGTCGATCAGTTCCAGCGAAAGATAGCTCTTGGTCATGGCTTTCCCCTCTCTCAAGCGGTTGCGGTGCCGCGGGTGACGACGCGGCCGACGAGGGCGATGAGGCGATCGAGCAGGAAGCCGACGATGCCGACATAGATCAGCGCGACGATGATGTCGCTGATCAGCGAGGAGTTCCAGGCGTCCCAGATGAAGAAGCCGATGCCGACGCCGCCGATCAGCATTTCGGCCGCGACGATAGCCAGCCAGGAGAGACCGATACCGATGCGAAGGCCGGTGAAGATGTAGGGGGCTGCGGCCGGCAGCATGATCTTGGCAAAGTATTCGAATGCGTTGAGACGCAGCACCTTGGCGACGTTCTGGTAGTCCTGCGGGATGTTGCGGATGCCGACGGCGGTGTTGATGATGATCGGCCAGATAGCGGTGATGAAGATCACGAAGATCGCCGAGGGATTGCCGTCCTGAAAGGCGGCAAGCGACAGCGGCAGCCAGGCGAGCGGCGGCACGGTGCGCAGCACCTGGAAGATCGGATCGAGTCCGCGCATGGCAAGCTGGCTCTGGCCGACCAGCGCGCCGAGCGCGATGCCGACGACGGCGGCGAGTGCATAGCCGACCGCGACGCGCTGCAGGCTTGCCGCGATGTGCCAGAAAAGCCCCTGGTCGACGCCCTGACCGACATAGAAGGGATGGGCGATCAGCTCCCAGCTTTCTTCCATCACGCGCGTCGGTGACGGCAGGCTGGAATCAGGCGCCGAACAGAGGATTTGCCAGGCGATGAGGATCAACGACAGGGTGACGATAAGCGGCGCAATGTTGGCAGCACCGGCGGTGATCCGTGCGAGCCACGGACGGCTGCTTCCAGGCTTTGCCGAGTGGGTCAAGGCGATCACGCGCGCGGCAGGCCGCGGCGCCGACTGGTCCTTGAGTTTGAGGTTGGTGACGGTCATGGCCGTTCTCCTTGGAATTCGAAAACGGACGGTCGCGAAGCACTGGCCGCGACCGTCGCAATGGTCAGGCGACGCGCGAGATGGAAAGGCTCTTGAGGTACGCCTGCGGATCGGCGGGATCGAAGACCTTGCCGTCGAAGAACTTTTCGACGCCGCGCGAGGTGGATGCCGGCACGTCGGTCACACCCAGATCCTTGGCCGCCTCACGCCAGATGTCTTCGCGGTTGACCTTGGCGACGAGCGCCTTGATGTCGGTATCGGGCGCGAACTTGCCCCAGCGGATGTTCTCGGTCAGGAACCAGCTATCGTGGCTCTGGAAGGGATAGGACGCGTGATCGCGCCAGAACTTCATGAAGTGCGGACTCTGTTCGACGATCTTGCCGTTGCCGTAGTCGTATTCGCCCTTGAGGCGATCGACGATGTCCTTCGGCGGCACGTTGAACCAGCTGCGCTTGCCGACGATCTTGGCCAGCTCGTCCTTGTTGGTCATGTCGTCGCACCATTGCGCCGCTTCCTGGATGGCCATGGTAAGCGCCTTGGCGGCGCGCGGGTTCTTCTCCACCCAGTCCGCGCGCATGGCGAAGGACTTTTCCGGATGTTCGTTCCAGATCTCGGCGGTGTTGACGGCGGTGTAGCCGATCTTCTGGTTGACGAGCTGCTCGTTCCAGGGCTCACCGACGCAGAAACAGTCCATGGTGCCGACCTTCATGTTGGCGACCATCTGCGGCGGCGGCACGACGATGGTTTCGACATCGCTATCCGGATCGATGCCGCCGGCGGCGAGCCAGTAGCGGATCCAGAGATCGTGCGTGCCGCCGGGGAAGGTCATAGCCACCTTGGCGGCGACGCCTTCGGCCTTCTTCCTGGCGAAGGCTTCCTTGAGCGCGGAGGCGTCGATACCGACCTTGAGATTGGCATAGGCCTGCCCGACCGAGATCGCCTGCGCATCGAGATTGAGGCGGGCGAGGATAACCATCGGCAGCGGCTGGTTGTTCTGGGTGACCTTTCCAGTCGAGATCAGATAGGGCATCGGCGTCAGGATATGGGCGCCATCGATGCCGGAACCGGCGGAGCCCAGCACCAGGTTGTCACGCGTCGTGCCCCAGGAGGCCTGCTTGACCACCTCGACGTCGGTCATGCCGTATTTGTCGAAGAGCCCCTTCTCCTTGG
Organism: Ensifer adhaerens; assembly: GCF_020035535.1. Classification (NCBI taxonomy): domain Bacteria; kingdom Pseudomonadati; phylum Pseudomonadota; class Alphaproteobacteria; order Hyphomicrobiales; family Rhizobiaceae; genus Ensifer; species Ensifer adhaerens. Next base: position 4,152,248 of record NZ_CP083349.1, on the reverse strand, counting down.
CGATGATCAGCGGCGCCGAGTCGGTAAGCGCGATGAAGCCGAGTACCGCCTTGGTGGTTTCCGGCCCGGAGCCTTGCGCAAAGGCACCGGATGGGAAGGCCGTCTTGACCGCGCCGAACAGTGCAGCGGTCGCGGTGGTCTTCAGCAGGCTGCGGCGGGTCAGACCGCCGGTCGAAAACTTGGTCATGCGCAGGTTCCTCTGCTGGCCGGATAACGGACATAAAAAAACGCCGCTCGGTGATTGCGTCCGGGATCGGGAGGAATCCTCGGGAACAAAACCTTGCGACGTCGGTGTCTTCGGCAAACGCGATCTGGCGTTTGATTTCGCTTCGATCGCCGTTGACCGAAGCATTTCTAGAAAAGCAAAGGCCGTGCCAGTTCGTCGGCGCGACAGTTAGCGCCTTGAATTAAAACCGTAATTTTCGGATGCGAGTGCGGCGCCCATAAATGCGCCTATTGTAGAGCCTGCTGAATTATTGTGCGGTGCACATATTCCGCGTCGAGACTCTGCACAAACATGGTGCGCCATGCTCAGCTCTCCAGCTCGACCGAAGCGTGCGCCATCGAGGCGCGAACGGGGAAAGAGCGGATATAGGCCTCGATATCAACGGGATCGAAAACGTGGCCATCCATGAAGCGCTCGCCCGGTCTGTCACCCTCGATACGAATATCGGCATCGGCGGGAGCGGCCGCCGTGCCGAGTGCCTGGCGATAGATGTCGGGGCGATAGGCGGCAGCCGCAAGCGCCTGCATGCCTGGTGACAGCCGTACCTGCCCCCAACGCACCATCTGGCTGTAGATCCAGAGTGCCTGACCGGAACGGGGATAGTTGGCGTGATCGCGATGGAAAACGAAATAGTCGTCGATCACGCGCCTGTTGCCGGCCGCATCAATGGCGAACTCGCCGGCGAGAACCCTGCGGATGATTTCGACCGGGGCGCCAATGTAGCGGGGGGTGGCAAGCAATTCGGCAAGCGTGCCGCGATTGTCAGGCACATCGCACCAGCGCGCCGCCTGGTCGAGCGCCACAAGCAGCCGCGATACGGTCTCGGCGTTGCCCTCAGCCCATTCTGGTCGCATGCCGACCACCTTTTCCGGCGCCGATGGCCAGATATCCTGCTTGGCGGCGACAATGCGCCCAAGACCACGCTCGGAGGCCACCATGTTCCAGGGGGCGCCGACGCAGAAACCGTCGATGGCGCCGGCAGCCAACGCATCCGAAGTCAGCGGCGGAGGCACCACCACAAGCTTGACGTCGCGGTCGGGATCGATGCCGCCGGCCGCCAGCCAGTAGCGGACCTCGTAATTGTGCGAGGAGAAGGGATAGGTGACACCAAGCCTTGGCGCCGCCTCGCCGCCCCGACGCATGCGGGCAAGCACCGCAGCGAGCGCGCGCGCATGGGCAAGCGCATCCTCAACCTCGCCAAGACCACCCTCCTCCTGCATGCGCGCGAAAAGCCGGTTGGACAGCGTGATCGCATTGCCGCCGCGCCCGAGCGAGAAAGGGGCGATCGTCGGCGAGGGATTGGAACCGAGGCCGAGCATGGCGGCCACCGGCATCGGCGAAAGCATGTGGGCGATATCGAACTGACGAAAGGCGAGCCGGTCGCGCACATTGGCCCAGGAAACGTCCTTGACGAGATCGAGCTTCAGCCCTTCCCTGCGGGCAAAGCCGAGCTCCGCCGCCACGATCAGCACGGAAGCGTCGACCAGAGGAATGAAGCCGGCGCGGATCGTTCGCGTGCCTTCGCCGCCGAGCTTCACCGGCGCGGGCACCCCCTCGCCCATCGCCGCGCCAGGTCGCGAATTATCGATGGTCGTCATGATGTTCACTCCGGTTTCTCCTTCCGACGGTTCACATCAGCAGCCCTGCGGCCGTCACCACGCTCTGCGCGATATCCGACATCTTCTTCTTTTCGTTCATCGCCGTCTGACGCAGGAGCGCGAAGGCCTCATCCTCGGAGAGACCACGCATCTTCATCAGGATGCCCTTGGCGCGCTCGATCACCTTGCGCTCTTCCAGCGCCGATTTCGCATCGGCGAGCTCGCGCTGCAGCCGGCTGAAGGCGTTGAAGCGGCTGACGGCCATGTCGAGGATCGGCTTGACGCGCTCCTTCTTCAGCCCGTCGACCACATAGGCGGAGACGCCCGCCTCGACCGCCGCCTCGATCGAGGCCGTATCGGAGCGGTCGACGAACATGGCGATCGGCCGCCCGACGGTGCGGGTCAGTTGAAACAGGTGCTCCATCATGTCGCGGTTGGGGTTTTCGATATCGATGACGATGACATCGGGCCGAAGCGTCTCGATGGTCCGAGCCATGCCCTGGACTTCATGAATGACCGTGACCTTGCGGTGGCCGGCCTCATGCAATCCCTCCTCGATAATCGAGGCGCGGATGGCGTTCTCGTCAATGACGAGAATGGTGAGGTCCCGGTGCGTCATGCGTCGATCATGATGCGGCGCAGCATTTTTCGCAACAGGATTTGCACAATATTTTGACATTTTAGCATTATGCTCAAAATTTATGCGGAACGCCATTTGATTGGGCGAGGCCGTGGCGATAGCGGGAGACGCTCGGACGATGTAAAAGGACAACGAGCAACAGGATCGGCGCACGGATGACAAAGGGTCAGTTCAGGATGCTGCGCAGCGCGACCGCGGGTATTGACGCGGTCGAGGCGGAATCGCGCCATTCCTTCGCCCGCCACACCCACGACCAGTTCGGCATTGGCCTCATCTACCAGGGCGCCCAGAAATCGCTCAGCGGCCGAGGCGTGGTGGAAGCCGGCGCCGGCGACATGATCACCGTCAATCCCGGCGAGGTGCATGACGGCGCGCCGATCGGGGATGCCGGCCGCTCGTGGCGCATGCTCTATTTCGATCCGTCCGTCATCGCTGCCGCCGCCAAGGATATCAGCCAGGGCCGTTCGGACGCCGGCGAGTTTGCCTCACCGGCTTTCAAGGATGCGGAAGCGGCAAATCAGTTCCGGGCGCTGTTCGCAGCGATCACAGACCCGACAACAGAGAACGAGGCGATCCGGCGCGAGGAGCGGCTTCTGCTGCTGCTTGCGAGCGCTCTTGCCACCGGCAGGCCGGAGCACCACGAAAGACCGGCAACGGTCACCGCCGCAAAGACGATGATCGACGATGATCCGACAGCCGCGATCACCCTTGCCGATCTTGCCGCCGAGGCCGGGCTCAGCCGGTTTCAACTGGTGCGCAATTTCGCGAGTGCGGTCGGCCTGACACCGCATGCCTATATCGTCCAATGCCGCATCGATCTTGCTCGCCGCCTGATCGACGAGGGCACGCCGCTGGCGGAGGCTGCGTTTGCCGCCGGCTTCGCCGACCAGAGCCACATGACACGGGTGTTCGTCAGCAAGTATGGCCTCTCCCCCGGCCTTTATGCCGAGGCCAGAAAGTAGGACCCGCAATTCCGTTCAAGACCCGAACCCTCTCCGGGCGCATGGCTGCACGGGCTGCGCAGCGACAAGCGCGGCGCTGCAACGGAGAACGGACATGTCGAAAAAATTTCAGGGCTATCTCAATCTTTCACTGGCGATGATCCTCGTCGGCAGCACGGTGATCGCCAGCAAGATCATTGCCGCCGGGCTTGCACCCTTCACCGCGACAGCCCTGCGCTTCGCCATCGCCTTTCCGCTCTTCCTGCTGTTGATGTGGTTCACCAGGACGTCATGGCCGAAACTTAAAGGCCGCGACTGGCTGATCCTTCTTGCGCAGGCGGGCGCCGGCAGCGTCGGCTACACCACCCTGCTGATCGCCGGCCTGAGCCTGACGTCGGCAACCGATGCCGGCGTGGTGATCGGCACCCTGCCGGTGGTTTCCGCCGCCATAGCCATCCTCGTTCTCGGCGAGCGCCCCGACCGCCGGATGCTGGCGGCGATCGCGCTCGCCGCTGTCGGCGTGCTCACCATCGTCTTCAAGCCCGGCGAGACCGGAAGCCATTCTCCGCTCGGCATCGCCCTCATTTTCGGCGCCGTCATCTGCGAGGGTCTGTTCATCCTTCTCAACAAACGCGTGAAGGCAGAGATCTCGCCCCTGGCGCTCTCGACACTGATGACCGGCCTCGGCTTCGCGGTCGCCCTCATCCCCGCCCTCTTCGAGGCACATGCAACTGCCGCGATCGACAAGAACGCGATCCTTGCGGTCCTCTACTATGCCCTCATCCCGACCGTTGCCGGCTTCGTGCTCTGGTATGCAGGATCGGCGAAAGTGAGCGGCACCGAGGCCTCCGTTTTCACGGCGCTGGCGCCGGTCTCGGCGGTGATCTTCGCCTTTCTGCTGCTCGGAGAGCCGGTTGGCAGCCATCAACTGCTTGGGATCGGCTGCGTGCTCGGCGCCGTTCTCGGCCTGACCGTGCCCCAGATCATTGCCAGCCGAAGGACGGCACGCAGCTTTTCCGCCGGGGAGGCTTGAACGAGAATGAATGTATCCATTTCGAGGCTCCTCATGCACTTCCAACACGCAGACGATATCTGGCGCGACTTCCCGGAACTCAGCGCCGGCGCGCTGTTCACGGACGGCATACGCAGCAATGTTTCGGTCGAAGCCGAAGTTCGCAGTTTGCTGGGAATAGCAAACGACCGCTGCGGCACCGGCTCGGAGAGCGACCTGCCGGAAATCCACGCCTGGCGCCGGACCTTTGCCAGGATGAGACTGAAACCGACACAGTATCGCTCGGCTTCCGAGGCACTACTCCGGCGCTTCCGGAAGGAAGGCCGCTTGCCGGCGATCCATCCGTTGATCGACCTCTGCAACGCCAGCTCTCTCGCCTTCGCGATCCCGATCGCCGTCTTCGATCTGGCCCATGTCAGCGGCTATCTGCATGTTCGCCGGGCTTCCGGCAACGAGACCTATCTGACGTTCGCAGGAGAGACCGAAAACCCGGAGGCCGGCGAAGTGATCTTTGCGGATGGCGAAGGGCGGGCGCATGCCCGGCGCTGGACCAACCGGCAGAGCGGCCGCTCGGCGATCCGACCTCAAACGACCCATGCGCTGATCGTTGCCGAAGCCCTGCACGGGACGGCGCGAGAAGATGTCACGCGGTTGATCGCCACGCTTTCGGAGGCGATCGCCGCAGCCTGGGGCGATCGCCCGAGCACGGCCATGCTCGATCGTTCGTCGCCGCGTTTCGATTTTTCGATATAGGGGAATCGCTCAGATACGGCGCATCAGCGCCGAGATGCCGGCCGGCGCCGTTGGGCACCGGCCGGAGGGAAATCGATCAAGCCGCCTTGGCGACGTGATATTCCTTGATCGCAACCATCTTGATCGCCGGATAGCGCTCCGCCTCATAGCGAAGCGAGAAGCTGTCCTGTGCGAGGAACACCGGGTCGCCGTCGAGATCGCGGGCGATGTCACCGCGCCGTGCCGTGACGAACTTGTCGAGTTCGGCCGGCTGATCGGAGGAAATCCAGCGGCAGACGGAGAAGCGCGACATTTCGAAGGATACCGGCAGGCCGTATTCTGCCTGCAGGCGCTCCTTCAACACGTCGAGCTGCAGAGCACCGACGACGCCGACGATGGCCGGCGAGCCGTCTTCCGGCGAGAACAGCTGCACGACGCCCTCTTCGGCCATCTGCTGCAGCGCTTCCTTCAGCTTCTTCGCCTTCATCGCGTCTTCCAAGCGCACGCGGCGCAGGATTTCCGGCGAGAAGTTCGGCACGCCCTGAAACACCAGCGGCTCACCCTCGGTCAGCGTGTCGCCGATGCGGAGCGTACCATGGTTCGGGATGCCGACGACGTCGCCGGCGTAAGCCGTGTCGGCGAGCTGGCGCTGCGAAGCGAAGAAGAACTGCGGGGCGCTGAGGCCCAGCTGCTTGCCGGTGCGCGACAGGCGTGCCTTCATGCCGCGCTCGAGCTTGCCGGAGCAGACGCGGGCAAAGGCGATGCGGTCGCGATGGTTCGGATCCATGTTGGCCTGGATCTTGAAGACGAAGGCCGTCATCTTGTCGTCGGTGGCGTGCACCGTGCGGATATCCGCGACCTGGTCGCGCGGCGGCGGAGCGATGTCGCCGAGCGCATTGATGAGATCGCGCACACCGAAGTTGCGCAGCGCCGAGCCGAAAAACACCGGCGTCAGATGGCCCTCGAGGAAAGCCTTCTTGTCGAAGGGCTTGCAAGCCTCGATCGCCAGCATCAGTTCTTCGGTAAAGGCATCGCGCTCATTTTCCGGCAGGCGGTGGGCCGCCATTTCCGGGCCGTTGACCTTGGTCGGGATTTCCTGCGTGTCGGAACCGCGCACCGTGTTGTCGGCGAGATGGTAGGAGCCGCAGAAGGTCTTCGAGCGGCCGATCGGCCAGGTGACCGGCGCGCAGTCGAGCGCCAGCTTCTCCTCGACCTCGTCGAGGATCTCGAAGGGATCGCGGCTCTCGCGGTCCATCTTGTTGACGAAGGTGATGATCGGAATGTCGCGCATGCGGCAGACTTCGAAAAGCTTCAGCGTGCGCGGTTCGATGCCCTTTGCGGCGTCGATGACCATGACGGCCGCATCCACCGCCGTCAGCGTGCGGTAGGTATCGTCGGCGAAGTCTTCGTGACCGGGCGTATCGAGAATGTTGAAGACGTTGCCGCCATATTCGAAGGTCATCACCGAGGTCACGACCGAGATGCCGCGCTCGCGCTCGATCTTCATCCAGTCCGAACGGGTCTGGATGCGATCCTTCTTGGCCTTGACCTCGCCGGCGAGTTGGATGGCGCCACCGAACAGCAGCAACTTTTCGGTGAGCGTGGTCTTACCGGCGTCCGGGTGCGCAATGATCGCAAATGTGCGGCGGCGGGAGACCGCCTCGGCGAGAGTTTCAGCCATGTCGTAAAATCCTGTGAGTTGCCGCGTCCTTTACAGGCTCGGCCCCGATTATGCAATTGACCGCGGCGCCCGCGGCCCGGCTTATGCGGGCATGAGCACGCACCCTTCCCCATCCCGCCCGACCCTCAACCTCGTTCGCCTGCCGCACGGCGAAGGCCTGGAACTTCCGGCTTACGAGACCGCGGGCGCCGCCGGCATGGATTTGCGCGCCGCCGTTCCCGCCGACCGGCCGCTCATGCTCACCCCGGGCAAGCGCGCCCTGGTGCCGTCAGGTTTCATTTTCGAAGTCCCCGCTGGCTACGAAGCGCAGATCCGCCCGCGCTCGGGCCTTGCCTTCAAGCACGGCATCACCTGCCTCAACACACCCGGCACCATCGACAGCGACTATCGCGGCGAAGTGAAGGTGCTGCTCGTCAATCTCGGCGATGAAGATTTCCTCATCGAGCGCGGCATGCGCATTGCGCAGATGGTGATCGCGCCGGTCACGCAGGTCGCGGTGAGCGAGGCAGACGGGGCAAGCGAGACGGACCGCGGCGCCGGCGGCTTCGGCTCGACCGGGGTCTGAGCCTCCAATCCCTCCAGCTAGACCAGCGGCGGCAGGCGGCGCTTGACCGGCGACGACTTGACGATCGAGGTGTTGGTCTGCGCCTTCTCGGCAATGCGGTCGAGGATCGTGTCGAGTTGCGCCATGTCGCGCACGAAGAGCTTGGCGATGAAGCAATCGTCGCCGGTGACCTTGTCGCATTCGACGATCTCGGGCGTGTCCTGGATCAGCCGCTCGACGATGTGCAGCATGCCCGGCATCGGCCGCACGCGGATGACCGCCTGCAGGGGATAGCCGACCTTCACCGGATTAAGCGCGATGGTAAAACCATCGAGAATGCCGCGCTCTTCCAGCTTGCGCAGGCGATCGGCCGCACTGGGCGAGGACAGCCCGGACTCCTGCGCCAGCTCCTTCAGCGACACCCGGGCGTTGGCGGCAAGAATGTCGAGGATTCGTCGGTCAATCTCGTCCAACATCACGGCACCATAAGTCATAACAGCAAACGGAACTTAGATAATTAGGCAATATAGCACAATTGCCTTCCTGTATCCATGGGAAAGGTCGCAGGCTCCGGCTATTCTCCAATCATCAACATGGAGCAGCGATCATGAACACCGAACTCAAACGTGGCAGCATCGAGATGACGGCGGCAATGCTGATCTCCGGGACCATCGGCTGGTTCGTGCTGATGTCGGGACAGCCGGTGACGAGCGTCGTGTTCTGGCGCTGCGTCTTCGGGGCGGTGACGCTCTTTGCCATCGCCTGGGCGCTCGGACTGCTCGACCGTCGCCACTTCAGCCGGAGGATGCTAGTGCTTTCCGTCCTCGGCGGCATCGCGATCGTCGTCAACTGGCTGCTGCTCTTTGCTGCCTATTCCCATGCCTCCATCTCGATCGCGACCATGGTCTACAACACCCAGCCCTTCATGCTCCTGGGGCTCGGCGCGCTGTTTCTCGGCGAGAAGATCACCACCACCAAGATCTTCTGGCTCTCTGTCTCCTTTGCCGGCATGCTCGCGATCATCGCGGCCAAGCCCGGCCAAGGCTTCGCGCCGGAGAGCTATCTGGTCGGCGTCGCCCTTTCGATCGGCGCCGCCTTCTTCTATGCGATCGCGGCGATTGCGACGAAGCTGCTCAAGGGCACGCCGCCGCATCTGATCGCACTGATCCAGGTGATCACCGGCACCCTGATGCTGGCGCCGATGGCGCTTGCGGCCCCTGCCCCGTCCGGGGGGGCGCAATGGTCGATCCTCGTCACCGTCGGCGTCATCCACACCGGGCTGATGTATGTGCTGCTTTACGGCGCGATCCAGCGACTGCCGACGCATATGACGGGAGCGCTTTCCTTCATCTATCCGATCGGCGCGATCGTCGTCGACCGCATTGCCTTCGGCCACCAGTTGCAGCCGATCCAGATCGTCGGCTCGATTGCGATCCTCATTGCCGCCGCGGGCATGAATCTCGGCTGGCAACTTCGCCTGCCCTCTTTTATCAAGCGTAGGCGCGAAGGGAGAACCGCATGATCACCTGCTACCTGAAATACGTCATCGACCCTTACAAGGCGGCCGAGTTCGAGCACTATGCCAAGCTCTGGATTCCGCTGGTCAACCGCCTCGGCGGCACGCATCACGGCTACTTCCTGCCGCATGAAGGGGCGAACAACATCGCGCTCGCGCTCTTCAGCTTTCCGAGCCTTGCCGCCTACGAGACCTATCGCAAGGAGATGACTGCGGATCCGGAATGCCAGGAAGCCTTCGCCTATGCCGAGAAGACGCGCTGCATCGTCAGCTATGAGCGCAGCTTCATGCGGCCGGTTTTCGAGTAAGCCAGTTCCGGGGTTGAGGAAGGCATCAGCAAGCGCGCGTTAGCGCCGCGCCTCCGATGCCATGCTCAGCGCGAAGCCGAACAGCGCCGTCCCCATCGCCCAGCGCTGCACCACCATGAACAGCGGCCGACCGGCGAGGAAGGCGGCGATGCCGCTGGCGGCAAGCGCGATCATCGCGTTGACCGTGACGCTGGTCATGATCTGGATCGAGCCGAAGACCAGCGACTGGCCAAGCACGTTGCCAAGCTCCGGCCGGATGAACTGGGGCAGCAGCGAGAGATAGAGCACCGCCACCTTGGGATTGAGCAAGCTCGTCAGAAACCCCATGGCGAACAGCTTCTTCGGCCCATCCTTCGGCAAATGCTTGATCTGAAAGGGCGAACGCCCACCGGGCCGCACAGCCTGCCAGGCGAGATAGAGCAGATAGCCGGCGCCGGCGATCCGAAGGGCGTCATAGGCAAAGGGCACCGCCAACAGGAGTGCGGTGATACCGAGCGCGGCCGAGACCATGTAGACGACGAAACCGAGCGCCACGCCACCGAGCGAGATCAAGCCGGCACCCGGCCCCTGGCTGATCGAGCGCGAGATCAGATAGATCATGTTCGGCCCCGGCGTCAGCACCATGCCGAGGGCAAGCAGGGCAAAGCCGATCATGTCTTTCAACTCGGGCATCGAGAGGCGCCTTTCGCTCGTTTTCTGCAAGCTCTACCGATCCGGCGCCAGCGGACAATGCGAGACTTGTCACCGGATCAATTTTGTCGCCGCGTGCCCATTGGTCGTCGCTCCTTGATTTCCTTTTTCGTCCCGTTTGCGCTAGAAACCGGCATCACCATCGGAAGGAAGTCCCATGACGCTCGCGGCCCTTATCGCCTATAGCGGCGCGCTCTTCATCGCTGCAGCCATCCCGGGCCCCGGCGTGACGGCGCTCGTCGCGCGCGCGCTCGGCTCCGGCTTTCGCGAAACCTTCTTCATGGGTCTCGGCGTCATCCTCGGCGACATGATCTACCTGACGGCGGTCGTGCTCGGGCTGGCCCTGATCGCCCAGACCTTCACCACCCTCTTCCTGGTGGTGAAACTCGCCGGCGTCCTCTATCTCGGCTATATCGCCTGGAAGCTCTGGACCGCGGGGCTGCTGCCCGAGGATATCAAGGCGAAGCCCCCGACGAATGCGGCGATGTCCTTCCTCTCGGGCCTGCTCGTCACGCTCGGAAACCCGAAGACGATGCTGTTTTATGTGGCGCTGGTGCCGACGCTGATCGACATCGCGGCGATCGGCCCGCGCGACTACGGCCTGCTGCTGACGGCAACCTTCCTTATGCTCCTGACGGTGCTCGTTCCCTACATGTTGCTCGCCGCGCGCGCACGACTTCTGCTCAAGCAACCCAAGGCACTCAAGGCGCTGAACCGCGTTGCCGCCAGCGTGCTCGCCGGAACGGCCGCCTATATCGCCGTCCGCGCGAGCTGAAAAAACTTTTCCCGAACAACGACTTCGCCGGTGGTTTTTCCTTCGGCGGATCGTCTCTCCGTGTTTGCCGTTCTGGAATTGCGCGGCCATTGTTCCTATTCTTAAAGCGCGTCGCGGATCTTCAGATCCGCTCGCCGCGCTTCAAGTTTATGGTTTTTCGCATGTCGTCATCACAAAACCGCTGCACACTTTTGTGCGACATGCTTTAGGCCAAGAGTTCACGCCCAAGGGAGAAACCGATGTCCGACACACGCAAGCCCGGCCGCGGCCGCGTCTATTCCTCGATCACGGAAACGATCGGCGATACGCCCATCGTGCGACTGGACAAGCTTGCCAAGGAAAAGGGCGTCAAGGCGAACCTGCTCGCCAAGCTCGAATTCTTCAACCCGATCGCCTCGGTCAAGGACCGCATCGGCGTGGCGATGATCGAGAGCCTGGAAGCGCAGGGCAAGATTACACCCGGCCGCACGACGCTGATCGAGCCGACCTCGGGCAATACCGGCATCGCGCTCGCCTTCGTTGCCGCCGCCAAGGGCTACAAGCTGATCCTCACCATGCCGGAGACCATGTCGGTCGAGCGGCGCAAGATGCTGGCTCTGTTCGGCGCCGAACTGGTGCTGACTGAAGGCGCCAAGGGCATGAAGGGCGCGATCGCCAAGGCGCAGGAACTGGTCGAGACGTTGCCGGACGCAGTTATTCCGCAGCAGTTCGAAAACCCGGCCAACCCGGAAATCCACCGCAAGACGACGGCGGAGGAAATCTGGAACGACACCGACGGTGCCGTCGATATCTTCGTTTCCGGCATCGGCACCGGTGGCACGATTACCGGCGCCGGGCAGGTGCTGAAAGCGCGCAAGCCGTCGATCAAGGTGATCGCCGTCGAGCCGGAGGAGTCTCCCGTGCTTTCCGGCGGCAACCCCGGACCGCACAAGATCCAGGGCATAGGCGCAGGTTTTGCCCCGGCGATCCTCGACACCACGGTTTATGACGAGATCGTCACGGTCAACAGCACTGAGGCGATCGAGGCCGCCCGCCTCGTCGCACGGCTCGAAGGCGTGCCGGTCGGCATTTCGGCAGGTGCTGCGCTGACGGCAGCGATCGAGGTCGGCCAGCGGGAAGAAAACGCCGGCAAGACCATCGTCGTCATCATCCCGTCCTTTGCCGAGCGCTATCTCTCGACGGTGCTGTTCGAGGGTCTGGGTGGTTAGTCCACTATTCTCCAACGTTCAGTAAGGGCGCCGAGGGCGCCCTTTTTTCCTTCTGCCTATCGGCCGGCGACCCCGCTTCAACTAGACTGCTCCGTGACGCCGGCGAGATTGGCGAGCGTTGAGCGAAGGCCGGCGTCGTGATCTTCCTTGGAAATCCCCTCCGGCACGTTTTCGCAGGTGACGCTGGCGCGGGTGCCATCTGCCATCGGCTCCAGCGCCCAGGTGATCCGCATCGTCTCGGCAAAGGCCGGATTGTCGGATTGAAACTCGGTCTCCTGCACCACGCACAGATCCGGCTCCAACGCGACGAAGCGGCCGGAAACGATGTCGGCATCTTGTGAGGTCTTGCCACGAGTTCCATCGTGCGGGCTGTCATAGATCAGCGCCATGCGGAAGGCGCCGCCAACATGGGGCTCAAAGGCCAGCACCTGCCCCTTCATGCCTTCGGGCGGCAACCAGACTGCCACCGCAGCAGGATCGATCAGCGCGGCATAAACCGCCGACGGCAACGCCTTGATCAGACGTTCGGCGCGATCGGTTCTTCTGCCGTTTGATGCATCCGTCATCCGGTTCACCCCCTGTCGGCCAATCACTTCAGGATGATCGTACTGGAGTTTGCGGCGGTGAAATACAGCTCATCCGCAACGTCGAGAATTTGCGCGAGATCGGCAAGCGCGCCGCTGCCCCGGGAAAGACCCGCACATCAAAAGACTGATCAGCCCGGCCAAGCGTTTCGCGCAACGGCCATGCCTGGGGAGAACATGGTGTCGGAACCTCAAAACACGAAACATGGATCGATTGCCGCAGTGGGGGCGATCGCTATGCCGCCGCCTGTAGCCGCTCGCCGGCAATGCGATAGGAAATCGCTTCGGCAAGATGAATGCGGCCGACCGTTGCGGCACCATCGAGATCGGCGAGGGTGCGGGCGACCTTCAGGACACGGTGGTAGCCGCGTGCGGAGAATTTCATCTTTTCGGCGGCGTCCCGAAGAAGCTGCAGCCCGGCCGCGTCGGGTGCCGCGATCTTCTCGATCAGCGAGGTCGACGCGCGGGCATTGCTGGTCAAGTCCGCATGGCCGAGGACGGCAAAGCGGTCGATCTGCATGGCACGGGCATGCGCGACCCGGCGGGCAACGACCTCGCTGCTTTCGGCTGCGGCCGGCTTCAGGAGATCGGCGGCGCTGACGGCCGGCACGTCGATGCGGATATCGATGCGGTCCATCAGCGGACCGGAGATGCGCGCCTGATAGTCGGACATGCAGCGCGGGCCGCGGGCGCAGCTGCGACCGGGTTCGCCGGCCATGCCGCAGCGGCAGGGGTTCATGGCGGCGACAAGCTGGATCGCGGCGGGATAGCTGACGCGGTGATTGGCACGGGCGATGATGCATTCGGCGGTCTCGAGCGGCTGGCGCAGCGCGTCGAGCACCTGCGGCGAGAATTCCGGAAATTCGTCGAGAAACAGCACGCCGTTATGGGCAAGCGACGCCTCGCCGGGCTTGGCGCGCAAGCCCCCGCCGACCATGGCGGCCATGGTCGCGGAATGGTGCGGCGTGCGGAACGGCCGTCGGTCCGACAGCTTACCGCCCGGAAGCTGCCCGGCGATCGAATGGATCATCGACACTTCGAGAAGCTCGGTCGGGTTGAGCGGCGGCAGGATCGACGGCAGGCGGGCGGCGAGCATCGACTTGCCCGATCCGGGCGGGCCAACCATCAAGAGATTGTGGTTGCCGGCAGCGGCCACCTCGAGCGCCCGCTTGGCGCTCTCCTGGCCCTTGATGTCGGCGAGATCGGGCAGGTCGGTAGCGCCCGAGCGGATTGCGGCGTCCGGCCGCGAAAGCACCTGCGTGCCGCGGAAATGGTTGGCGATCGCGATCAGGCTGCGCGGCGCCAGGATATCGATCTCGGCCCCGGCCCACGCCGCCTCGGGTCCACTTTCGGCCGGGCAGATCAGCCCTTTGCCGAGCGCATTGGCGCCGATTGCCGCCGGAAGCGCTCCGGCAACCGCCGCAATCGTACCGTCCAAATTCAGTTCCCCGATCACCACATAGGGCGCCAGCGCATCGCCCGGAATGGCGCCGAGGGCCGCCATCAGGCCGAGCGCGATGGCAAGATCGAAGTGGCTGCCTTCCTTGGGAAGGTCGGCGGGGGCGAGATTGACGGTGACCCGCTTGGCCGGCAGGGCGAGACCGGAGGCATGCAGGGCTGCCTGCACCCGCTCGCGGCTTTCGGCGACGGCCTTGTCCGGCAGGCCGACGATCTGCATCCCGACCTTGCCCGGTGCGACCATCACCTGCACATCAACAGGCAGACCCTCGATACCCTGAAATGCGACCGTGCTGACGCGCGCGACCATGCTTGCCCCCTCGCCCAGGCAGCCCGGCTATCGGGCGCCACAACCGCCCAGGGTTGCAGGCAGAAGCCTTGCACGGATTACGCACAAAAACAAGAACAATTACAGAACATTCGAAAGGAGGCGGACGCATCGGCAAAGGTGCCGTTCCGGCAAACGGCCGCGGGCGAAGGCCCGCAGCACGCTTCGTCGACCGGAGTAGTCTATCCGCTAGCGCCGATCAGGCGCGCTTGCGCTCGATCGCATCCCAGAGAAGGCTGGCGACATCGGCGCCGCCGAACTTCTTGACTTCGCGGATGCCGGTCGGCGAGGTCACGTTGATCTCGGTCATGTAGTCGCCGATGACGTCGATGCCGACGAAGAGGAAGCCGCGGGCCTTCAGCGCCGGAGCGATGCGATCGCAGATTTCCTTTTCGCGCGCCGTCAGTTCGGTCGGCTCCGGGCGGCCGCCGGCATGCATGTTGGAGCGGGCGTCATGCTCGGCCGGAACGCGGTTGATGGCGCCGACCGGCTCGCCGTCGACGAGCAGGATGCGCTTGTCGCCCTTGCGCACCGCCGGCAGGTATTCCTGGGCGATGAAGGGCTCGCGGAACATCTGGCCGAACATTTCCAGAAGAGAAGAGAGGTTGCGATCGTCGCGCGTCGAATGGAAGACGCCGGCGCCGCCATTGCCGTAGAGCGGCTTCAGGATGATGTCGCCCATCTCCTGGCGGAAGCTGGCGATTTCGGCGGGGTCGCGGGTGATCAGCGTCTTCGGCATCAGGTCGGCAAATTCGGTGACGAAGATCTTCTCCGGCGAATTGCGCACCCAGGCCGGATCATTGACGACCAGCGTCTTCGGATGCAGGCGCTCGAGAAGATGCGTCGAGGTGATGTAGGCCATGTCGAAGGGCGGATCCTGGCGGAGCAGGATGACGTCCATCGTCGAAAGATCGACACGCTCGGCTTCGCCAAGCGTGAAGTGATCGCCCTTGACGTCGCGCAGCGTCATCTGCTGCGCGCTCGCATAGACCTTGCCGTCGCGCAGCGACAGTTTCTCAGGCGTATAGTGGAAGAGACGATAGCCGCGCGACTGTGCCTCGAGGCTCATGGCGAAGGTGGAATCCCCCGCGATGTTGATGCCCGAGACATGGTCCATCTGGACCCCGACATTGACGATTTTCGCCATCTACCCATCCCTCATGGATCACGGATAGCCGTGATCGATTTCAAACCGCCGGAACGGAAGAGGACGGAAAACCGCTGCCCTCTGCCGCACTGGCAAAGCCCTCGACATGTAGAATGCGGGCGCGCCTTAGGCAAGGAGAGGCGAGCCTATTCAAAGCCCTCAATGGCGCAGGTGATGAGATCGTGGTCCGAAAGCGGACGACCGGTTTCATCGAGCGAAGGGACGACGCGGGTCTCGCCGATCTTCAAACCGCGCGACAGGAACCAGTCGAGCTTCATCGCCCGTTCCGGCCAGCGGGTGATCAAGCTCGGGCGCGTGGTCATGACGTCGAGCGGTCCGCCGTGGCGGGTAAAGCCCCTGGCAGCGCTCAAGGCAAAGAGCCCTTCGGCCTCGAAGTCGCCGCCGGCGTGGTTGCCGGTGTTGAGATCGCCGCCGATCAGCACCGGCATATCCGGAAACGTTTCATCGAGCGCATCGATCAATTCCTTGACCTGGCGCTCGCGATAGACGGCGGTCGTGGCACTTTCGAGATGAGTGGAGACTGCGACGAAGGGACCGGCTTCCGTTTCGATCACCGCGCCGATCGCGAAGCGCTCGCCGAGACGCGGCTGCTCGCCATCCGTAAACCAGAGGCGTTCGCCCCAGAGGCGCAGCATGAAGGGTCGTCCGAGCGGCACGGATGCCATCAGCGCATTGCCGTGAAACCCCTTGGCGTTGAAATCATCCTCGCAGAATTCGCGCTCCGTATCGGAGCCGAGACCCATCTCGATGAACTCGATGCCATAGGCATAGTGCATGCCGAGCGTGTCGGCGACTTCGGCGGTCGGATGACGCTGGCTGGTGCGGGCCATGCCGCTGTCCATTTCCGAAAGCAGGACGACCGGAGCATTCGTTGCGGCCAGATGCGCGGCACTTTCCGCCGGGAACAGGCAGCGTTCCAGGTTCCAGGCAGCAACGGTAAGCGGAAAGGCGAGCGGCGTATCCGACGAAGACGTGCCGCCGACCTCGATGCTGTTCATCTCCGGGCGTGCGCCCATAGCGGCGTCATGGGCCGCAATGGTGCGCACGATCGACGCAAATCCCTGGCGCAGTTCGAGCGAGGGAACGGCTAGCTGCTCTACGGTTTCAAAGATCACGATGCGGTCTCCAGGCGAAGGGTTTGCGCCGGAGCTTCGCCCGCAAACGACGTGCCGCGCTCCAGCCGCTTGCCGGTCTCCGGCGAGAAGAAATGGAGGCGGTCGACGGCGATGGTCACAGCGAGATCGCCCGACAGCGGCGTTTCCGGCGACAGCGCAATGGTGAGGGCCTGCCCCTCGATGGTGCCATGTACGAGCCGCTGGGCGCCTAGTTCCTCGACATAGTCGACCTGGAACAGCATCGCGTCTTCGCCTACGCCGGCAAGCCGGAGATCCTCGGCGCGCAGGCCAACGGTCACAGCGCCCTCCACCGGCGCGCGGCCGGCGAGGTCTATCCGGTAGAGGCCGATCTGCAGCCTGCCGCCTTCGATCTGCCCCTTGATCAGGTTCATTGCCGGCGAGCCGATGAAGCTCGCAACGAAGGTCGAGGCCGGACGGTGATAGACATCGAGCGGCTGGCCGATCTGCTCGATGCGGCCGCCGTTCAGCACCACAAGCCGATCGGCGAGCGTCATCGCCTCGAGCTGGTCGTGTGTGACATAGAGGGAGGTCGTGCCGAGCCGCTTCTGCAGCCGCTTGATCTCGCCGCGCATGGAGACGCGCAGCTTGGCGTCAAGGTTGGAAAGCGGCTCGTCGAAGAGGAAGGCCGCCGGCTTGCGCACGATGGCTCGGCCCATCGCGACGCGCTGGCGCTGGCCGCCCGAGAGAGCGCGGGGCTTGCGGGAAAGATAGGGCTCGATCTCCAGCATGCGCGCGGCTTCGGCGACGCGGGCGTCGATCTCGGCCTTCGGCGTCTTGCGGTTCTTCAGGCCGTAGGCGAGGTTTTCATAAACGGTCATGTGCGGATAGAGCGCGTAGTTCTGGAAGACCATGGCGATATCGCGCTCGGCCGGATCGACGTCGTTGATGACGCGCGAACCGATCGTCACCGTGCCCTTGGAGATCGTTTCAAGGCCAGCGACCATGCGCAGGAGCGTGGACTTGCCGCAGCCGGACGGGCCGACCAGCACGATGAATTCGCCGTCCTCGATGTCGATCGAGACGGATTTCACCGCCTCGACATTGCCGTGATAGATCTTCGAGACCTCGGCGATGGTTATGGCCGCCATGGCTGCCTCCGTTGAATTGGTAGGTTTCAGGAGCGGGCGGAACGTTCGTCCCGCCGCTGCTCCGCTTACTTGTCGCTTTCCGTCAGGCCCTTGATGAACCAGCGCTGGAAGATCACCACGATCATCACAGGCGGCAGCATGGCGAGGATCGCCAGTGCAAAGGCCTCGTTGTAATCAGGAATGTTCGAGCCGACCCAGACGAGCAGGATCTGCTTGATGCCACGCACCAGCGTGAAGAAGCCTTCGTCCGTGGTCATCAGCGTCGGCCAGAGATACTGGTTCCAGCCATAGACGAACATGATGATGAAGATCGCTGCCATCATGGTGCGCGAGAGCGGCACCAGCACATCGATGAAGAACTTGAAGGGTCCGGCGCCATCGATGCGCGCCGCCTCAAGCAGCTCGTCCGGCACCGACTTGAAGAACTGCCGGAAATAGAAGGTGCCGGTCGCAGACGCCAGCAGCGGCACGATCAGGCCGGTATAGGTGTTCGTCAGCTTCAGCGTGTTCATCACTTCGTAGGAGGGAAGGATGCGCACTTCGAGCGGCAGGAGCAGCGTCGTGAAGATCACCCAGAAGAAGAACGTCGCCAGCGGAAAGCGGAAGTAGACCAGCGCATAGGCGGCCAGCATCGACAGCACAATCTTGCCGACGGCGAAGCCCAGGCCGAGGATCATCGAGTTCAGCATCATGTTGAAGCCGGTGATCTTGCCGGTGAAGCCGCCCTCCCGCGTCAGCACGGTCTGATAGGTTTCGACGAAATGGCCACCCCAGGTGAGGCTGAGGCCATTGCGGTGGATATCGGCTGCCTCGTGCGTCGAGGTCATGAAGGCGACGACAACCGGCGCCACCATGATGAAGACGCCGAACATGAGGATGACGTGGTCGAAAATCTTGGTGCGATACATCGGCCCCACCTCAGTTGTAGTGCACGCGCCGCTCGATGAAGCGGAACTGGAAGATGGTGAGCACGAAGACGATCAGCATCAGGATCACCGACTGGGCCGAGGAGCCGCCCAGATCGTTGCCGCGGAAACCGTCCATGTAGACCTTGTAGACAAGGGTGATCGGATTGTTGGCGGCCTTGTCCTTCACCATCACGTCGATGACGCCGAAAGTGTCGAACAGCGCATAGGTGACGTTGATGATCAGAAGGAAGAAGGCGGTCGGCGCGAGCAGCGGCAGGATAACGGTCCAGAAGCGGCGGAAGCCGGAGCGGCAATCGATCGCCGCTGCCTCGCGCACCGAGACCGGAATGCCCTGAAGCCCTGAGAGGAAGAAGATGAAATTATAGGGGATCTGCTTCCACACCGAGACGACCACCATGGAGAAGGCAGTGTCGAAGTAGTTCAGGCCAACCTTGATATCCCAGCCGAACCAGCGGGCGAGCTCGACGATCGGGCCAATATGCTGATCGAAGAACATCATGCCGATGAGGCCGGCGACCGGCGGGGCAATGGCATAGACCCAGATCAGCAGCGTCCTGTAGGCGGCGTTGCCGCGGATCACGCCATCGGCCTTGACGGCGAGCAGCAGGCCGATCGACAGCGCGAAGAAGGTGACGAGCGCCGTGAAGACCGCGGTGAAGCGGGCAATGCCTAGATATTCGCCTGATTTCAGCACGTCGGTGTAGTTGGTCATGCCGACGAAGGTCGAGCCGAAGCCGAAGGGATCTTCGAGATAGAAGGACGACTGGATCGCCTGAACCGACGGCCAGTAGAAGAAGATGAAGATGATCGCGAGCTGTGGCGCGAGGAAGAGGTAAGGCAGGAACGGCGAGGAGAACTGAACGCGCTTGGCAGCGCTTTCCCCTCCGCTCGACTGGCCACCGAAAAGCCGGAAAGCGCCGAAGCGACGCCCCCCGGTCTTTGTTCCGGTCCCTCCCCGCGCCGCGGGGAGGAGATCTGTCGCGGTCGACATGGAAATCAGCCGGCGGTCTTGGCAAAGCGAGCGAGAAGCTCGTTGCCTTCCTTCTCGATCGTGTCGAAAGCGTCCTTGACGGTCGTTTCGCCCGAGAAGATGCGGCCGTATTCGCGCTCCATGATTTCGCGGATCTGCGGGTAGAAGCCGAGGCGGTAGCCCTTCGACCAGTCGCCGGCCGGCAGCATCAGCTGCTTGATGCCGACTTCGGCAACCGGCTTTTCCTTGTAGTAGCCGTCCTTCTGGGCAAGCTCGTAGGCTGCCTTGGTGATGGCCACATAGCCGGTGGCCTTGTGGTAGAAATACTGGATCTCAGGCGAGGTCAGGAACTGGAAGAAGTCGGCAACGCACTTGTTTTCTTCATCCGACTTGCCGGACATGGCAAAGAGAGCAGCACCACCGATGAAGGAGTTGGTGCCGGCGCCCTTGATGGAACCCCAGTAGGGCAGGAAGGTCGCGGAGAACGGCATCTGCGCCGTCTTCTGCAGGCCACCGAAGGAGCCCGACGAGCCGATCCAGAACGCGGCCTTGCCTTCTTCGAAGACCTTCTGGTTGTCGTTCCAGCCGGCACCGTAGAAGGCGAAATAGCCTTCGTCCTTCCAAGCCTTGAGCTTGTCGAACATCATGATGAGGTTCGGGTCGGTGACCTTCAGCTGCGTGTCGACGACGGCGTCATAGCCGTTGTTGTTGGTGGCGAACTGGATGTTGTTGCGGGAGAAGAAGTTCTCCGTGAACTGCCAGGTCAGCTGCGACTGGACGAGCGGGATGTAGCCGGCTTCCTTCAGCTTGGGCGCCGCGGCTTCGAACTCTTCCCAGGTCTTCGGCGCTTCGACGCCGGCCTTTTTCAGGGCTTCGTCGTTGATGTACATGATCGGCGCCGAGGAGTTGAACGGCATGCCGACGAACTTGCCTTCGCTGTCGGCGTAGAAGTAGCGCACGCCGTCGATGAAGGCATTGCGGTCGAAGTTGTGGCCGGCCTTGATGATCAGGTCTTCGGCCGGGATGACTGCGCCCTTGGCATTGATGATCGTGGCGGCGCCAGCGTCGAAGACCTGCAGGATGTTCGGCTGCTCGCCCGAGCGGAATGCGGCGATACCGGACGCGAGCGCTTCCTCGTAGGTGCCCTTCGAAACCGGGGTCAGCGCGCAGGCGCTCTGGGCTTCGTTGAACTTCTTGGAAACTTCATTGATGACTTCGCCGTTGCGGCCGGCCATGCCGTGCCACCAGGTGATGTTGGTTGCGGCAAACGACGACGTTGCGGAAAAAGCAATTGTAAGGGCTGCGAGCGAAAACTTCTTGAACATGACTGTCCTCTCCACCGGATTACGGATGGCAGTGGACTAGTGACCTTCAATGACAGGCTGGTTACGCTTTTGTGTCGGAACGATTACAAATTCGAGAATATGTTCCAAGTCGCGGCGCGGACGGAACGCATCAACCATTTTCTCCTCGGCCGCGCCGCCTCAGAAGGCATCCGGCAGATGCCGCGGCCAACCCCACGGCGTCACCGTGACGATATCGTAACGTACTGAAAGTCTGTTGAAATCCGGTTGTTTGGCCAGCCAGAGATCGCTCGCGGCACGTATGCGCTTTTGCGCGGTGGCCGTCACCGCGAAGACGCCTTCTTCAGCCGAGCGGCGGGCCTTCACCTCGACGCAGGCGATGAGATCGCCGCGCCGAGCGATGATGTCGATCTCGCCGAGCTTGGTGCGGTGGCGCATGGCGACGATACGGTAGCCCTTCAACAACAGGCAGAGCGCCGCGCGATACTCGGCGAGGTATCCCCGCCTGAGCGCCTTCAGCTTCCGCCGATCGCCCGCATCAGTCGTCATGGCGCTCCTTCAGTTGCAGCAGCCGGTCATAAAGTTCCTTGCGCGGCAAGCCCGTCTGGCGGGCGGCCTCGGTCGCCGCCTTGCCGGCCGGCATGTCGGCGACGAGACGCGTAAGCAACGCGTCGACATCGGCCGCTTCCGGCTCTGGTGCGGCATCCGGCGGGCCGATGACGAGCACGATCTCGCCCTTCACCGCCCCTGCCTCTTCATAATGGGCGGCAAGCTCGCCGAGCGTGCCGCGGCGGAACTCCTCGAAGGTCTTGGTGAGCTCGCGGCAGACGGCGGCCCTTCTGCCCTCGCCCAGCACCTCTGAGGCGGCCGCTACCGTTGCGGCGATCCGGTGCGGCGATTCAAAGAACATGATTGTCGCCGGCACAGTTGCCAATTCCCTGAGACGATCGCGTTTCGCCTTGTCCTTGGTCGGCAGGAAACCGGCAAAGAGGAAAGCGTCGTTCGGCAGGCCGGAACCGACGAGCGCTGCGAGCGGCGCCGAGGCGCCGGGGATTGGCACGACGCGGTGCCCGGCTTCGATCGCAAGCTGGCCCAGCCGGTAGCCGGGGTCGGAGACGAGCGGTGTGCCGGCATCGGAAACCAGCGCTACCGATCGCCCTTCGGCGAGTGCTGCAAGCAGCCGGGGGCCGGCCTCGTCCGCATTGTGCTCGTGGTAGGCATAGGGCCGGTTCACGATGCCGTAGCGGTCGAGCAGCACGCGGGTGACCCGTGTGTCTTCGCAGGCAAGCACATCGGCGCCGGCCAACGTCTCCAGCGCACGCAGAGTGATATCGCCAAGATTGCCGATCGGGGTCGCCACCAGATAGAGCGCGCCATCGAGGGGGCGGGCCGGAACGCTGACATTGTGCAGGCGATAGCTGCGCTCCCTCTGTCCGCCGGCCGGTTCCGCTGTCTTCTGTTTTTCCACCTGTAACGTCCTGATCGTGCTCGCCGATGTGTCTATCCGGTCTTTATGAGTGAGCCACCATGGCAGAGCAAGGGCAAGGCAGGGGGCTACGCGCCGCATCTGGGGACAGAACCCTTCAAACCCCTTGCTTTCCGGGCGCTGTTTCTGCCATTTTGCCGGTCCACAACTTTCCGGTCCGTCGGCCGGGACACTCGCAGTTGACGCTCAGGCGGGCGCCTCGTCCGCCGGGCAATGGTTGAAAGCGGCATCCCATGCGCATTACTCTCGAGCGGTCCAACCTCCTGAAATCGCTGAACCACGTGCACCGCGTGGTGGAGCGGCGAAACACGATCCCGATCCTCTCGAACGTGCTTCTGCGTTCCGACGGCGCCAGCCTCGAAATGAAGGCGACCGACCTCGACCTCGAGATTACCGAGGCGACGCCGGCGCAGGTGGAACAGGCAGGCGCGACCACCGTGCCGGCGCACCTGCTCTACGACATTGTTCGCAAGCTGCCCGACGGTTCGGAAGTGCTGCTCGCCACAAATGCCGAGGGCACGGCGATGACCGTCGCCTCGGGCCGATCCAAGTTCTCGCTGCAGTGCCTGCCGCAATCCGACTTCCCGGATCTGACCGCCGGCAGCTTCTCGCACTCGTTCCGCCTCAAGGCGACCGACCTCAAGATGTTGATCGATCGCACCCAGTTCGCGATCTCGACCGAGGAAACCCGCTACTATCTCAACGGCATCTTCGTGCACACCGTCGAGAGCAAGGGCGAGCTGAAGCTGCGCGCCGTTGCCACCGACGGCCACCGTCTGGCGCGCGCCGACGTGGAAGCGCCATCCGGTTCCGAGGGCATGCCGGGCATCATCATCCCGCGCAAGACCGTCAGCGAACTGCAGAAGCTGCTCGACAATCCGGATCTCGTCGTCACGGTCGAAGTGTCCGATGCCAAGATCCGCCTCACCATCGGCTCGATCGTCATGACCTCGAAGCTGATCGACGGCACGTTCCCGGATTACCAGCGCGTGATCCCAGCCAACAACGACAAGGAACTGCGCGTCGATTGCCAGTCCTTCGCCCAGGCCGTCGATCGCGTATCGACGATCTCGTCGGAGCGCGGCCGCGCCGTCAAGCTGGCGCTGAACGAAGGCCAGATGACGCTGACGGTCAACAATCCGGATTCCGGCAGTGCTACCGAAGAACTGCCCGTCGGCTACGATCACGATCCGCTCGAGATCGGCTTCAACGCCAAGTATCTGCTCGACATCACCTCGCAGCTGACCGGCACCGATGCGATCTTCATGCTGGCCGATCCAGGTTCGCCGACGCTCGTTCGCGATCTTGCCGCTGAAGATGCGCTCTACGTGCTCATGCCGATGCGCGTGTAACCGGGTCTGACGCGAGGCGAAATGCCAACCCGTCACGCCCACGCGTGGCGGGTTTTTTGTTGGTCGATCCATCCGGCGGCTGTTGATAAGCGGACGCTTTCAGGCGCAGATAGACTTGTTTTTGCCGCAGATGGGGACACATTATGATTGCCGCCGTCCAAGCCGGCTCGAATCATCGAGCGGGGACATAAGCGGGCGGCCGTATGAGGAGAGGACGACGGTTTTGAGGGGTTCAATGAATTTGCGCGTGAAGGTGAAGGAACGGCTCGGACGGAAGTTCGATGAGGAAATTCGCTTTTTCAAGGGATGGATGAGCAATGCCAAGGCTGTCGGCGCAATTCTGCCGACCTCTTCCGTCACCGCGCGCCGAATGGCGAGTGTAATCAATCCAGCTTCGGGCCTGCCGGTGCTTGAGCTCGGCCCCGGCACGGGCGTCATTACCAAGGCGATTCTGGAACGCGGCCTGCCCGCAGAGAGCCTTGTCTCGGTCGAATACTCCACCGACTTCTATAACCAGCTCAGGGCCAACTTCGCCGGCGTGAACTTCGTCAATGGCGACGCCTTCGATCTGGAACACACTCTTGGCGAACTGAAGGGCCAGACCTTCGACAGCGTCGTCTCTGCGGTTCCGCTCCTGAACTTCCCCATGCATCGGCGCGTCGAACTGATCGATGACCTGCTGTCGCGCATCCCGGTCGGTCGGCCGGTGGTGCAGATTTCCTACGGGCCGCTTTCGCCCGTCGTCGCCATGCCGGATCGTTACAGCATCCAGCATCTCGACTTCGTCGTGCGCAACATCCCGCCGGCACAGCTCTGGGTCTATCGCCGGGCGCACTGACGGGATGCTCGGCGTCTACGTCACCCATCCGCAGGTCCAGATCGATCCGGACGTGCCCGTCCCCAAATGGGGGCTTTCGGCTGTTGGCCGCGAGCGCGCGGCCCTCACCGCATCATTGCCGTGGGTGCGTTCGCTCGGGAGGATCGTCTCGAGCGACGAAACCAAGGCGGTCGAGACGGCACAACTGCTGGCCGATGCGGCCGGCACCACCGTCGAGATCCATCACGACATGGGCGAGAACGATCGCTCCGCCACGGGCTTCCTGCCGCCGCCGGAATTCGAGAAGGCGGCCGACTGGTTCTTCGCCAATCCGACCGAGAGCTTCAAGGGCTGGGAGCGCGCGATCGACGCCCAGACCCGCATCGCGGACGCGATCCTTCGCGTCCTCGACGTCCACGATCCGAAGATCCCGATCGCCTTCGTCGGCCATGGCGGCGTCGGCACCCTCCTGAAATGCCGGCTGCTCGGCGCGCCGATCTCGCGTGCCGCCGACCAGAAGGGTGGTGGCGGCGGCAACGTCTTCGCTTTCCGCCTTGCGGATCGAGCCGTCGCGTGCGACTGGACCCCGATGGAACACTGGCAGGGGATGTAGACGATGACCGAAACCGCGCGCGACAGACTGATCGTAGGCCTCGACCTTCCGACGATCACCGATGCCGAGAAGATCGTCTCGACGCTCGGAAACGACGTCTCCTTCTACAAGATCGGCTATCAGCTAGTCTTTGCCGGCGGGCTCGAGTTCGCGCGCGACCTTGCCAAGAGCGGGAAAAAGGTCTTCCTCGACATGAAGCTGCTCGACATCGACAACACGGTTGCCAAGGGCGTCGAGAACATCGTGAAGATGGGCATGTCGATGCTGACCCTGCACGCCTATCCGAAGGCCATGAAGGCGGCCGTCGAGGCTGCGAAAGGCTCCGATCTCTGCCTGCTCGGCGTCACGGTGCTGACCTCCATGGACGAGCAGGACGTGATCGACGCCGGCTACGAATACGATCCGCACACGTTGGTGCTGCGCCGGGCCGAACAGGCACGCGCGGCCGGCATGGGGGGCATCGTCTGTTCGGCAGAAGAATCGGCTGCGGTTCGCAAGATCATCGGCCCGAACATGGCGCTGGTGACGCCGGGCATCCGCCCTGCCGGCGCCGACAAGGGCGACCAGAAGCGGGTGATGACGCCGGCCGAAGCCCTGAAGGCCGGATCCAGTCATCTCGTCGTCGCGCGCCCAATCGTCGCAGTCGCCGAGCCGCTCGCCGCCGCGCGCGCAATCCTCGCGGAAATGGACGGCGCACTCGCGCGCTGACGCGAGGAACGCTCCCCGCACGCAGCGACCGCGCCGATCCGCTTGACCTCGACCCAAATTTGCCGGAAGTAACACTCCCGTCAGCCTACAGCGCCGCAAAACGAGGAGCTCAAAAATGGCCAAGGGATACTGGATCGCGCGGGTCGATGTCCGCGATACCGAGCGGTACAAGGATTATGTGGCGGCTGCAAAGCCGGCCTTCGAGAAATACGGCGCGAATTTTCTCGCGCGCGGCGGTGAACACCAGCGCCTGGAAGGCGGCGTGCGCGCCCGCAACGTCGTCATCGAGTTTCCGTCGCTGCAGGCCGCGGTCGACTGTTACAACTCACCCGAATACCAGATTGCCGCCGCGATCCGCCAGGAAGTCGCCGACGCAGAGATGGTCGTCGTCGAAGGCGTCTGACGACCCACCATCATCATCTTCCGACAGACCCGACAAGCCGCGTGGATTGGCCTTCACCTCTCGCGGCTGTTGGGCTATGTAGCAATCAATTCTTTCCTCTGCGATCAGGAGTGCGTTTCCCATGACCTTGTCCAACCTTCCGCCGCTGGTGACGATTTTCGGCGGATCCGGGTTCGTCGGCCGTCATGTCGTGCGCGCGCTCGCCAAGCGCGGCTACCGCATTCGCGTCGCCGTTCGCCGGCCTGACCTTGCCGGTCACCTGCAACCACTCGGCAATGTCGGCCAGATCTCCTTCGTGCAGGCGAACCTGCGCTACCGCAAGTCGGTGGACCGCGCCGTCGAAGGCTCCGACCACGTCATCAACTGCGTCGGCGTGCTCTTTGAAAGCGGCCGCAACACCTTCGACGCCGTCCAGGATTTCGGCGCACGTGCCGTTGCGGAAGCAGCGCGTAGCGTCGGCGCAACGCTGACACACATCTCGGCAATCGGCGCGGACGCTTCCTCGCCGTCGAACTACGCCCGCAGCAAGGGTCGCGCCGAGGCGGCAATCCTTGAAACGAAGCCCGACGCGATCATCCTGCGCCCCTCGATCGTCTTCGGTCCCGAGGACGGGTTCTTCAACAAGTTCGCCGACATGGCGCGCTTCTCGCCGGTCCTGCCGCTGATCGGCGGCGGCCACACCAAGTTCCAGCCCGTCTACGTGACCGATGTCGCCGAGGCGGTGGCGCGCGCTGTCGACGGCAAGATTGCCAAGGGCAAGATTTACGAACTCGGCGGCCCCGATGTCCTGAGCTTCCGCGATTGTCTCGAGATCATGCTCAACACGATCGACCGCAAGCGTCCGCTCGTCTCGCTTCCCTTCGGCGTCGCGTCCTTCATCGGCAGCATCGCCTCGATGGTGCCCTTCGTCACGCCGCCGCTCACGGCCGACCAAGTGGTGTTGCTGAAATCCGACAATGTCGTCTCGGCAAAGGCGGTTTCGGAAGGACGCACGCTCTCCGGCATCGGCATCGATCCGACGATGCTGGAGCCGATCCTGCCGACCTATCTGGTGCGCTATCGCCCGCAGGGCCAGTATACCCGCAGCGGCCGCGCCGCCTGATCGGCTCCAAAGCCAATTTCTTTTAAACGGCCGCCGGTACCCACCGGTGGCCGTTTTTCTGTGGCATCGAGGCAACAGCGTTGCAGTTCTGCCGCAGTTAACAAAGCGAATGGCATTTACCGCAAATTCAACATGTCCTGATATTGATCATGTCATATCCAGCGACTAAACACCGCCTCGCGCCCCGATCGCAAGGCACGGCGGCGGCAGCATCAATCTCGAAAGGCATCGCGTCCATGGGCAAGTCGATCGCAATCTTTTTTGCGTGTGCGGCACTGATCATTCTGGCTGGCTCATTCATGGCGCCGAACACGGTCGCCAGCAGCGGCAAGGATTGTGCGCCGGCCTATGGCGTCGATCCGTGCACGACGGCATCGATCGACCTTTCCGGCAACTAAGGCCGGCGCCCTCTGGATCATGCAATTCCTGGAATTGCGTTTGGGGCATCTAAAGTTATTGGCGGGGGCCAGCGGCCGCGTGCGTTTCACCTTGAAACGCACGCGGCTTTGTTTTTAGGGCCGGCCCAGGCCCGGAGAAAACCGAGGGTAAAGAAAAAGGCGCGTCCGTGACGCGCCTTTTTTCGTTTGGGCCGTTGATGATGCCGCTCAGCCGAGCAGCCAGAGGCCGATCAGGCCGGCGGTACCGACGATAATGCGCCAGATGGCGAAGGGCGTGAACCCACGCCGCGAGACGAAGTCGAGCAGCGAACGTACGACGAAGACGCCGGCGACGAAGGCCGCAATGAAGCCGACGGCGATCAGAGTGAAATCGTCGAAGGAGAGCGCGTCGCGGTTCTTGTAAAGATCCAGCGTGAAGGCGCCGAGCATGGTCGGCATCGCCAGGAAGAACGAGAACTCCGCAGCCGAGCGCTTGTCGGTTCCCATCAGCAAGGCACCGGCGATCGTGGCGCCGGAACGCGAGGTGCCGGGGATCATCGCCAGGCACTGGAACAGGCCGATCTTCAGCGCCAGCGACGGCGGATAGTCCATCACGTCCTTGTAGCGCGGCTTCAGCGGCAGATGGTCGATCGCATAAAGGATGAAGCCGCCGACGATCAGCACGATGCAGATCAGCACAGGCGTTTCGAACAGCACCGTCTTGATGAAATCATGGGCGATCGCACCGATGACGGCTGCCGGCAAAAAGGCGATCAGCACGGACAGGACGAAGCGACGCGCCTTGATGCTCGTCGGCAGCGCCAGCGCAATCGACAGAAGCTTCTGGAAATAGACGAGCAGGATCGCCAGAATGGCGCCGAGCTGGATGAGGACGGCGAAGGTGTTGCCAGGCGACTTGAAACCGAGGAAGTGGCCGGCGAGGAGGACATGCGCCGTCGACGAGACAGGGATAAACTCCGTCAAGCCCTCGATGAGCCCGAGGACGAGCGCGCTGATGATCGATTGATCCGCCATGTATGAGATTTTCCTGACAAGTTTTGGAGTGGGAGGAAAAGGCTGATTCGCTTGTGTTTACCACCACAAATTTCTATAGCTTTATCACAGGAGCCGTGGCCAGACGCTTGCGCCGCCACGCTGACGCCCCCAGAAAAAAGACGCTGAGAAGCCAGATCATCGATGCCGACACTGTATCATCACCCCATGTCCTCCGCTTCACGCTTCGTTCGCCTTATCCTCTCGGAATATGGCTATCAGACGGAATTGTCCGAGGAGCAGCCCTGGGAGAACCGGCGCGACTTCCTGGCCCTGAACCCGGCCGGGACGCTACCGGTCTATGTTGACGACAGTATGAGAGCGCTCTGTGGCGCCACGATCATCTCGGAATATCTCGACGAGACGAATGGAATCATGAAGCGGGATCGCAGGCTTCTGGCCGAGGACCCGTTCCAGCGCGCGGAAATCCGGCGCCTCGTCGAATGGTTCCTGCAGAAGATGGAAGCGGACGTCACCCGGCCGCTGGTGCGCGAACGCATCTTCAAGCTGCAGATGACCCCGGACCAGGGCGGCGGCGCACCGGACAGCAAGATCCTGCGCACGTCGCGCGCCAATATCCGCCAGCATATGAAGTATCTCTCCTGGCTCGCCGGTTCGCGCACCTGGCTTGCCGGTGACCGCATCTCCTATGCGGACCTTGCAGCGGCAGCGACAGTGTCCGTGCTCGATTACCTCGGCGAGATCGACTGGTCGGATGCCCCGACCGCCAAGGAGTGGTACCAGCGGCTGAAGTCCCGCCCCTCCTTCCGCCCGCTGCTCTCCGAGCGTGTACGCGGCGTGACCCCGGTTCCGCACTATGCGGACCTCGACTTCTGAGGCTGAAGCTGTGCCCGGCATCGCTGCCAAGGCTGACAATGGGGAACGACGGCGGCTAAAGCTGACCGAATTCCTGAAGGCCGAAGCGGCAGACAAGGGCTTCGATCTCTGTCGCATCACCCGGCCGGACGCCATTCCCGAGGCGCCGGCTCGGCTCCAAGATTTTCTCGACGACGGTTTCCACGGCACGATGGAGTGGCTCGCCGAAACGGCCGAACGCCGTTCCGACCCGCGCACGCTCTGGAGCGACGTGCGCTCGGTGGTGATGTTTGCGATGAACTACGGGCCAGAAGAGGATCCGCGCGGGATTCTCGAAAGGACCGACCGCGGCGCGATCTCGGTCTATGCCCAGAACCGCGATTATCACGACATCATCAAGGGCAAGCTCAAGGAAGTGGCGACCCGTTTCGCCGCGCGCGCCGGCGAGGACGTCAAGGTCTTCGTCGACACGGCCCCGGTGATGGAAAAGCCGCTCTCGGAGAAGGCCGGCCTCGGCTGGCAGGGCAAGCACACCAACCTCGTCAGCCGCGAATATGGCTCCTGGCTGTTTCTCGGCAGCCTGTTCACCACAGCCGAACTCGTCATCGACGCGCCGGAGCGGGACCATTGCGGCTCCTGCCGCGCCTGTCTTGACGCCTGCCCCACCAACGCGTTTCCAGCGCCCTATCAGATCGACGCGCGGCGCTGCATTTCCTACCTGACGATCGAGCACAAGGGGCCGATCGACCCGGACCTTCGCCCGTTGATGGGCAACCGCATCTATGGTTGCGACGACTGTCTCGCCGCCTGTCCCTGGAACAAGTTCGCGCAGGCGGCTTCCGAAATGAAGCTGAAGGCGCGCAACGATCTGAAGGCGCCGGCGCTCGACGGCCTGCTCGATCTCGACGACCCCGCCTTCCGCAGCCTGTTCTCGGGCTCGCCGGTCAAGCGGATCGGCCGCGACCGCTTCGTACGCAACGCGCTGATCGCCGCCGGCAACTCCGGCGACCAGGCACTTGTCGCTGCTGTCAAGGCGCGCATCGATGACGCCTCACCGGTGGTGCGGGCAATGGCGGTCTGGGCGCTGTCACGATTGGTCGCGCCCACAGCGCTTGCGGAAATTGCCGAACAATGCGAGCCAGAGACGGACGAAGACGTCCTCAACGAATGGCAGATGGCGGGAGTGAGCCGATGCAAGTCCTGATCCTTGGCGCCGGCTACTCCGGCATGGCAATCGCACGGGCCATGGCTCCGACGGCGACAAGCGTCGTCGGCACCACCCGCACCGAGGAGAAGGCGGCAAACCTCGAAAAGGCCGGTATTCGCCCGATCCTCTTCGACGGTGAAACGATCTCCGACGAACTCGCTGCCGCACTTGGCCAGGCGACCCACCTGATCCAGTCGATCGCGCCCGGCCGCGATGGCGACCCGATGTTCCGCGCTTCCACCCCGGATCTCGCACGGCTCGCACCAAACCTCGAATGGATCGGTTATCTCTCGACGGTGGGTGTCTATGGTGACCATGGCGGAGAATGGGTCACCGAGGACATGCTGCGCAAACCGGTCTCTGCCCGCTCAGTCGAACGGGTGGAAGCGGAGGACGCCTGGATCGCCTTCGGCGCAAAGCAGAACATCCCGGTCGCCGTACTAAGGCTCGCCGGCATCTACGGTCCAGGGCGCAACGCTTTCTGCAATCTCGCAAATGGCACGGCCCGACGCCTGATCAAGCCGGGTCAGGTGTTCAACCGCATCCGTGTCGAGGATATCGGGGCGGCGTCTCTGTTCCTCGCAAACAACGGTACGAGCGGCGTCTTCAACATCACCGACAACGAGCCGGCGCCGCCACAGGACGTGGTGGCCGAAGCCGCGCGGCTGATGGGTGTCGAACCTCCCCCGGAGACGCCCTTCGAGCAGGCCGAACTGTCGACGATGGCCCGCTCCTTCTATGGCGAGAACAAACGCGTTTCGAACGCCCGCATGCGCGCCACCGGTTTCGAGTTCACGTACCCCGATTATCGCGTTTCGCTTGCGCAGCTCTGGAAATCCGGCACCTGGCGCAACGCTTGAAACGCAACTCGGTGCTTATTCAATAACATAATCCGAAATGCTTATAGAATGCCGATAGTCTGCTCATCAGTATTGATAACGGAAACGCCGCCAGAATTGTGACATTCTCTGGATATTCCTTCGATACTTGACGAATTGAATACAACCTGTGCGCTAGTATCGATTTTTCGACCATCTAGATTCCGGAAATTTCGTCCAATTCGAAATTTTTAATGAAATTTTTCGTTTACCACTGAGTTGCGCCTGCGTGCGGAAGGCTGTTAGCGTTCAACCACTGATTCCAAAGAACTTCCCGGCCCCGTTTAAACTATTTCAAACGATCTTCGTTTTTGAATTTTCGTCCTTTTTTAATAAATCCTAATAGAGTGTAAATGGTTGAAGCACGTTTTTGCCATTTTTCGCCCCAATTAGCGTTTCTCAGAAGTTTTTAACCAAGTGTTTTGACCGAGGGGATCGCCAGTTTGACGCCAGCGAAGTTCAAGACTGCTGCCGCTGCAGCGCTGTTCACGACCGCTTTCGGTCTCGTTTCCGTTTCCGATAGCCATGCAGCCGGCGCCGGCTGCGGCGGCGCATCCTGGTATGCGCTGAGTTCCAAGACCGCCTCAGGCGAGCGAATGAATGCCGCGCACCTGACAGCCGCCCATCGTAGCCTGAAGTTCGGAACCAAGGTTCAGGTCACCAACAAGCGCAACGGCAAGACCGTAGTCGTTCGGATCAATGACCGTGGACCGTTCATTCGCGGACGCGTCATGGATCTTTCCAAGGCTGCAGCCTCACAGATCGGCATGGTCCGCTCCGGCACCGCCAGCGTCTGTTACCGCGTCATCAACTCCTGATCCTGAATACTGACATCCGGCCAGTAGTCGGATGGGTTTACTTGAGAAAGACCGTTCTCGACGGTTAATCTTCGCCGCCGTCTTGCTCTTCGATGCCATCGCCGCTACCACGGCGAAAAAGGAGTTGATCGAAGATGCGTTTGGGCGGCAGGCTCGCTGGAGCCATTGAGGTTCTTGAGGATATCGAAAAGCGGAAGCGCCCGGTCGCCGACGCGCTCAAGGATTGGGGCCTCTCCCACCGTTTCGCCGGATCCGGCGACCGTTCCGCGATCGGCAACATCGTCTACGACGCCCTTCGCATGAAACTCTCCCACGCCTACCTGATGGACAGCGACAGCGCGTCGGCCCTCGGCCATGCCGTGATGTACCGGCAATGGGGCTTCACCCCGGACAAGCTCGCAGCCGAACTCGACGGCGACAAGTTCGCGCCGGAGGCCCCCTCCGCCGAGCGGATGCAGGCCTTCACGACGCGGAGGCTCGAAGACGCGCCCGCCTATGTGCAGGGCGATATCCCCGAGTGGACCCAGGCCTCCTTCGAAGAGAACTTCTCCGACGACTGGCTCGACGAAGCGAAAGCGCTCGCCGGCCGGCCGACGCTCGACCTGCGGGCCAACACGCTGAAAGCCACACGCGCCAAGGTGTTGAAGGCGCTGGAGCGTAGCGGCGCCGAGGCCGCGACGATCGCCCGCAACGGCATCCGCATTCCCGCCGGCGAAGGCGCTTCGCGCCTGCCGAACGTGACGGCCGAGCTTTCCTTCCAGAAGGGCTGGTTCGAAGTGCAGGACGAGGGCTCGCAGATCGTCGCCGATCTCGCCTACCCGCAGGAAGGCGAACAGGTGCTGGACTATTGCGCCGGCGGCGGCGGCAAGACGCTCGCCATGTCGGCGGCGATGAACAACAAGGGTCAGGTGCACGCCTACGACACCGACCGCAAGCGCCTCGCGCCGATCATCGAGCGGCTGAAGCGTGCGGGCACCCGCAATGTCCAGGTGCACGAGTCCGCAGACAGCCTCGCGCCGCTTGCCGGCCGTTTCGACCGCGTGCTGGTCGATGCCCCCTGCACCGGAACCGGCACCTGGCGCCGGCGACCGGACACCAAATGGCGGCTCAACCAGAAGAACCTCGAAGAGCGTATCTCCCAGCAGGAAGAGGCGCTGGCGAGTGCCGCACAGTTCGTGCGTCCCGGGGGCCACCTGATCTATGTCACCTGCTCGGTGCTGCCCGAGGAGAACGAAGCCCAGGTCTACGGCTTCTGCGAAGACAATCCGGAATTCGAGATCCTGTCGGCGGCCGATATCTGGGCAACGCTGTTCGGCACCGACAAGCCGCAGCCCTGGTCGGCCGACATGAAGACCGTGACGCTGACGCCCGCCTCGACCGGCACGGACGGCTTCTTCTTCTGCCTGATGCAACGCAAGGGCTGAGGCCCTTTGCAGGCCGCCGAAGGCCGGCATCAGATTGAAACGTTCTAAACTATACACTTTGACACAAGTTTAGTTTTCGTTCATGAGAGGCGGGCCCGGCCGGGGCCTTTTCTCATGGCCCGACGCCTGAACGACACCGCGTTTGCGGGTTCGCTCGGCTGTGCCGAAGGAAGCAACAGGAGAGGGTCATGACCAAGAAATTCATCCGCGGCGCCACGCTGGCGTTCATGACGGCAACGTCGGCGCTGGCCCTGCAGCCGGCCTACGCCGCAACCGACGCCGCCGCCGTAGTGAAGCACTACACCGCCGTCGCCCACGCCAAGTTCGAAGATGCGCTGACGACCGCAGAAGCCCTCGACAAGGCGATCGACGCGCTGATCGCGACGCCGAGCGAGGAAACGCTGACGGCCGCGCGCGACGCCTGGAAGAAGGCCCGCAACCCCTACCAGGAAACCGAAGTTTACCGCTTCGGCAACCCGATCGTCGACGAGTGGGAAGGCAAGGTCAACGCCTGGCCGCTGGACGAAGGCCTGATCGACTATGTCGACCCGAGCTACGGCAGCGAAAGCGACGAGAACGCGCTCTTCACCGCCAACGTCATCGCCAACAAGACGATCAAGATCGACGGCAAGGACGTCGATGCCACCAACATTACGCCGGAGTTCCTGGCGGGAACGCTGCAGGAAGCCGGCGGCATCGAGGCGAACGTCGCGACAGGCTACCACGCGATCGAGTTCCTGCTCTGGGGCCAGGACCTGAACGGCACCAAGGCCGGCGCCGGCAACCGCCCCTACACGGACTACGACACCAAGGCCTGCACCGGTGGCAACTGCGATCGCCGCGGCGCCTACCTGAAGGCCGCTACCGAGCTCCTCGTCGCCGACCTCAAGGAAATGCTCGCAAACTGGACGCCGGACGGCGCCGCGACCAAGGCGGTCGAGGCCGATCCGAAGGCCGGCCTCGTCGCCATCCTCACCGGCATGGGCTCGCTCTCCTATGGCGAACTTGCCGGCGAGCGCATGAAACTCGGCCTGCTGCTGCACGATCCGGAGGAAGAACATGATTGCTTCTCCGACAACACGCACAACTCGCATCTGCATGACGCGATCGGCATCCAGTCGGCCTATACCGGGCAATACACACGCGTCGACGGCACGAAGATGACCGGCCCGTCGCTCTCCGAACTCGTCGCGGCCAAGGATGCCGCGCTCGGCAAGGAGATGGCGGGCAACCTCGCCACCACGGTCGAGAAGATGCAGGCGATGGCCAAGCGCGCGGAAACGACCGAGGCCTACGACCAGATGATCGGCGAAGGCAATGCCGAGGGCAACGCCACCATCCAGGCCGCGATCGACGGGCTGATCGCCCAGGCAAAGACCGTGCAGCGCGTCATTGCGTCGCTCGATCTCGGCACGATCGAGCTTGAAGGTTCGGACAGCCTGGACAATCCTAACGCCGTCTTCCAATAAGCTGAAAAGGCGGGCCGCATCGTGACCGGTGCGGCCCGGTCCTCCATCGATGAAACCTGGCGCTTCTCGCCTTTTCGCGCTGCTTCTTGCTCAGGCGCTCTCCACGGCGCTGCCCGCCGCAGCCGGCGACGTCCTTCCAACTGAACGCACCGACCTCAACGCTGCCGATCGTAACCGTGTTGGAGCGGTGACGCGGCCGACCGATGATTTCTCCAAGGCGGAAAGCTTCGAGGCCATGTCCGGTGGGGCTGCGACCTCGATCGCGCCTGTGAACGCCGACAGCTTCTCGCAGTTCTCGGCCAATCTCACTTTCCAGGAAGAAGAAGGCTTCAAGCTCGGCAATGCGCTGTTTCGCAAGCTCTGGGTTTCCTCTCCGTCTTCCACCCAGGCCTCCGACGGCCTCGGTCCGCTCTACAACGCGCGGGCCTGCCAGAGCTGTCACCTGAAGGATGGGCGCGGACGCCCGCCCGAAGGCTCCAACGATACGACGTCGATGTTCTTCCGCCTGGCACGCCCGCCGCGCGACGACGAAGAGCGCCGACTGGTCGAGACACATCGGGTCGTGAATTTCCCGGACCCGGTCTATGGCGCCCAGCTTCAGGATAGCGCCGTGCCTGGCCTTGCGGCTGAAGGGCATCTAAAGGTCAGCTACACCGAGGAGCCCTTTACCTTCCCCGACGGCGAGACGGTTTCATTGCGTCGGCCAAGCTACGCGGTGGCGGACCTCGCCTATGGACCGCTCGATCCGGCGACGACGCTCTCGCCGCGCGTGGCGCAGCCGATGATCGGGCTCGGCCTGATCGAGGCGATCCACGAGGCGGATATTCTGGCGCTTGCCGATCCTGACGACGCCAATGGCGACGGGATCAGCGGCCGACCGGCGCACACGCGGGATGCCAGGACCGGCACGTTGATGCTCGGGCGTTTCGGCTGGAAGGCGCAGAACGCCACCGTGCGGCAACAGAGCGCCGATGCCTTCGCCACCGACATCGGCATCTCTTCACCTGATGCTGACCGGCCGCATGGCGATTGCACGCCGGCCCAGGCGAAGTGCCTGACGATGGCAACCGGGGTGCAGGCGCGCCTGGGGCCGACCGAGGCGCCCGATCCGGTGCTCGGCCTAGTTACCTTCTATTCCGAGAACCTTGCCGTTCCGGCGCGACGCAAGGCGAGCTTTGCCGAAACGCTCAGCGGCAAGAAGGTCTTCTACGACCTCGGCTGCACCAGCTGCCACACGCCGAAATTCGTCACCCGCCGCGACGCGGCCAACAAGGCGCAATCATTTCAGCTGATCTGGCCCTATTCCGATTTCCTGCTGCACGACATGGGCGAAGGGCTCGCGGACGGGCAGCCGGTGGGCGTTGCAAGCGGAAGTGAGTGGCGCACGCCGCCGCTTTGGGGCATCGGCTTGACGAAGACCGTCAGTGGGCACACTTTCCTGCTGCACGACGGACGCGCGCGCAATTTCACTGAAGCGATCCTGTGGCATGGCGGCGAAGGGCAGAAGGCCCGCGACGCTTTCGCCGCCCTTGCCGCAAGCGATCGCCGCGATCTCCTTGCCTTCCTGGAGTCTCTCTGATGTCCCCCAAACATACGCTCACTTTCGCATTCGCCCTGACATTGACGGCCGCATGGCCCGCAATGGCCCAGGAAGGAAGCGCACTCTCGCCGCGCGTCGTCAACGAGGCCGCCGTGCCCACCGTCATGGCCAAGGCCGTCGACGACTTCAT
The DNA here is from genome assembly GCF_020035535.1 of Ensifer adhaerens. Lineage (NCBI taxonomy): Bacteria > Pseudomonadati > Pseudomonadota > Alphaproteobacteria > Hyphomicrobiales > Rhizobiaceae > Ensifer > Ensifer adhaerens. Next base: position 4,115,159 of record NZ_CP083349.1, on the reverse strand, counting down.
CATTCCCGGTTATCGAAACCTCACGGAAAAGACCGCGGCCGCGACGCAGGCGACGGCCAAGCTCTGCGAGGCGCCGTCGCAGCCGGCACTCCAGAACACGCAGCGGGCGTTCTCCGACCTGGTTGGCGCCTGGTCGGCGATCGAGGTCGTGCGGCTTGGCCCGGCCCTCGAACAGAACCGCTTCGAGCGTTTCCTCTTCTACCCCGATCGCAAGAGCACGGGCTTGAAGCAGGTGCAGGCGATCGTTTTGAAGAAGGACGAAAGCGCAACGGACGAAGCCAAGCTCAAGGGCAAGAGCGTCGCAGCGCAAGGCCTCGGCGCGCTCGAATACGTGCTCTACGGCACCGGCGCCGAGACGCTTCTGAACAAGGAAGGTGACTTCCGCTGCCGCTATGGCCTTGCGATCACCAGGAACCTCGACATCATCGCCAACGAGTTCCTGGCCGCTTGGCAGAAGCCCGACGGCATTCAGGCGGCCTGGAAACATCCAGGCCCTGACAATCCCGAATTCCGTGACAACCGCGAGGCTGCTACCGAACTGCTCGGCATTCTCGTCCATGGCGTCGAGACGGTGAAGGACCAGCGACTGAAGCCGTTTTACGAGGGCAAGAACGACAAGGGCCATCCGAAGCTCGCGATCTACTGGCGCTCCGGCAACACCATGGCCTCGATCGCCGCCAACGTGCGGGGCCTGAAAACGCTGTTCGATGCAGCCGACATGCAAAGCCTGCTGCCGGAAGACAGCCGCTCCGTGGCGGGTTCGGCCGATTTCGTCTTCAAGTCGGTGATCGGCGCGGCCGGCAACATCGACGGTCCGATCGATGCGGCACTGGCCGACGACGACAAGCGCGCCAAGCTCGCCTTCCTGTCGCTCAACACCAATGACCTGCTCAACCGCCTGAACAACGATTTCGGCGGCGCGATCGGTCTTGGCGCAGGCTTCTCCTTTGCCGACGGCGATTGAGAAAAACCGCTGCTCGGACAGAGTGTTGACAATCAAGGCTTTTAGGCGCAAAGCGCTTTCGTGCCGGCTCTCGCGGGCACGTTTCACCACAAGGACCAACCCACAATGAACCCCGACAGTCGAAGTCGAGCCTTCACGCTCACGGCCGTCCGGTCCTGATTTGATCAGGGCTTCAGGCGGTCGGATGACTCGCCCTATGGAGCCCCAAATGCTGCGCATCTACAAAAGCCAGAACAGCCACCTCGTGCTCGTCGACATGCTTGACGGCATCGCCTCGCCGACGCCAGCCATCTGGTTCGATCTCTTCAATCCGTCCGTCGAGGAAACGCGCCTCGTCGAGGGGCAGCTCGGCATCGAGATTCCGACCCGCGACGAGATGCAGGAAATCGAGCTTTCCGACCGACTCTACCAGGAGGCCGGCGCCGAATTCATGACGATGACGGCGACCGCCAAGCTCGACAGCGACTATCCGGTCAAGGTGCCGGTGACCTTCATTCTCAAGGGCACGACGCTGGTCACCGTCCGCCATGCCGATCCGAAGCCATTCCAGACCTTCTCCAACCGCATCCAGAAGGCAAACGGCCAGATCTGCGAGAGCGGCGAACTGGTGATGCTGGGTCTGCTGGAGGCGATCATCGACCGCACGGCGGACGCGCTGGAGCGCGCCGGCAGCGAGGTCGACGCGATCTCGCGCGAAGTGTTCCGCAAGACCAATGCCAGCGCCACCAAGAAGACGCGCGACCTGCAGTCGCTGATCGAGCAGATCGGCCAGAAGGGCGACCTTTTGACGGTCATCCGCGAGAGCCTCGTCAGCATCGGGCGGCTCGTTGCCTATCACGTGGCGCTCGAAGGCATGGGGCCGCGCAAGGCGGGCAAGGAAAGCCGGCAGCGGATCAAGCTGATCCAGAGGGACGCGACATCGCTCGGCGATCACGCGCTGTTCCTGTCGAACAAGATCAACTTCCTGCTCGACGCGACGCTCGGTCTCATCAATCTCGAGCAGAACCAGATCATCAAGATCTTCTCGGTCGCTGCCGTCGTCTTCCTGCCGCCGACGCTGGTTGCCTCGATCTATGGCATGAACTTCGGCGTGATGCCGGAACTGCAATGGGAGTTCGGCTACCCTGCGGCACTGATGCTGATGGTGCTCTCGGCGATCGTGCCCTATTTCTACTTCAAGCGCCGGGGCTGGCTCTGAGCGCGCAGCCTGCTAAATCGCAGCCCTGAGCGGGTCCTCCGTTCAGGCCTGCAGAATTCCACGACGAGCGAGGATGGCATGAAAGCCGCCACGGGCCTGATCGACCGGCGCAGTTTCCTGAAAATGGCGGGCGCCGCCTGGGTGGCGAGCCTTGCACCCGACCGGGCCTTCGCCCTGGCCAGAGCAGATGCCGTTTTTGCCTCGGCCTTCATGGCGCCGGATGGGAGCTATGGCGTTGCGACGCTCACGGAGGCCGGCGACATCATCGACCGCACCGCGCTGCCGGCACGCGCGCATGGCATGGCCTATTCGCCGGTCAGCCGCCGCGCCGTCGCCTTCGCCCGCAGGCCCGGCACCTATGCGATGATCCTTTCAACCGACGGCGCGGCCGAGCCGGTGGTGATCGCCGCAACCGACGGCCGGCATTTTTACGGGCACGGCTGCTTCTCGGCAGACGGCAAGCTGCTCTACGCCACGGAAAACGACTTTGCCGCCAATCGCGGCATGGTCGGCATCTATGACGGCACCGACAACTTCGCCCGCATCGGCGAATTCCCGACCTATGGCATCGGCCCGCACGACATGACGCTGAGCGCCGATGGGAAACTGCTGGCGATTGCCAATGGCGGCATCGAGACCCATCCGGATTTCGGCCGTACCAAGCTCAATCTCGACCATATGGAGCCGAGCCTGACGCTGGTCGATACGCGAACCGGCGCGCTCGTGCAGAAGCACCGCCTGCCTGAGTATCTCAGCCGCCTTTCGACCCGGCATGTCGATATCGGCCCGAAGGGTGAGATCTGGTTCGCCTGCCAGTACGAAGGCGCGCGCAACGACCTGCCGCCGCTCGTCGGATCCTTCTCCAAAGGCGAGGACCTGAAATTCCTGTCGCTGCCCGACCGCACGACGGAAGCGCTGGCGAACTATGTCGGCGCGATCGCCGTCAACCGGAACGAGGGGCTGATCGGGCTGACTTCGCCGAAGGGCGGCGTGGCGGTGACGCTCGATGCCCGGAGCGGCGCGGTACTGAAGGAAGAACGCGTCGCCGATGCGGCGGGGGTTGCCAGCGCCGACCACGGCTTCGCCGTCTCCTCCTATGACGGCCACTTCAAGGATAGCCAGAGCCGCGTTGCTTGGGACCAGCACATCGTCCGGCTCGGCCGCAGCTGAAGCAACTCCGGCAAGAATTCGTAGACATCTCGCGTCTCAACTCCCTCAAGCGGAAAAGCGACCCGCGCCGGAGAGCTTAACCAGGTCGTCCCAGCGATAGGCGGTCTGCTCGTGGTTTTCGCCGCCGAGGCTAACCTGACCCTGGCCGACGGCGACCGCACCGAGGTGCTCATAAAATGCCCGGTTCGGATTGCTGGAAAGCACCCAGGCAAACAGAGACTTGCCGCCCAGCTCCCGGCAGTGGCCGGCAACGCTGCGCACCAGCGCCGAGCCGATGCCAGCACCCTGGAATTCCTTGAGGATGTAGAGCGCATAGAGCTCACGATCGAACCGCTGAGGCATCGAGCGGGCCTTTCCATAATTGGCAAAGCCGATCACCCTGTTCGTGCTCATGTCGACTGCGACCATATGAAAGACATCGGCGACGCGCATGCGCCTTGCATGGCGCAGCGCCTGTTCCTCGACGCTCATGCCATCGAGAAAAGCGTCGGAAATCAGTCCGCGAAACGTCGATCGCCAACTTTCGACGATGACGGAGGCGATCATCATGATGTCATCCGGCCCGGCCGGTCGGATATCGATGCGTCTGAAGCTCTTCATGGCCCATGATATAGGTGGCACATCGTGGCTTCAAAACGGCTGCCCCATGGAAAGGCTGAAACTCTGTTCTATCTGTCGAAGCCATGAACAGAACCATCGTGTACATCGTCTTCGTCGCCGCCGTTCTCGGCCTCGGTCTTCTCATCGGCTACAACAACATCCCCGGAGAATGGTACCAGTCGCTGGCAAAACCAGCCTTCAATCCGCCGAACTGGGTCTTCGCGCCGGTGTGGTCGATCCTTTACGTGATAATCGGCATTGTCGGCGCCCGGATGTTTCTCGACCATCGCCGAACCGCCGCCATGCGCCTTTGGCTGGCGCAGATGATCCTCAACTTCCTCTGGTCCCCGTTGTTTTTCGGGATGCAGGACATCTCCTCGGCCCTGATCGTCATCATCGCGCTCCTGATCGCGGTTGCCGGCTTCGCCATCGCAAGCTGGCGACAGGACCGCATTTCGGCCCTGCTATTCCTTCCATATCTCGCCTGGGTTGCGTATGCGGCGGTACTCAACAGCGCGATTTTGCTCATGAATTGAACTTGTCGGACCTTCACGACCGTGCCACTGTCCGCCGAGCACAATGATGCTGCCCGACACAAAAGGCCCATGGACTGATGGACGACCGCGATCCCCCCGATTTCCGAAACCGCATCCGCAACAGTTTTGCGCGGCAGGCGGCGATGCGCACGATCGGCGCAGAACTGACGCTCGTCGAACAGGGCACGGTTGAGATCGAGCTGCCCTTCGACGAGAAGCTGACGCAGCAGCACGGTTTCCTGCATGCGGGCGTGATCTCGGCGGCACTGGATTCGGCCGGCACCTATGCGGCGTATTCGGTGATCGACCCGGATGCCTCGATCCTGACGATCGAGTTCAAGGTCAACCTGCTTTCGCCGGGGCGCGGCGAGCGATTCCTGTTCCGCGGCGAAGTCACCAAGCCCGGCTCGACGATCATCGTTTCCGACGGCCGCGGCTATGCGATCCGCTCCGATGGGCCGGCAAAGCTGATCGCGTCGATGACGGGGACGATGATGGTGGTACGCGGACGCGAGGGGATCGAAGGATGAGTTTTGCCGTCAAGGACGTCGCCGGACGCAGGGTCCTCTACGTCATGGCCGTGGATGCCGAATACGGCCCGCACCTTAAAGAACGGATCAAGCCGCTGATGACCGGTGTCGGTCCGGTCGAGGCGGCCGTCGTGTTGACGCGTACGCTTGCCGAACTCGCGGCCGAGCGGGCACTGCCCGATCTCGTCGTTTCCCTCGGTTCGGCGGGTGCAGCCCAGCTCGAACAGACGGAAGTCTACCAGGCTATCTCCGTCGGCTACCGCGACATGGATGCCTCGCCGCTCGGCTTCGAGAAAGGGAGAACGCCGTTTCTCGACCTGCCTGCCGTGGTTCCGCTGTCGTTGCGCATCCCTGGTGTGCCGGAGGCGCGGCTTTCGACCGGCGCCAACATCGTCTCGGGCGCAGCCTATGACGCAATCGACGCCGACATGGTCGAGATGGAGACCTTCGCGGTCTTACGCGCCTGCCAATCCTTCCGCGTTCCCTTGATTGCGCTTCGCGGCATTTCCGACGGCAAGGCGGAGCTTAAGCACGTCAACGACTGGACGGAATATCTCCACATCATCGACGAGAAACTTGCTGATGTGATCGACCGGATGGAGAATGCGGTTTCGAGCGGCGCGATCCGGCTCTAGATGCCCATCCCGCTCTGAAACCCCGGAATTGTCCGGGTGCAATTGAATCGTTGCGCTGATGGCGGCCTTTCATTAAAGGCTCGCCATGATCAAGCTTGTTTGAAGGCTTCCAATGACCCAGACAGCCCATCCCGACACCGTTCTCATCGTCGACTTCGGCAGCCAGGTGACGCAGCTCATCGCCCGACGCGTCCGCGAATCCGGTGTCTATTGCGAAATCGTGCCGTTCCAGTCGGCGGAAGAAGGTTTTCAGCGACTGAAGCCGAAGGCCGTGATCCTGTCCGGCAGCCCGGCCTCCACGCTCGACATCGGCTCGCCGCGCGCCCCGTCGGTGATCTTCGATTCCGGCCTTCCGGTGTTCGGCATCTGCTACGGCCAGCAGACCATGTGCGCCCAGCTCGGCGGCAAGGTCGAAAGCGGCCATCACCGTGAGTTCGGCCGCGCCTTCCTGGAAGTCGAGAAGGACTGCCCGCTGTTCGAGGGCCTCTGGTCCGTCGGCTCGCGCCACCAGGTCTGGATGTCGCACGGCGACCGCGTCACCGCGATCCCCGCGGGCTTCGAGGTCGTCGCGACCTCCGCCAATGCTCCCTTCGCCTTCATCGCCGACGAGAAGCGCAAGTACTACGCCGTGCAGTTCCATCCGGAAGTGGTGCACACGCCCGACGGCGCGAAGCTGATTTCGAACTTCGTGCACAAGATCGCCGGCATCAAGGGCGACTGGTCGATGTCCGCCTACCGCGCCAAGGCGGTCGAAGCGATCCGCCGCCAAGTCGGCGACAAGAAGGTCATCTGCGCGCTCTCGGGCGGCGTCGACAGCTCGGTCGCCGCACTCCTCATCCATGAGGCCGTCGGCGACCAGCTCACCTGCATCCTCGTCGACCACGGCCTGATGCGCAAGGACGAGGCGAAGAACGTCGTCGCCATGTTCGAGGAGCACTACAACCTGCACCTCCTACACGTCGACGCATCCGACCGCTTCATCGGCGAACTGGAAGGCCAGAGCGACCCCGAGACCAAGCGCAAGATCATCGGCCGCCTGTTCATCGAAGTGTTCGAGGAAGAGGCGAAGAAGCTCGGCGGCGCGGACTTCCTCGCTCAGGGCACGCTCTATCCCGACGTCATCGAAAGCGTCTCGTTCACCGGCGGCCCGTCGGTGACGATCAAGTCGCACCACAATGTCGGCGGCCTGCCCGAACGCATGAACATGCAGCTCGTCGAGCCGCTGCGCGAACTCTTCAAGGACGAAGTGCGCGTGCTCGGCCGCGAGCTCGGCCTGCCCGACAGCTTCATCGGCCGCCACCCCTTCCCGGGTCCGGGCCTCGCCATCCGTTGCCCGGGCGGCATCACCCGCGAAAAGCTCGAAATCCTGCGCGAAGCGGATGCGATCTATCTCGACGAGATCCGCAAGGCCGGCCTCTACGATGCCATCTGGCAGGCCTTTGCCGTGCTGCTGCCGGTGCAGACCGTCGGCGTCATGGGCGACGGCCGCACCTATGAGTTCGTCTGTGCGCTTCGCGCCGTCACTTCGGTCGACGGCATGACGGCGGACTTCTACCACTACGATATGGAATTCCTCGGCCGCGCCGCAACGCGCATCATCAACGAGGTCCGCGGCATCAACCGCGTCGTCTACGACGTGACCTCGAAGCCGCCGGGCACGATCGAGTGGGAATAAGCAGTCGTCTCGATGCCGTCAGACCAGCTCTATAACGATCCGGGGCTTGTAGAATTCTACGACATCGAGAACGGCTGGACCGCCGATTCCGAATATCTGAAGACCATGGCCGCGGGCCGCGCCTCGATCCTCGATCTCGGGTGCGGCACCGGCATGCTGACAGCCGCGCTGGCGGAAAAGGGCAAGCGCGTCGTCGGCGTCGATCCGGCGGCCGCAATGCTGCATGTCGCAAGGCAGAGGCCCGGTGGTGACCGGGTGCGCTGGGCCGAGGGCGACGGTCGGACCATCCGCCTAGGCGAGACCTTCGACATGGTGCTGCTCAGCGGCCATGCCTTCCAGGTTTTCCTCACCAGAGAGGATCAACTCGCCGCACTCAAGACCATCGCCGCGCATCTCTCGCCCGACGGGCGTTTCATCTTCGACAGCCGCAATCCGCTGGTCGAGGAATGGCGGGAATGGACGCCGGCCGGTTCCGAACGGGATATCGTTCATCCGGTTCTCGGCCAGGTCCTTGCCTGGAACGATGTGCAGCACGACCCCACCACGGGCGTCGTGGAGTATGGAACATTTTACCGGGTCGCAGCGGATGGACGCGCCTACACGGGCCGGTCGAAAATCGCCTTCCCTTCCCATGAAGAGTTGGTCACGATGGTCGACGAAGCCGGACTTGTGGTCGAAACCTGGCTTGGCGGCTGGGACGGCAGGCCTTTCGAAGCCTCCGAACCCGAGATCATTCCGATCGGCCGGCTGCGTTAGGCTCGCCGCAGGCCGGCACCGCGCTTCCACCCTTCAAGATCTACGCATGCGTATCGGCGCTATTTCACCGCGTCGCGCATTCCATCGCGCAGTTTCCGGACCCGTTCGTTGAGGTCGATCATCTCCGGCACGGTGAAGCCCGAATTCTCCAAAAGGGCATCGGTCAGGCAACCGGTCTTCACATGCAGGCCGCGTCCCTTTGCCGAAAGGTGAACCTCCACCTGTCGCTCGTCGGTGACGCTGCGATGCCGGCCGAGGAAACCGGCGGCCTCCAGCCGTTTGACGGCCGGCGTGATGGTGCTCGATTCAAGGCCAAGTCGATCGGCAATCGCCGAGATCGTCAGACCATCCCTTTCCCAGAGCGTGCTCAAGACGAGATACTGCGTATAGGTCACGCCGAGCGCGTCGAGCATCGGCTTGTAGACGCGGTTAATGGCGATCGACGCGGAATAGATCGAAAAACAGAGCTGGCTGTCCAGCGGCAGCGTAGTCGGTCCTTCCGGCATCTCAGCCTCCTTGCGGCACATTGAGGGTTTCCTGCCGCGAAAATCAATATCGCGATAATAAGTATCTTTACAAAAATTTTGAGTCGTCGTATACGATTGTTATCGCGATAATAATTATTGCGAAATAAATAAAACAAAGAGACCCGAAATGCTCAAGTCCCTGATCACCGCTGCCGCTTTCGCCCTCTCCGCAAGCGCGCTCACCCCGGCCCAGGCCGCCCCTGCCGCCAAGAATGTCGTGCTCATACACGGCGCCTTCGCAGATGGCTCGGGCTGGCAGGGCGTCTACAACATCCTCAAGAAGGACGGCTATAACGTCACCATCGTGCAGAACCCGACTCTGACGCTTGCTGGCGATGTCGCCGTCACCAAGCGCGCGATCGCCGCGCAGGACGGTCCTGTCGTGCTCGTCGGCCACTCCTATGGTGGCGTGGTCGTTTCGGAAGCCGGCACCGACGAGAAGGTAAAGTCCGTCGTCTACATCGCCGCCTTCGCGCCGGACAAGGGCGAGTCGGTGTCCTCGCTCATCGCCAACCCGCCGACCGGTGCACCCGTTCCGCCGATCCTGCCGCCGGTCGATGGCTTCCTTTCGCTCGACAAGGCGAAGTTCGCCGCTGCCTTCGCGGCTGATGTCGATCCCGAGACTGCAGCCTTCATGGCCGACTCCCAGGTGCCGTGGGGCGTCGAAGCGGCCGCCGGCGCGGTCACCGCTCCGGCCTGGAAGGAAAAGCCGAGCTTCTATCTGGTTGCGACCAACGACCACATGATCCCGCCGGCCGCCCAACGCCAGATGGCCAAACGCGCCGGCTCCACGGTTGTCGAAACATCGGGCAGCCACGCCGTCTACGTCTCGAAGCCTGAAGCGGTCGCAGCGCTCATCGAGCAGGCGGCTCAAGCGAGCGAGTAAGCTACGCCGACCGACAACGATACAGGGGCGGAGCGCGAAGCTTCGCCCTTTTTGTTTGTCTCCGAGCCGCTCGGCAGATGCTAGCGGACACTGGCTCGGTGCTGCCGGCTCCACTCTCGCAGATGCTCGATAAGCACGCGCAGTTTCTGAGGCTGCGGCTGTCGGCGCGGATAATAGAGATAGAAGCCGGGGAATGGCGGGCAGAACGCCTCCAGCAGCGGCGTCAGTTCGCCCCGTTCCATATAGGGCTCGAAGGTCTCGCGCATGCCGAAGGTGATGCCGGCGCCAGCGCAGGCAAGCCGAACCATCGTGTTCATGTCGTTGGTCGTCACCCGCGGCTCGACGGCGACATCGAAGTCACGGCCGTCCTCCGTGAACTCCCACCGGTAGGGGGCGATATCCGGCCGCGCACGCCAGCCGATGCAGGTGTGTGCGACGAGATCGCGCGGGTGCTGCGGCACGCCGCAGCGAGAGAGGTAACGCGACGACGCCACGGCCACCTGCCGCTGCTCCCGCGATACCGGAATGGCGATCATGTCCTGTTCGATGACCTCGCCGAGCCGAACGCCGGCGTCGAAGCCTTCGCGCACGATGTCGTATTCCTCATCGGTCACGGTGAGGTCAAGGTTGATATCGGGGTAAGCTTCCATGAACGCAGCCAAGACGGAGCCCGACAGGAAGCTCTCTGCAATCGAGGAGACACTGATGCGAAGCCGGCCGCGCGGCCGCGCGCGCAGTTCCGTCACCGCCTGCAGCGCCGTCGCGAGGTCCGTCAGAGCCGGACGAGCGCTGGCATAAAGTTGCTCGCCGGCCTCGGTCAGGCGGACGCTTCGGGTGGTGCGCTGAACCAGCGCCACTCCCAGGCGATCCTCCAGCCGCTGCAAGCCCTGGCTGACGGCAGAGCGGGTGACGCCAAGCCGCTCGCCGGCAAGGCGAAAACTGCGCGCCTCGGCGATGGCGATGAATGTGGACATTCCTTCGAGTGTATCGGTCATTGGTTAGAATTTCTAACCACGCCATCCCCGATTGGCAACTCGATCGATCAGATCGCCTTTTCTATCTTCTGCTTCACCGGAGCAAAGGCAAAGCGTCTACGCCGGACCGAACGAGATGGAGACAGACATGGCGACCTCCCTATTTCCGCGAGCCGCATGGCTTGCACTGGCCGTCACTGCCGGCGACGCAACCCCGGCGGAGGCAGGCGGCAAGACACCGGGCAAGAATGCCCAAGTGGAGCACAGTGAAAGCGAAACGGCAAAACACCCATATGTGGGCATGTGGGTGACCGACGACGGTTACGTGCGTCACGAACTGCTGGCGAGCGGGCGCTACGACGAGGCCCGAGGCACACGGGAGAGCGCCTATCGCGGGCGCTACGAAATCACCGGGACGCACATCGAGTACTGGGACGATACCGGCTTCACGGCGGACGGCAACTTCGTCGACCGTGACACGTTGCACCATGGCGGCATGATCCTTCGCCGCCGCTGATAGCCCTCCCCCGAGCAATCGACGCCCCTCTGCCGGTAAGTGGAACGAACCACACCCCAATCAGAAACGGACCCCTCGAAAGGACAATACCCATGGAGAATGTTCAAGGAAAAGTCGTGGCCATCACCGGCGCAAGCAGCGGCATCGGCGAAGCCACAGCGAAGACATGGGCGACCGCCGGAGCCAGGGTCGTAATCGGCGCCCGCCGGTCCGATCGGCTGGAGCGCATCGCCGACGAAATCGCCGCCGCCGGCGGCGAGATCCGCTTTCGCATGCTCGACGTTACCGACCGCGATGACGTCGCTGCCTTTGCCCGCTTTGCCGAAGCCGAATTCGGCCGCCTCGACGTCATCGTCAACAATGCCGGCGTGATGCCGCTGTCGCCGTTGGCGGCACTCAAGGTCGACGAGTGGGACCGCATGGTCGACGTGAACATCAAGGGCGTTCTCTACGGCATTGCGGCGGCCCTGCCGATCATGAGTGCGCAAGAGTCCGGGCAGATCGTCAACGTTTCCTCGATCGGTGGGCATTCGGTGTCGCCGACGGCCGCCGTCTACTGCGCGACCAAGTTCGCCGTCCGGGCCATCTCCGATGGCCTGAGGCAGGAGACTGATCGCATCCGCGTCACCGTCATCTCGCCCGGGACGACGACGTCCGAGCTCGCCGATACGATCAGCGATACCACCGCGCGCGCGGCGATGAAGGAATGGCGGGCCATCTGCATCAGCCCGGACGCCATCGCCTCCTCGATTGCCTATGCCATCGGCCAACCGGTTGATGTCGACGTCAGCGAGATCATCGTGCGCCCGACGGCGAGCCCGCATTGAAGTGCGCCGGCGGCAAGCAATCCGAAATGAAAAGGCACGCCTCGGGCGTGCCTTTTCATTTCGGAAGTGCCGCCTTAATCAATAGTGTTGACTAATCAATCAGTCTGTACTAATTATTTAGCCATGATGATCGAAACCGCCCCTATCACCGCCGTCATGCGTGCCCTTGCCGATCCGACACGTCGCGCCGTGTTCGAGCGCATCGCCAATGCCGAGGAAATCACCGTCGTCGAACTGACGCGCGGCAGCGGTGTGACGCAGGGGGCGATCTCGCAGCACCTCAAGTCGCTGAAGCAGGCGGGTCTCGTCGCCGAGCGTCCGGAGGGCCGCAACGTCTATTACCGCGCCGAGCCCGAGGGCCTGGCGCCGCTGGTCGACTGGATGAGCCACTACGGCACCTTCTGGCGCGACCGCTTTGCCAATCTGCGCACTCTTCTCAAGGAGATCGATCCATGACCGACGCAGCAGCTCTGAAACTCGAGACGCAGGATATCGTCGTCGACGAGGTCTTTCCGCATACGCCCGAGACGATCTGGAAAACGCTGACCAACGGCGAATTGATGGGCCGCTGGATCATGCCGCCGGCAGGGTTTCAAGCGGTGGAAGGCACGCATTTCACTTTCCAGACGACGCCCGCCGGCGCCTGGGACGGGACCATTCGTTGCCAGGTCCTGGAGGTACGTCCGCATGAGCGCTTCGTCTACTCCTGGCAGGGCGGGCATGAAGGCAATGCCGGCTACGGGTCCCGCCTCGATACCGTCGTCACCTGGACACTGACAAAGGTCGACACCGGCACCCGGCTGCGCCTGGTGCATTCCGGCTTCGTCACGCCGAAGAACGACAGCGCCTACGCGAACATGAGCAACGGCTGGCCGAAGGTCCTGTCGCGCCTCGGCGCCGTCTCCAACGAACAGCACTGAAAGCCGAAACCGGATCGTCACGGCGATCCGGCACCTCACAAACCCGAAACAGGCAAAGACAATGGTTGGCGTCGCACTTGCGGCCGCGCGCCAGGCTTTGCCGTGCCCGCAACAGGAGGAAATGTATGAGCAAGGCCTATATCGGCGGATGCGCCTGCGGTGCGATCCGCTACGAAATCTCCGGAGAACCGGTCTTCTCCAACGACTGCCAATGTCTTGATTGCCAGCACGAAAGCGGAACCGGGCATGGATCGCATATGACCTTCCGCCGCGACGGCGTGAAACTCGAAGGCGAGGCGACGCACTGGGAAATGGTCGCCGACAGCGGTCATGTGAAGACGCGCGGTTTCTGCCCCACCTGCGGCTCGCCCGTCTACATGACCTTTTCGGCAATGCCGGAGTTCTTCAGCGTTCGCGCAGCAAGCCTGGACGATCCCGGCCGCTACAAGCCGCAGGCGGTGACCTATGCGATCCGCGGCCATGCCTGGGACCACCTCGATCCGGCCTTGGTGAAATTCGAGAAGATGCCGCCGGCCTGAGGCGGCAACGCCTTGCGCCGCCGGTCTAGGTTCCGATCTCGAACTGGCGTGCTGCGTCTTGCGCGCGATGCAGCGCCGCCCGCCGAGGAGAATGGCACGTCATGGCTGGCCTTTGGTCGCGCGCCGACTACGGCAACCAAAGGCAGCCACGATATCAGGCAGCGACACCGGTCTCGCTGATGTCGCTTCGCGAATGTCTGACCTCAGGAGTGTTTCAGCTGCGTGTTGCACATGCTGTAGTAACCGCCGCCCTTCTTGATCCAGGTAAGGTCGCCCAAGGAATTGTTTGCCTTGTCGGCCTTGTACTGGTCGAGGCAGGTGTGCATGCGCGCCTTTCCAGCGGATTCACTTGAATATTTCGGATCGACTGCCTTCGGGAAAACCACGCCCTTCGGCGCCTTTGCGGTCGTCGCCGCCGGCTCGGGCGCGTTGTCGGTGTTGGCGGCCGTTGGTTCTTCACTCGTCATGGCTGCGGGTTTGGCAGCGGTATCGGTTCCGCACTGTGCTTTGCGGAAGTCATTCCATTTCATCCCGTTGAGCGAGCCGGCGGCTTGCGCGGCCTTATATTTCGCGCTGCATTCGGTCATGCTCAACGCGTGCGCGGGGGATGTCAGAAGGATGGGGGAAAACGCGAGGGCGGCAATTGCTGCAATACGGGTAATCTTCATGGGAATTCCCCTTTTTCAAGAGGCATCAAACGCCCAAGAGGCTCTTGAACGCCGGCCTCACCGAAAGAATCCTCCCCGTTTGTGACCGGATGATGGAAGACTTTCGCCGGCTGCCTGGTTCGCCATGGCCGGGCCGACTACCCTCGACAATTGCATCAGGCCGGTGGAATGAACGGCTGGCTGATCGCCTGGAAAACGGGCAGCGCCTCCAGCTTCCCGGCATGCGCGTGCAGCCGGGGGTAGCTGGAAATCGCGACGAGTTCGGGATGCACCTCGTTGAGGAAGCGCAACACGGCGGCAACGGCGATATCCACATGGCCGATGCGCTCCGAGAACCAGTACTCGCTCTGGCTTTCCGCGCGGCTTCCTTCCAGCACGGCAAGCGTTTCCTCGATCTGGCGGCGGCATCGATCGACCCAGACAGCCGAGACTTCACCGTGCAGGCGCTTTTCATAGAAGAGACTGACGGCCTTGTCGCCGAGGCCCGTGGCAAGCGTAGCGATCCTCAGCGCCCGATGTCGCGCCGGCTCGGTTCGCGGGAACATGACCCGATCGTGCGAGACGAGGCTATCGAGGTAGTCGAGAATGATATGGCTATCCGTCAGCGCCGTCCCGTCGTCGAGCACCAGCGTCGGCACGCGCGTCAGCGGATTGTAGGCGCGAAGCGCGTCCGCATTGCCGAAGGACGACCAGGGGCGATGTTCGAACGGGATATCATAGAGCACCAGCGCAATGCCGACGCGACGCACGAAAGGCGAGTCATACTGGCCGATCAGGATCATGGTTCAAGCTCCTCCCTCTGGAACGGTCTCAGGGGACAACAGCCCTCCCCCTCGTGTCAAAGTCAAAGCAGCTTCAGCGCAAGCCAAGACCGCACCCCTGTTCTTAGCGACTTGCGGAGTGTTGTGGGAATGCCGATAAGCGCCAGCAATAAACGATACGGGAGGAGCTCCATGGACATTTCCGAAATCATCATCGCCGGCGATACGCCCGGTATCGAATGGCGCCTGCCGGTCTACCGCTTCAAGGGCAGGAGCGCTGCGGCACCCAGGACCTATATCCAGGCGGCGCTGCACGCCAACGAACTGCCGGGCACCGCACTCGCCCATTTCCTTCTGCAGCGGCTGCAGCAGGCGGAGAAAGACGGCGCCATTTTCGGCGACATCACCGTCGTGCCGCAGGCGAACCCGATCGGCACGGCGCAGTCGCACTTCGGCGAGTTGCAGGGGCGGTTCGACCTCGGTTCGCGCACCAACTTCAACCGCGATTTCCCGCTGATCGCGCTTGGCGACCGTGACCGGCTGATCGACGATCTCGACCGCTACTCGGCGACGGATCGCCTGAAGCGGCAGCTGCTGCATATGGCGCTCGACGCCGACCTGATGCTCGACCTTCACTGTGACGACGAGGCGCTGCAATACGCCTATATCGACGACGCCTTCTGGCCCGAGGCGGGGGACCTAGCCTCGGCGCTGGACATGGAGGCGGTCTTCCTCTCGGATGGCGAAAGCTCCGCCTTCGAGGAGGCCGTCGCCTATGCCTGGAAGTACGAAAGCGGGCAGAAAAAGGCACGCCTTCCGGGACGCCTTTCGGTCACCGTCGAGCTTCGCGGCACACGTGACGTCTATCCCGAGCTTGCGCGCAAAGACGCCGACGGTGTCTTCCGCTTCCTCGTCGCCCGCGGCGTCGTTGCCGGTGACGAAGAAACGATCGCACCCTTCGCCGGCATCGTCGCGCCACTCGACAATATCGAGATGATCCGCGCACCGGAGGCGGGCGCAATCCTGTTCTATCGCGATATCGGCGAGACAGTGAAGGCCGGCGACCTGCTCGCGACCATTCTCACCCGTCCAGGCCGGCCTGACGGCGCGCTGGAGGTTCGCGCGCCGCAGGATGGGCTGATCGTCACCCGCGTCTCGACGCGGCTTGCGCGGCGACGTTCGGACCTGATGAAGATCGCCTGCGCCACGGCTTCCAGCGCTGCGCGCAAGCCAGGACCACTCGAGGCCTGAGAGCAATCCCGGGACAGCGTGAAGGCGTCCCGGCTCGCCTTATTCAGCGGCCGTCACCCAAGGTGGCGGCCGTCATTTTCGGGCTGTCGAGAAGGATGGTCGAGCGCAGCGTCTTGATCTCGGCAATCTGCTCGAACTCACTCCAGAGCAGCCGTTTGTAGTCTGCGACGTCGCGCACCGCGATCTTCAGGAGAAAGTCGAAGTCGCCAGCGACCGTATGGCACTCCACCACCTCAGGCATGCGCGAAACCAGCTCGATGAAGCGGTGACCGACCTTGCTTGCGGTGCGCTCCAGCGTCACTTCGACAAAGGCCTGGAAGCCGATGCCGGCAGCCTTCGGATCGACCACTACGGTCTGGCGGATGACGCCCGTCGCATAGAGCCTGGCGAGGCGGCGCGACAGCGGCGCCGGCGAGAGACCGACGCGCGCTGCCAGCTCGTTGTTGCTCAACGACGCATCCTCGACCAGCAGACGGATGATCCGTCGGTCGACCTGATCCAGTTCCATCGCCACCTTTTCAACCATCGTCGGCCCCTAGCGCGCAAATCAGCAAATCAATTGCAGAGTTTTGCGCAAATAGCACGCTGTCCATATTGTCTCCGTGGCAAAAATCGCATCGATTTTGCGCATGCGCTGACTTATGAAGGAGACCGCAGGGCAGCCGGAGAAACGGCGGCCGGCAGGCTTTCTCGACCGATAACGCATCGCTGCCACTCAAGGGGGAATTTCCGGCATGTTCGACGCTCTGACCCGCCAACCCGACGATCCGTTGCTCGCCCTGATCGGGCTCTACCGCAAGGACGAACGCCCCGGAAAGGTCGATCTCGGCGTCGGCGTCTACCGCGACGAAACCGGCCACACCCCGATCTTCCGCGCCGTCAAGGCAGCGGAGACGCGCCTGCTCGAAACGCAGGACAGCAAGTCCTATGTCGGCCCCGAGGGCGATCTCGTCTTCATCGATCATCTCTGGACGCTGGTCGGTGGCGATACCATCGATCGCAGCCATATCGCCGGCGTGCAGACGCCGGGCGGTTCCGGCGCGCTCAGGCTCGCGGCCGACCTCATTCACCAGATGGGCGGCAAGCGCATCTGGATCGGCCTGCCAAGCTGGCCGAACCACGCCAGCATCTTCAAGACCGCTGGCCTTGAGCCAGCCGGCTACCCGTTCTTCGACGTGCCGTCACAGACCGTCCTCTTCGACAACATGATGACGGCGCTGCAGGGCGCTGCCGCCGGCGATGCCGTGCTGTTGCATGCCAGCTGCCACAACCCGACGGGCGGTGTCATCACGCAAGCGCAGTGGATGGAGCTTGCCGCCGTCATTGCCGAGCGCGGCCTGCTGCCATTGATCGACCTCGCCTACCAGGGTTTCGGCCGCGGCCTCGACGAGGATGTCGCCGGTCTCCGCCACCTGATCGGCGTCGTGCCCGAAGCACTGGTCGCCGTTTCCTGCTCCAAGTCCTTCGGCCTCTACCGCGAGCGCGCCGGAGCGATCTTCGCCGTGACGACTTCGTCGTCCTCTGCCGATACGGTCCGGTCCAACCTCGCAGGTCTCGCACGCACCAGCTACTCGATGCCGCCGGATCACGGTGCGGCCATCGTGCGGATGATCCTTTCCGACGCCGAGCTCAAGCGTGACTGGCAAGAAGAACTTGAAACCATGCGACTGCGCATCACCAACATCCGCCGCGCGCTCGCCGAAGGCTTGCGTGACCGCTGGCAGGCGCTCGGCGCCGTGGCCAGCCAGGAAGGCATGTTCTCGCTGCTGCCGCTCGCCGAGGCCGACGTCATGCGGCTCAGGAACGAGCACGGCATCTATATGCCCGGTTCCGGCCGCATCAACATTGCCGGCCTGAAGACGGCGGAAGTCGACGGCGTCATCGCCAACTTCAAGAACCTCTGAGGACCATGATGGCCGAGCGCAGCATCGACGCGACAGAAATCCCGACCGAACGCCATCGCCTCTACGAGGATGCGCTGGCGATCCTGACGGGCACGCTGATCATGTCGCTCGGCATCATCATCTACAGCAAGGCGATGCTACTCACGGGCAGCACGTCGGGCTTGGCGCTGCTTTTGCAATATGCGACCGGCGCCGAGTTCTGGCTGGTCTTTTCGCTCGTCAACCTGCCCTTCTACATCCTGGCGGTCAAACGGCTCGGCTGGATGTTTGCGCTGCGCACCTTCATCGCCGTCAGCCTCGTCTCCCTATTTTCTCGGCTGACGGCCGGCTGGGTGGAGATAGCCCGGCTCGACCCGATCTATGCGGCGGTTGTCGGTGGCGGGCTGATGGGCATGGGTCTCTTGATCCTCTTCCGCCACCGCACCGGGCTTGGCGGCATCAACATCGTGGCGATCTATCTCCAGGAGAGGTTCGGCATCCGTGCCGGATATTTCCAGCTTGCGGTCGATCTCACCATTCTGGCTGCCGCCTTCTTCGTGCTGCCGCCATCGAACCTCGTGCTTTCGGTCATCGGTGCGGCCGTCGTCAACATGACCCTGGCGATCAACCACAAGCCCGGCCGCTACGCCGGTGTGACCTGACGCTAGGTCTCGGTCTTCCCTCCCGCGCATTGGGCGGCTATCACTCCTGCCACCCTTTCAAATCGTGTGATTCCGGACGGTTTCCCGGATACACGACGACGACGCTGGAGCATGGGCATGACGGTTACGATCTACGGCATCAAGAACTGCGACACGATGAAGAAGGCGCGTACCTGGCTCGATGGCCGCGGCATCGCTTACCGCTTTCACGACTACAAGGCCGAAGGTATCGACCGCCCGCATCTCGAGCGCTGGTGCAAGGAAGCCGGGTGGGAAACGGTGCTGAACCGCGCCGGCACGACCTTCCGCAAGCTCGACGAGGCGGACAGGCAGGACCTTGACGAGCAGAAGGCGATTGCGCTGATGCTGGCGCAGCCCTCGATGATCAAGCGTCCGGTGCTCGAAACCGACAGCAACCTGCTGATCGGTTTCAAGCCGGACCTCTACGAGGCACTGCTCGCCAAAGCCTGATCCCCATTCGGAGCGACGACGATGTCGAAGACCACGCGTGCCACGCAGACGCTTTCGAAGGCCGGCGTCGCTTTCAGCGTGCATACCTATGACTACGACCCCAATGCCGAACGCGTCGGCCTGCAGGCGGCGGAAGCGCTCGGGGAGGATCCGAGCCGGGTGCTGAAGACACTGATGGCGGAGGTCGACGGCAAGCCGGTCTGCTGCGTCGTGCCCTCCGATCGCGAAGTGAGCATGAAGAAACTGGCCGCCGCCTTCGGCGGCAAATCGGCCGCCATGATGAAGCCGGCGGATGCCGAGCGGCTGACCGGCTACCACGTCGGCGGCATCAGCCCGTTCGGCCAGAAAAAGCTGGTGCCGACGGCCATCGAGGAGGCAGCGCTTGCCGAGGCGCAGGTCTATATCAATGGCGGTCAGCGGGGGCTGCAAGTGCGGCTGGCGCCGCGCGATGCGCAGGCTGCGCTGAAGGCGATCGCAGCGCCGCTGATCGCCTGATCTTGCCATCAAAATATCACGGATGGCATATAGGAGCAGCCAAAGCGGGATGAGGAAAACATTCGCCGTTTTCCGCCCGCATCCCGCTCACGGTTTGGAGCTTGGGGCCGCTTCGGAGTTGTTTCATGGCATCTGCAAGGTTTCTGCGCGCGAAGCGTCTTCTAAAACGCCTCGCCGTCGGCACGGCTGCGCTCGTCTCGGCCATGGTTCTCTATCTCGTTGGCCTGCAATGGACCGGCAACTTCCACACGCTCGTCGCCGGTGAGGTCTACCGCTCGGCACAGCCGACGCCGGAGGCGATCGCCACCTATTCCAAGGCCTACGGCATCCGAACCATTATCAACCTGCGCGGCGAGAGGCCGGACGAAAGCTGGTATCGCGACGAGGTTGCCGCCGCCGAGCGCAACGGTATCCGGCTCATCAACTTCCCCATGTCCGCCTCGGCGGAGATCGACCGCAAGGAAACCGACGCGCTGATCGCGATCCTCAAGGACGCACCGAAGCCGCTGTTGATCCACTGCAAGGCCGGCGCCGACCGCACCGGGCTGGTCTCGACGATCTACCTGCAGCAGATCGCCGGCGTCGACGAGGAGACGGCCGAGTGGCAGCTGTCGCCGCTCTACGGCCATGTGGCCATTCCCTATCTGTCCGGCACCTTTGCCATGGACGAGACCTGGGAAGCCCTGGAAAAATCCTTCGGCCTCAGCAGCTAGGCGACGACGGCGTCCTAGATTGACGCTCGCCCCATCGGCGCCCCTCATCCGGCCGGCCACCTTCTCCCCGCAAACGGGGCGAAGGAGACACGTAGCACCCGTTCATCTCAGCAAGGACGACCCCTCTCCTGTGACGGCTCTGGTCGGCGGCGCTACGAACAGCACGCTCTCTCCCCGCCCGCAGGAAGAGCGCCAAGGTGAGGGGCAACTTGCCTGGAAGGCGCGACCCGATCGTTCGCCGGTATGCGGTTTGAGAACTGAGCTGCTCTACTTGAGCTTCGCCAGCAGCGCCGCCAGTTGCCGCGCCTCCGCTTCAGTCAGTCTGGCGCCGACATGGGCCTCGATCGAGGGGCCATAGGTCTGCCACATGCGCGCGCGCATCGCCCGGCCGGCCTCGGTAATGACAACCCATTGGCCGCGACCATCCGCGTCGAAGGTTTCGCGGCGGACAAGGCCCTCCTTCATCAGACGATCGATCAGCCGGGAGAGATTGTACTGGGCGAGCAGCGTGCGCGCCTCGATCTCGAAGGGACGCAGCCGTCCATGCTCCGCCTGAACCAGCTCCCACAACACGTCGTACCAGCCAAGCGGCGGCAAGCTGGCTGCCTTGAAATCGGCTTCGATCCGCGCAAGCACGCGCTCGCGCGCCCGCATCAGCCCGATCCAGGCCTCGGTCGTTTCCGGTCCGGGACGCTTTCCATCATTTTTTGTCTCTTCGCTCATAGATGCAATTACATCCACCTTGAAAGTCGAAGCAAGCCTACATACATGCAAATGCATCTACTTGCCTCAACCGGGAGACTGCCATGCTTACCCTCGTCAGCCACCATCTCTGCCCATATGTGCAGCGCGCCTCGATCGCGCTCGACGAAAAAGGCGTTCGCTTCGAGCGGACCTACATTGACCTCAAGGCCAAGCCCGACTGGTTCCTGAAGATCTCGCCGCTCGGCAAGGTGCCTCTGCTGCAGGTGCCGCAGCAAGGCGGTGAAACGGTGCTGTTCGAAAGCTCCGTCATCGCCGAATATGTCGAGGAAAGCCAAGCTGGACCGAAGCTTCACCCTGAAGATGCGCTGGAGCGCGCCCGGCATCGCGGATGGATGGAGTTCGGCTCGTCGATCCTCTCGGATCTCTGGGGCTTCGAGACCGCCAGTGACCGGGAAACCTACGAACAGAAGCGCAAGACACTGGCCGGAAAATTCGCGACTGTCGAAGCGGCGCTCGGCGACGGCCCCTATTTCGCCGGCACACGATTTTCGCTCGTCGATGCGGTCTTCGCGCCGATCTTCCGCTACTTCGACCTCTTCGACACGCTCGCCGATCACGGCATCTTCGACGGGCTCGATCGTATCCGTGCCTGGCGTGCAGCACTGGCGGACCGGCCGAGCGTCAAGACGGCGGTGACGGCGGATTACGGCGAGCGGCTGATGACTTTTCTGCGGGAGCAAGATGCCTATCTGCTGCGCGCCCGTCAGGGATAGACGGATAGGATCGAGGGCAGCATCCCGTCCTTCAGTTTCGTTTCGCACTGGCCTATGACATCACCAAGCCATGCGGGAGGAACTGCATATGACGGACATGACCTCGACCTTGACGATCCTGGAGCCCTACCCCGGTCTCTACGCCTATTACGACGGGCGCATCGCCGGGGTGCGGCTCTTTTCGGAGGGTCCGAACTGGCTCGACGACGGCGCTTATGAACTGGGCGTCGCCTCGTATGCGATCGTCGGCGGCGAGCAAGCGCTGGTCTATGATACCCATATCTCGCTCGCCCATGCCCGGGCGATCCGAAATCACCTCGAGAGCCTCGGTGTCACTTCGATCCGCGTCGTGCTCAGCCACTGGCACAAGGACCATGTGGCCGGAAACGCCGTCTTCGCCGACTGCGAGATCATCGCGCTCAGGCTGACGGCAGAGAAGCTTGAAGAAAATCGCGAACGGATCGAGACGGCGACGCCGCCGATCCATCCCCTCGTCATGCCGAACCGGCTGTTTGCGGAGACGCTTGCGCTGACCGTCGGGGAACGTCGCGTCGAGTTGCATCACTTCGCCATCCACAGCGCCGACGGCAATGTCATCTGGCTGCCTGAGGAAAGGCTGCTGCTGGCCGGCGATACGCTCGAGGATACGACAACCTTCATCAGCGAGGCCGACCAGACGGCGACGCACATCGCGGAGCTCAGGCGTCTGCGGCAATGGCCGATTGCTCGAATCCTGCCGGCCCATGGCGACCGCGAGCGCATCGCCACCGGCGGCTATGGGCCGGACCTGATCGATGCCAATCGCGGCTATATCGAAAGACTGATGGGCGCCATTTCGGCCGGGACGGTAGTCGGCACGCTCGAGGAATTCGCGGCCGAAGAGATCGCCTCCGGCGCGATCCGCTATTTCGCACCTTACGAGGCGGTGCACCGGAGCAACATCGAGCGAATGCGGGCCGTTCTCCGGACGGATTGAGCCGCGACACCACGATGACCACCAGCCTTCATTTTCGCCGCAAAGCGCTCTAAGTCTTCTTCTTCCGATTCAAAAGACAGGCAGATCATGACCTATCCCGCCAATACGCCCAATCCGATTGATCCGGTAAAACTCGACAAGCTCGCGGAAGTCGCGATCCAGGTCGGCCTGCAGCTTCAGCGCGGCCAGGACCTGGTGATGACCGCGCCGGTGGCGGCCATGCCGCTCGTCCGCCTCATCACCAAGCACGCATACAAGGCGGGTGCGGGACTGGTGACGACGCTCTATTCCGACGAGGACACGACGCTCGCGCGCTACGCCTACGCTCCCGACGAAAGCTTCGACCGGGCGAGCGATTGGCTGTTCAAGGGCATGGCCGAGGCCTTTGCCGGCGGCGCTGCACGGCTTGCGATCTCCGGCGACAACCCGATGATGCTGTCGGCGCAGGACCCGGCCAAGGTCGCGCGTGCCAACAAGGCGAACTCGATCGCCTACAAACCCGCGCTCGAAAAGATCTCGAACTTCGACATCAACTGGAACATCGTTTCCTACCCGAATCCGTCCTGGGCGAAGCTGGTCTTCCCTGATGATCCGGAACACGTGGCCGTCGAGAAGCTCGCCAACGCGATCTTCGCCGCCTCGCGCATCGACGTCGCCGATCCGGTCGCCGCCTGGAAGGAGCACAACGCCAACCTCGCCCGGCGCTCGGCCTGGCTGAACGGCGAGCGCTTTGCGGCGCTGCACTTCACCGGCCCGGGCACCGACCTGACTGTCGGGCTTGCCGATAGGCATCTGTGGTGCGGCGGTGCATCGGAAGCCAAGAACGGCGTGACCTGCAACCCGAACATCCCGACCGAAGAGGTCTTCACGACGCCGCATGCGCTGCGGGTCGAGGGCCACGTCTCCTCGACCAAGCCGCTGTCGCACCAGGGCACGCTGATCGACAACATCCAGGTGCGCTTCGAAGGCGGCCGGATCGTCGAGGCGAAGGCATCGCGCGGCGAGGAAGTGCTGAACAAGGTGCTCGATACCGACGAGGGCGCGCGCCGGCTCGGCGAAGTGGCGCTGGTGCCGCATTCCTCACCGATCTCGGCGAGCGGCGTTCTGTTCTACAACACGCTGTTCGACGAAAACGCCTCGTGCCACATCGCGCTCGGCCAGTGCTATTCCGGCTGCTTCGTCGACGACACCAAGCTGACGCCGGAACAGATCCGCGCCCAGGGCGGCAATTCCAGCCTGATCCACATCGACTGGATGATCGGTTCGGGCCAGGTCGACATCGACGGCGTGCGCGCCGACGGCAGCCGCGTGCCGGTCATGCGAAAGGGCGAGTGGGCCTGATCACGGCTTCTCGCCAGTCTCGTCCGACCTGAAGGATTTGTGGCCGCCGCAACACATGCGGCGGCCTTTTCTTTGGGGGCCCTCAGCCGTTGGCGGCCCGCTTCAGACGCGGCATCTCCGCCGATTGGTAGAGCGACAGCACATGGCCATCGGGATCGGCGAATTCCGCCGACCAGCCACCCGGCGCGTGGCTCACCGGTGTGACGATGGTGGTTCCCTTTTCCGCGAGGCCGGCGACCACATCGTCGATGCCGCCTTCGGCGAGATCGAACACGACGATCGGCGTGTTGCCCGGTTTGCTTTCGACGACGAAGAAGATCAGCTCGACCTCGTTTTCTATCTTCGCCATCAGCCAGGTGCCGGCTTCGTCGTCCTCCACGCGCTGGACCTTGAGACCAAGGACATCTCGATAGAAGGCTTCCGTTCGGCCGAGATCCGAGATGAAGTAGCAGATCGCCCCGATACGTGGTTTCGACAGCATTGGTTGCTCCCTTTCTGTTTGTTACGCCAGCTTGTTGCCGCCGGTTGCCGCTTTGTGAGGCGCGCGCAAAGAAAAATTGATCGCGAAGAGATGGCCATCCGGATCGTGGCTGGCGAAGGCTGCCCGGCCGTCGCGCGTCACCGGCAGCAGCGCCTGGCGGATACGGCCGGTTTCCAGCGGATAGCGCAGTCCCGTCAGTTCCAGATTGGTCTCGACATGACCGGCGGCACGCCAGGTACGACGCAGCATCAGGATGCGCTGGCGCAGCGCTTCGTCGGAAATGCCGAGGAGATGGCGGATTTCGAGGCGATTGTGACCGGCGATCGCGAGCAGCATCACGATCCTGAGGCCGGGCGAGAGCGTGGCGGCGAAAGCAAGCGGATCGTCGGAACGCCCCTCTTCCGTTTCCGGCACGCCCGATTGCTGCTCGCGGCGAAGGCGGCGGGCTGCGCTACGCGCCTGCATGGCAGCGAGCTTGCGAATGATGCCGCAGAACCAGGCCCGATCACCGCCGGTCGGGAACCGCCCCGCCTTCAGCGCCACGATCAGCGCTTCGTAGCAAATCCTCCGCTTCGGCGGCGCGACGGGTCTGGCGCCTGGCGAAGCGGAGGAGATCGGAATAGTGTGCCGGCGTCAGGTGCTCGGTCATCAGGCATGCGCTTTTTCAGGGTTGAGGTTCCCGGCAATGTGAAGCGCTTGCCCTATGGTTGCAAGCCCGCCTTCAAGCGCGGGCCGGTCGCACCTTCGGCAGCAACTGCGCACGCTGGCTGAGCCAGACGCTGATGAAGACCACCAAGATGCCGAGCGCCTGGACCGGGGTCATTTGCTCGCCGAGCACGCCCCAGCCGAGCAGGATGGCGACGACGGGGCTCAAGAAACCGAGCGGCGAGACGGCCGACGGTTCTAGGCGCGAAAGGCCGCGGAACCAGAGCAGATAGGTAAAGGCGGCGCCGATCAGGCCGAGATAGGCAAGCCCGAGGACGTTTGCCGTGGTCAGTGGCGGCAGCGACGGCTCGAAGAACAACGCCACCGGCACGAGCATCAGACCACCGGCGGCCAGTTGCCAGGCGGTGAAGGTGAGCGGCGGCACCGGCGGCGCCCAATGGCGACTCAGAACGGTACCGAAGGCCATGGAGACGGCGCCGGCGAGACCGGCCAGTACCCCGAACGGATCGAGCGCAGCGCCAGGTGTGAGCACCAGCAGGGCGACGCCGACGATACCTGCGAGGCCGGCGACGACACTGAGCAGGCGGATCGGCGAGCCCAGAAACACCCGCGACAGAAGGATGACGATCAGCGGCTGGACGGCGCCCACCGTGGCCGCAACGCCGCCCGGCAACCGGTAAGCCGAAACGAACAGCATGGCCCAGAAGAAGGAGAAGTTGAGCGCGCCGAGCACGAACGTGCGCGGCCACCAGATACCTTCAGGCAGGCGCCGTACGATCAGCAAGAGCAGGAGGCCTGCCGGAAGCGCCCGCAACATCGCAACGGTCAGCGGATAACCCGAGGGCAGGAACCGCGTGGTGACGAGGTAGGTGCTGCCCCATATGGCCGGGGCGAGTGCGGTCAAGGCGAGATCGGTGGTGCGGTTCGTACTCATATCTTTATCTCAAGAATCTCTATATCAAGATAAATTGAAGCTAGCACAGTTTATCTCTACGTCAAGATACTCTATGACTGACGAAACAGTGGAGATTCCCTGATGGATCGCGTCGACAGAATTTTGGCCCAATGGCACCGGGAACGGCCGGATCTTGACGTGACGGCCATGGGGCTGCTTGGCCGCCTCTCGCGGCTTTCGACCCATATCGGCCGGGAAGTCGAAAAAACCTTTGCCGAACGCGGCCTCTCCGCTTCGAGCTTCGACGTGCTCGCGACGCTGCGCCGCTCCGGGCCGCCCTATCGGCTTTCGCCCGGAGATCTGCTGGATACGACCATGGTCAGCTCGGGAACCATGACCAACCGCATCGACCAGTTGGAGAAGGCCGGACTCGTCGAGCGGATTGCCAACCCCGAGGACAGGCGCAGCGTCATCATTGCGCTCACGGAGGAAGGGCTGCGCCGGGTCGACGAGGCCGCGACCGCGCACGTGGCAAACCAGCACCGCGTCGTTTCCGAACTCTCGTCCGAGGAGCGCGCAGCGCTCGACGGCTTGCTTAGAAAATATTTGGCGACGTTCGAGTAGCCGCGGCTAGATGCTCGCGATGAGCCGGCGCACACGGTCGAGATGTGCCTTGCGCTTGGCGTCGGTCGCCCTGTCCATGTCATGCAGCGCGAGCATGCGGAAGTTCAGCCCCTTGGCACAGAAAGCGGCGATGCCGCGTTTCAACAGTCGTTTCACCGGATTGCCCATGTAGAGATGCACCACCCACCAGGGCGAGCCTGTTGTGGTCAGCGCCCAGAAGACCTTGATGTTGTGAAGCCGCGGAATGATGCGGCCGCCGGCCGGATCGTTGTCGAAGGCGACACCAGGCGCAAAGACACGATCGAAGAAGCCCTTGAGGATCGCCGGAAAATTGAACCACCATTGTGGGAACACGAGCACCAACCCGTCGGCCGCCTGCAGGCGCGCTATCCAGTCGGCCGCTGCCGAGCGGTCATAGGCGTCGGTGAAGTAGCTGCCGCGCTCGGCCACGGTGAGACGCGGATCGAAATCCTCGCGATAAAGATCGAGCAAATCGACCGAATGGCCGTTCGCCTCCAGGGCCGTGCGCGCTTCACGCGCGACGTTGACGGCAAAACTGTCTTCGAGCGGGTGAGCAAGCACAAGCAGAATGCGCATCCGATGTTCCTCGTGTGTCAGGCAGGATCGAAAATGATCTCTCGTTCAAATGCTATAAAAAATCAATCTGTTGCTGGAAGCCCACCTGGCGGCGAATGTCGACGTTGCAATGGGCTTGAAAAACGAAGCCATTCGCGCCGCTGGAGATTGATGGAGTCCTTGCTCGGCTATCGAGGATAAACCGGACGCGCGTTGCGGGCCAGTTCCGCGAAAACGGATGGCAACCGGCGCGAAGCCCAGGCGGATATGAGTTGCGCGGCGTTGTCTTCCACGGGCTGATCCGAGCGAAGCTGGAGATCGTAGCGCTGTCCTTCATGGATCCGATGAAAGTCCTCCGCGGCACTGCCGATCGGCCGATCGCCGCGAAGCGTTTCCCTTCGGACGAGTTCGTCGAGTTCGCAATGAAGGCCGACGAAAAAGACGTCGAAGGGTTCGAACATCGCCGCCAGTTCGACGGCCCAGCCGGGCTCCTCGAGAATGTGCTCCAGCAGGAGATTGTTGCCGGCTGATGCATAGGCAACCAGCGAGCGGTGAAACCCGTCGAAGAAGCGGGCCCGGTGTTCTTTCCAGCGAAAGTCGCCGCGGCGGAACCGCTCCATCGGCACCGTTCCCGAATCGCGAAGATGGTCGATCGAAACATGCCAGAACGGCTCGCCAATCTGCGCCTGGACCGCACGCGCCAGCGTCGATTTCCCACTGCTGGAGGCGCCGTGGATGAAGATAATCTTGGCTCGCTCGATCATGCCGGGCTCCGTCAATCTTTAGGGAACCATGGCGTTAGGTCGTCGCCATGACAACGGGATGACGCGCTAGAACAGACTGCCCTGTTTCGGCGGATCTCCCGCCGGCTCCGCGGGCTTCGGCTGCTTCTTGCGTGGCACCGGCGACGGAGAAGCCGGCTCGCCCTCGCCTTCGCCCGCAATTGCCGAAACGCGGCCATCGGCAAATTCCAGACTGAGTGCCATGCCGGCCGAGACGGATGCCGCCTGGCGCACGGGACCGCCATCGGCGTCCCGAACAAGAGCGAAGCCGCGCTGCAGGACGTTGCGATAGGAGAGCGACTGCAGGATGCGATCCTGGGCGACAATGACGCTGCGCAGGCGGCGCACGTCTGCACGGATCGCCGCATCCGACCGGGCGGCAAGCCCCGTGACACGATCGGAAGCGCGGTGGATCTGGCCGACCAAGCGTGAGGGCAGCGCCCGTAGCGCCGCATCCGCCGCCTGGACCCGCGCCTCGCCGCGATGGACCTGCCGCTCGACGATGCGTTCGGCCTTGTTCATGGCATCGACAAGGCGCTGACGCCGCTCGGAAAGCTTGCCCTTCAGAAGATCGGCGCGCAGCTCGGCCGAGACACGCTCGAACTGCCGGCGCTTGTTCGCCGTGTTCAATTGCAAGCCACGGCCGAGGCCCAGCGCTGCCTCATCGAAGCGACGGCGCGGCAGCGCCAGCAGTTGATCGAGTGACGGAAGCGCCCGCGCCAGTGCGCGCACCGCCTGGCGGCGATTGTCCATCTGCCGCCCGACCGCAGATTTCAAGCGTGCCGACAGGCCGGAGACCGCCGCCTCGAGATCGGCCCGGACCGGCACGGCCATTTCGGCCGCCCCGGTCGGCGTCGGTGCGCGCTGGTCGGCGGCATAGTCGATCAGCGTCCAGTCGGTCTCGTGCCCGACGGCGGAAATCAGCGGAATCTGAGAGGCGGCCGCGGCACGAACGACGGCCTCGTCGTTGAAGCCCCAGAGGTCTTCGAGGCTGCCGCCGCCACGCGCAACGATCAACACATCCGGACGGGCGATCGGGCCGCCGGGTTCAATATCGTTGAAGCCTCGGATCGCCGCCGCCACCTCGTCGCCCGAACCATCGCCTTGCACCCGCACCGGCCAGACGACGACGTGCACCGGAAAGCGGTCGGCAATGCGGTGCAGGATATCGCGGATGACGGCACCGGTCGGCGAGGTCACCACGCCGATCACCCTGGGCATATAGGGCAGCGGCCGCTTGCGGGCGGCATCGAAGAGACCCTCGGCCCCGAGCTTGCGCTTGCGCTCTTCGAGAAGCGCCATCAGCGCGCCCGCACCGGCCGGCTCCATCGATTCGATGACGATCTGGTATTTCGACGAACCCGGGAAGGTCGTGACCTTGCCGGTCGCGATTACCTCCATGCCCTCTTCCGGGCGGAAGCGTAGGCGCGAGAAGGTGCCCTTCCAGATCACCGCGTCAATGCGGGCCCGATCGTCCTTGAGCGCGAAGTAGGCATGGCCCGACGAGTGCGGGCCGCGATAGCCGGAGATCTCGCCGCGCACGCGCACCTGGTCGAAGGCCTGCTCGACGGTTCGCTTGATCGAGCCCGAAAGCTCGGACACCGAATATTCGGCAAGATTGCTCGGAGAATCGCTGTCGAAGAAAGAAGCCATGGCTTCTTTTACCGCACCCTTCGCCGAAGGCCAGCATATCCGTTGCGCTTTCCACCCGCCGGGCAGGCACCGCCTAAGGTTTCAGAGCATAGAGCCGGATGGGCGAACCTGCCGAAATCGGCAAGGGCGACAGGAACGCCGGCACATGATCGGCCGCAAGTTCGGCATAGAGCCCTTGCGGCGCTCGCGCGGCGATCATTCGTGCCTGAACGTCCGCGGCGCAGAAGGCCAGGATCGGACGTCCGAGCTGGCGCAGCATGACCGCCGCATCCTCAGTCCGGGCCAGGCCGATCTTCAACTCCGTAAGCATGCCCGCGGCATTGCGGTGATAGGGCGCACTCAGCACGCGGTGCTGCGTGTGGCGAAGGACGGCCGCACCGATATCGGATGGCCCGACGATGAGCGAAGGCGCCAAGCCCTCCAGATCGGTCAGCGATGCCGCCGTCAGGCAGGCCTCACCGTTCGAGGCTTGGGGCTCGCCCGCCATGACGCCACCTATCCCCTTGTCGAAAAGCTCCCCGGCAATAGCCCAGACAACCGGGACCGAAATGAGAAGCGTGCCAACATAAAGCAGGGAGGCGCCTGTTCCCGCCGTACCGCCTTTCGAGCGGGCACGAAGATCCGAAAGCAGCAAGGCAAGCGGCACGATTGCCAGAAGATTGGAGAAGGCCATTCCGCGCACCTGAATGAGCGCAATCATCAGGCTCGAAAACACAAGCGCGAAGAGAATGAGGTTGAGATCGACCCTGTCACGACGCCAGATGCGCCAGGCGCAGACAAGCGCGGCAAAGGCACCGGCGAAATAGTAGGCGCCGAGGCTCGTGGGCTCAGTCTTTGCGACGGCCACGAAGGAACGCGCCTCGGTGACATTGTCGAGCCACAGTTCGCGAAGCAGCGGGTCGAGCCCCGACAGCGGATTGCCGAGGCATTGCGGCGCCACAACCAGTGCCACAGCAATGACGACCAGGCCGCACGCGCCAAGAGCGATCATCCTTGCGACGGCTGACCGATCGCTGAGCGTGGCGGCTGCAAGCGCCAACAGGCCACCCCCGGTCAGCGCCAGCGAATAGAAAGCGATCGAGAGATTGTCGCAGGTCGCGGCCAGATAGAGGCGCGGCGGCACCGTCGCGAAGAAGAACAGGCTGAGGCCTGCAACCAGCGAAAGACCGAACGCGACGGTGGCCCGCAAAGCCTTTCGACCGGCCCAAACCCATTGGCAGGCAACGACTGCGCAGACCATCGCCACAAACGGCGTCGTTTCTGCGCCAATGGCAATCGCCAGCGCTGCCGCCAATCCTGCAATGGCGTAGCTCGCTGCGCGATACGTTCGATCGACGAGCATTGCCGCCATGGCAGCAACCAGAACCAATTGCACATTGTGATGGTCGATCGAACCGCCGAGGAATCGATTGGTCGTGATGATGAAGATCACGGTCAGTCCCAGGCAGAAATGCATGGCATCCACACCACCAGCGCGACGACCGGCCAGCCCCATTGCCGCCAGCAAAGGCACGGCAAGCGAAATCGGCCAGAACCCCAAGGCCAGGGTTTCAGCCTGCTCAGTGCCGACAAATGGCCTGAAGATGGAAATGAGCGTGGCGATCGGCAGGTCGATGAGGCGCGACCAGTGCATCAGCGTGCCGCCTTCCAGGCCGAGGCGGACTTGCGTCAGGTCGAACCAGCTCTGCCCAGTAAGGAGATCACGCACCTGAACCAGGCGCATGACATCGTCGTTGTCGCGGCCGACATAGTCGGGTGCCGTCAGGAACCGGGTGACGAGGAAGAGGACTGTGGGCACGCCGTAGACGAGCACCATCCAACGCAGGCTCGACCAGAACGGCCTCGGCGCGTCCGTTGAAGTCGCCTCAGAAAGCGTCGCCGTCCCGTTCGCCATGGAATCCCTGCCCTTCTCCATCTCATCACAGCCTAACGATACGCGCTCAAGAAAGCGTAAAGCCTGCAGCGGTCAGGTCAGCCCCCCAGGCGCCGCACTTACGGACGCGCCCTTGGCGTCTTGTTAACCCCCTGATGCCTATGATTGCGCCAACCCAACACGAGCCGAGCCACCCGGATGTTCGACCGTTTCAACATCGCCGTACTCCTGCCCTGCTACAATGAAGCATCGACCATCGGACAAGTGGTTCAGGGCTTCCAGGCGGCGCTGCCGACGGCACATATCTATGTCTACGACAACAATTCGACCGACGGCACGGCGCTGAAGGCCATGCTTGCCGGCGCGACCGTCGTGCGCGAACGCCGGCAGGGCAAGGGGCACGTGGTGCGCCGCATGCTCGCCGATATCGATGCCGACATCTATGTCATGGCCGACGGCGACAGCACCTATTGCCCGACGGATGCGGAAGACCTGATCCGCACCCTGATCACCGAGCGCGCCGACATGGTCGTCGGGACGCGACGCGGCGTTCACGACGATGCCGGCAGACAGGGTCACGCCTTCGGCAACAGGATCTTCAACCTTCTGTACCGGGAAATATTCGGCACGGATTTCAACGACATCTTCTCCGGTTACCGCGTGCTCTCGCGACGGTTCGCCAAGAGTTTCCCGGCCATTTCCAACGGTTTCGAAATCGAGACGGAGATGTCCGTCCATGCCTCGCGTCTCAAGCTGCCGGTCGCGGAGCTTGAACTGGACTATGGCCGGCGCCCGGAAGGTTCCCATTCCAAACTGTCGACATACAAGGACGGCGCCAAGATCCTCTGGACCTTCGCGATGCTCATGAAAGAAACGCGGCCTTTCACGTTCTTCGGACTGATCGGCATGGCATTCTTTGCGACGAGCATCGGCTTCATGATGCCGGTGCTGTTCGAATATTTCGCCACCGGGCTCGTGCCGCGCATGCCGACCTGGGTCTTCGCGCTGGCCATGCTGATGATGTCGATCATCATGTTCACGGCGGGCGTGATCCTCGATTCAGTCTCGCGGGGCCGGACCGAACAGCTGCGGCTGCACTATATTGCGACCCCTTCACGGGCAACGCCCCTTGCGAGCCTGAACAGCGGCATCGCTTCGACCCGGGGTGACGACCAGGAAATCGGCTTGCAGCCGACGCCACGCATTGTTCGGGAACGCCACGGATGAACCGGGAAACAACCAACCGCATACGCTTCATCATCGAAGACGTCATCCCGCCGGTCCTCAGGGATTCGCGCCTCTTCAAGGGCATGGCCAGCCTCGCCTGGGGCAAGCACATCGCCCATCTTGCCGAGTTTCGCGCTCGGGCGCCGTTTCTTTCGCCCCGCGAATACGAAGACCTCTACCGCCACCATCCGAGGGTTCACGAGGGAACGGATAACTCCGAAGCCTGCGTGCGCAAGATCGCGGCCAGCATCGCGGGCGACAGCGTTTGCGACGTCGGCTGCGGAACGGGCGTCCTCTTGAAGCGCATCCGGGAGGCCAACCCTCACCTTCAGCGCCTCACGGGCGTCGACTTCGCCATCGACGATGCAGCCCGGATCGAAGGCATCGAATATCACGCCGCGATGATCGAGGAGCTGCCGTTTGCGAATGGCGAGTTCGATACGGTCGTCTGCACGCATGTGATCGAGCATATCCTCGACTATCGCAAAGCAATCTCCGAGCTCCGCCGGATTGCCCGGCGGCGCCTGATCATCGTGGTGCCGCGCGAGCGCGAGTATCGCTACACGTTCAACCCACACTTCAACTTCTTCCCCTACACCCACTCCTTCCTGCGCGCAGTGCATCCGGTTCCAGCCAAGCATGAATGCGTCGATATCGGCCGCGACATCTTCTACTGCGAAGACAAAGCTGCGGCGGTGTGAGGCGTGGCGATGAACCTCAATCTGGCGCCCACCGTCTGGTTCGGTCTGTTCTTCACACCTGTGCTGATTTCGGCCGGTCAGATTCTCTTCAAGCTCACCAGCGCCAAGACTGGAAACGCCAACGCCCAAGGGCTGTTGGCGCTGGCCTTCAATCCGACACTGCTCATCGCTTTGGCAGTCTACGGTATCGGCACGATCATCTGGATCTTCACGATCAAGTCCGTGCCGCTGACGATCGCCTATTCGTTCATGGCGCTGACCTTCTGCATCGTGCCGCTGCTTGCCGTCGTCTTTCTCGGCGAAGCCGTGACGCTGCGCTACGCGCTTGGCGCCGCGTTGATCATCAGCGGCATGATCATCATCAATTCGTAAAGGTGCCCGGGACCATGATCGTCACCGCTTCCTTCCTCCTCGGCATCATCACATGCAGTCTGCGTTCTCCGCGTGTCTGCCTGCTGGTCGGTGCGGTCTTGCTGGGTTTGGCCGGCGCAAGCGGCAACTGGATCGAAGCTGCGGCGGCGATCGGCGCCTACAATATGGGCCTCGCGCTGATGCTTTGCGGCGCCATCGCTATCGGCCGGTAGCGCTCATCCCTTCCGCTCGAAAAACGCCTTGGTCTCCTCATCCGCGGGGAAGAAGGATTCAATCAGCACGCCCTCCACAAGGGCATCCTGGGTCGAGCCGAAGGTCTGCAGCGTGGTGATGAAACGCAGCCGCAGGCCGCCGACATCGAGCTCGATCGGCAGCACGGGCAATCGGTCCGTGTCCGGATGATTTTCAATCGCACGCTCGACCGCCGGATTCGACGCTGCCTTTTCCAGGCGTTTGCCGAGACGGCTACGCGGACCCTGCAACCAGGCCTCGGTGCGCACGCGTTGCACGAGATCGGCCGCCGCTGCCTCCCAGTTGACGACCAGCTTGCGAACGTTGTCGTTGCCGAGGAAGGTGTCGAGGAAGTTTTCTCCCGGCTGAAACGGAATGTCGGCTGCCACAGCAAGGCTCGCCAGCGCGGGATTGACGACGAGAAACGTGTATTCGTGGTCGAGCACCAGGCCGGGATAGGGATCGTGGCGCGCCAGGATCAGCCGGATGGCGTTGGCGACAGCGGGCGGCATGGCATCGAGCCCCGCAGCAGGCCGCGTCGCCATGCGCGGCCGATAGCCG
Source organism: Ensifer adhaerens (assembly GCF_020035535.1). Classification (NCBI taxonomy): domain Bacteria; kingdom Pseudomonadati; phylum Pseudomonadota; class Alphaproteobacteria; order Hyphomicrobiales; family Rhizobiaceae; genus Ensifer; species Ensifer adhaerens. Next base: position 4,080,564 of record NZ_CP083349.1, on the reverse strand, counting down.
GCTGCCGAAAACAGCGTGCCCTGGTCGCGGGCTGGAATATCGAGCACCGAGGCCAGTCGCAGGATCATGCCCTCCGACGGCTTCGAGCGGCCGGTTTCCAGGAACGACAGGTGCCGCGCCGATATGCCCGCGGCAACCGCGAGGTCAAGCTGGCTCATGCGGCGATGCCCGCGCCATTCCTTCAGATGTTCTCCGAACAGCATGTGTCGTGATTCTCCATTGGACCGGCAGAGTGGCGCGCGTGCGGGGTAAAATCCATTACCTCAGAGGTAATTGGCTTGATGACGTCATCAGCGCAAACATCTGGCCATCGACAACGGATGGAGCCGAAGATGAACCTCTCGAACCGCAGCCTTCTCAACAAAACCTTCCTCGCCGACGGCGCCTTCTCGCTTGTCGCCGGCGCCGCGCTGATCCTCGCGGCAGTGCCGCTGGCTGCGCTCGCCAGCGCGTCTGCCACGCCGTTGGTTACGCCTGTCATGTTGAAGGCGCTGGGTGCGGGACTGTTGATCTGGGGCCTCTTCCATCTTTCGGCAGCGCGCAACGGCGGCCCGGTCACGGCATCGGCGCGGATCAGCATTGCCGGTGACGTGCTTTGGCAGGTGGCAAGCCTGGCGCTACTGATGAACGCCTATGCTTTTCTTTCCACAGCCGGTATCGCTCTCGTCGTCGTCGGCATGATCGGTGTCGCCGACTTCCTGTTCTTCAAGCTGCGGGGACTGGCGCGGGAACGCAACGCCGCCATCGCCTGACCATCAGTTCCAAGAGATCAGAATAGAGGCCCGCCAGCCAAGCCGGCGGGCTTCGTCCTATGGCTCATATCGTCTCCCAGCCGTCCCTGGCGCTGGCGCGGTAGATCGCATCGATGAATTTCTGATTGAGGCGCGAATTCTCGAGCGTCACCACTTCCTCGTCCTCGCCCTTGGCAGCGCGCGAGAAGGCTTCCGCCTGGAGCTTGTACTGGCGCGCATCCTGGAAGCGGAATAGTTGGGACTGGGCGTGGTTCTGGTTCGTCAGTTCCACCTCCTCGCGACCGTAGCGGTCGGCGTTGAAGGGCGACTTCACCTCGATGAAACCCTTGTCGCCGTGGAAGACCATGACCTGGCGCGCGGCGAGCTGGGTGGAGATGTAGAAGCTGAGCTCGAAGTCGCCGAAATCGGCGCGCACACTCGAATAGATATCCGTGCCGAACTCCGGATCACGGTCGGTGCTTGCCTGCACCCGCACCGGCTCCTTGCCGGTGACGAAGCGGGTGGTGATCGTGGGATAGACGCCGATATCCGGCAGGCCGCCACCGCCAAGCGCGGGAATGTTGCGCATGTTGTTGGGGTCGCGGTTGAAATAGGTGAAGGCACCCTGGACGTGGCGCAGCCGGCCGATCGCGCCTTCGGCCAACAGCGAGCGCACCTTGCGCCAGACGGGGCTGTAGGTGACCATGAAGGCTTCGGCGATCTGCACACCGTTGCGGTCACGCGCGGCGATCAGCGCATCGATCTCCGAGGCACGCAGCGCGATCGGCTTTTCGCAAAGCACGTGCTTGCCGGCATTGGCCGCCTTGATCGACCACTCGACGTGCTGGGCCGTCGGCAGCGGAATATAGACCGCGTCGATGGTGTCGGAGGCCAGCATCTCCTCGTAGGAGCCGAAAGCATGCGGCGCCGAGAAGCGATCGGCCATGGCGCGGGCCTTGGCAAAATCGCGGCTGGCAACAGCCGAGACGACGCAATTTTCCGCGTCCTGAATGGCGGGCACGACGAGGTCGCGGCCGATCTTGGCCGTGGACAGAATTCCGAAACGTAGCATGGCGAGGCTCCCTGATTTGGTCGCAAAGACTAGCGCCGAGGTACGTACCTATCAAGCGGCTGCATGCGTCCGACCAAGGATTCCCCTTCCTGAGAAAAAAGCCCGAGGACGGGTGACAATGTCAGCTTTTCTGCCCTATCTTTCTCTTCGCAATCCTCCCGATCGCACCATGCCTTCATCCAGTCCAATGGAGCAAAACCATGGAAAAACTGAGACTTGGCCGCACCGACCTGGAAATCGCGCCACTCGTATTCGGCGGCAATGTCTTTGGCTGGACCGCCGACGAAAAGACCTCCTTCGCCCTGCTCGATGCCTTTTTCGATGCTGGGTTCAACGCCATCGACACTGCCGATGTCTACTCCTCCTGGGCGCCGGGCAATCAGGGCGGCGAATCCGAAACGATCATCGGCAAATGGCTGAAACAGTCCGGCCGGTCACGCGACAAGGCCGTGATCGTCACCAAGGTCGGCTCGGAGCTCGGGCCCAATCGCAAGGGGCTCTCGCGTCGCTGGATCCTGCAGGCGGTCGAAAATTCGCTGAAGCGGCTGCAGACCGACCACATCGACCTCTATCTCTCGCACTGGCCGGACCCGGAAACGCCCTACGAAGAGACGCTCGCGGCCTACGATCAGTTGCTGACCGAGGGCAAGGTTCGGGCCATCGGCGCCTCCAACCTGAACTCGCTGCAACTGCGCGAGGCGCTTGACGTTTCCGCCAACCAGGGCTTGCCACGCTATCAGGTGCTGCAGCCGGAATACAATCTCTACGACCGTGACGCATTCGAAGGGCCGCTGCGCGATCTCTGCATTTCCGAAGAGATCGGCGTCATCAGCTATTTCGGTCTGGCGCGGGGCTTTCTCTCGGGAAAGTACCGGACCCACAAGGACCTTGAAGGCTCGGCGCGCGGCAGCGGTGTCGAGAAATATCTCGACGGGCGCGGCATGCGAATCCTCGGCGTGCTCGACGACATCGCGGCAGAAACCGGGGCGACCCAGGCGGAAATCGCGCTCGCCTGGGTGCGGACCCGCAAGGGTGTCACCGCACCGATCGCCAGCGCCACAAGCCTCGCGCAATTGGAGAGCCTCATTCGTTCTGCCGAGCTTAGGTTGTCGGACGAAGCGATCCGAAAGCTCAACGATGTCGGCGAATGACGGGAGCTGAACCAACACGATGGCATTGACGATACGCCCCGCGGCAAGCGGCGACGAGGCGGACTGGCGCCGGCTCTGGGCGGGCTATGTCGCCTTTTCCGGCTCCGAGCTGGCCGAAGACATCATCGATCTCACCTGGAAGAGGCTGATCGATCCGGCAGCACCGCTTTTCGCGCGGCTGGCGATCCTCGACACCCAGTTGGTCGGCTTCGCGATCTGCCAGGAACAGCTCGCCACCTTCTTCCGGAGGCCGATCTGCTACATCGAGGATCTCTATGTCGATCCCGCTGCACGCGGCCAGGGCGTGGCACGGGCGATGATCGACGATCTCATCGCGCTCTGCCGGGACAAGGACTGGGACCGGCTCTACTGGTACACGGAAGCCGACAATGCCACGGCACGGCGGCTCTATGACCGTTACTCCGGGACCGACGAGCACGTGCGCTACAAGGTCAATTTCGGCGAGGTCCTCAAATCCGGAAATCCGGCATAGGTCTCGGCATGTTTGCCGGCATGGTTCGCCATGCCGGCCTTGGTCAGCAGCCCGCGCGGCTGGATGAAGCTTGAAATCCGTCGTGCCGGCCGCTCGTGCCACTGGATGTTGAAAGCCCAGAGCTTCGGGAAGAAGCAGAGCGAGGCATAGGGCAAGTGGTCGTGGATCCACCAGGCGATCGACTGCCAGCCGCCGATCTCGCCGCGGCGATCCCATACCCAGGGAATGACGATGCAGGCAGTGGCTCCGATGCATCCGTCCGCATCGCGCATGTCCCAGATGTGATCGGCGGCCGAGGCGGCATTGGTCGAGCAGTTGAGCCCATTGGCATTGCCGAAGCCGTTGACGGCGCGGTTGCGGTAGCCTGAACGAATGACGAGACGGCCAAAGGTCGCTTCCAGCGGTTCCAGCAATTCCTCGCAGAGACGGCGGCCGGCCTCGATCGCCAGATCGGGATCATCGGGGATGTTCGGAATGCGGTAGAAATCGGCGATTTCCGAATGCAGGAAATCGCGGAAGAAGAAGTTTCGGGAGAGCCTTACCCGGCCGAGATCTTCGAGACCCTTCATCGAACCGGGCTTCTTCATGGGCTTTCCTCTCATCGAAACACGAAACAAATGGCATTCCAGATCCGGGCCTGCCGCGCCACCCGATTTCGAGCCGTCTCCTATCCGCTGTGCCGGAAGAAATCGATGAAGGCGCGCAGCGCCGGCCGCATCTGCCGGCGGCTCGGATAGTAGAGATAGGGACCGGCATAGGGCGCGCACCAGTCCTCCATGACGCGCTCCAGCTTCCCTTCGGCAATAGCGGTCTCGACACGGGACAGGAACAGATAGGCAAGGCCGGCGCCACCCATCGCCGCCTTGATGATCGGCCGGTCCTCGCCGAGGATCAGTGGCCCCTCGACCGAAACCGTCAGCTCCTCGCCATCCTTCTCGAACTCCCAGCGATAGAGCGTGCCGTTGGAGAAGCGTCGCCGAATGCAGCGATGCGCGGCGAGATCACGGGGATGCTGCGGCCGACCATACCGCTTGAAGTAATCGGGCGAAGCGACGACGGCGCTTTCGAGCTCCGGCCCGACCCTCACGGCGATCATGTCCGCCTCCAGGCTTTCGCCGAGCCGGATGCCGGCGTCGTAGCCTTCTTCGACGATATCGGTGAAGCCGTCCTCGTTGGCGATTTCGAGCACGATCTCGGGATAACGATCCAGGAAAGCGCCAAGCCGTGGCGCGAGGATGAGGTCGGCAGCAAAACGCGGCGCCGTGATGCGCAGGTTCCCGGCCGGACGCTCGCGGGCGTCGGCGGCGGCCTCCAACGCATGGGCGATCTCGTCGAGCGCCGGTGCCAGCCGTTCGAGCAACCGGCGCCCCTCCTCGGTCGGCGCGACGCTGCGCGTGGTACGCGCCAGAAGACGAATGCCGAGGCTCGCTTCAAGGCTGCCGACGGCATGGCTGACCGCGGATGGCGCCACGGCGAGCTCCCGGGCGGCCCCGCGAAAGCTGCCATGGGCGGCGACGGCGGCCAATACCGCGAGTTGGGAGAGCTGCGTTCTGTTCATTGATCGAAATAATAGAACAGCCCGTGAGAATTGACAGCGATTTTCAGCCGCAGCAGATGGCCCTATTCTTCAATCGTTGCCAGCGCCTGGACGAAGCGAGGAGATCGTCTGCGATGGCAACGAGGAACCGCCGCCCGCCACTTGGGCGCATCGGCGGTGTCCAACCATCAATTCATGCCTCGGACGATAGACGTGCGCTCCCAGCGCGCTAGTTCCGACGCGTGGCAGCCAGACAAGGAAACGACATGAAGACCCGCAAACTCGGGAATGACCTCACCGTCTCCACCATCGGCCTTGGATGCATGGGCATGAGCTTCGCCTATGGCGCCACGGATGAGGCGGAGTCAATCCGCACGCTTCACCGCGCCGTCGATCTCGGCATCACCTTCTTCGACACGGCCGAAGTCTATGGCCCGTTCGAGAACGAGAAGCTCGTCAGCAAGGCGCTCGGTGCCGTGCGCGACAAGGTGACGATCGCCACCAAATTCGGTTTCCGCATCGAGCCCGGTGTGCCGGCGGCCCAGGCGATCAGGGGCGTCGACGGGCGGCCGGAACATGCAAAGGCCGTGGCAGAAGCCTCGCTCAAGCGGCTCGGCACCGATGTCATCGATCTCTACTACCAGCACCGCGTCGATCCTGACGTACCGATCGAGGACACTGTCGGCGCCATGGCGGAACTGGTGCGCGAGGGCAAGGTGCGGGCGATCGGCCTCTCCGAAGCGAGCGCCGCCACCATCCGCCGCGCTCACAAGGTCCATCCGATCGCCGCCGTCCAGAGCGAGTATTCGCTGTGGACGCGTGATCCGGAAGCCGATGTGCTTGCCACCTGCCGCGAGCTCGGCATCGGCTTTGTGCCCTACAGCCCGCTCGGACGCGGCATGCTCACGGGTGCAATCCGCAAGGCCGAGGATCTCGCAGCCGACGACTTCCGTCGCACTCTGCCGCGCTTCCAGGCGGAAAACTTCGATGCCAATTCCCGGCTCGTCGAGACGCTGCAAGTGCTGGCTGCGGAGAAGGGCGTGACCGCCGCCCAGCTTGCGCTTGCCTGGGTCATCAATCAGGGTGATTTCATCGTGCCGATCCCGGGCGCCAGCAAGCTCAACCATCTGGAGCAGAATGCGGCGGCCACGGCGATCACCCTCAGTGCCGAGGAATCCAGTCGCCTCGCTGACGCGCTTTCTCCGGAATATGTCGCCGGCAATCGCTACGCGGACGCCTCGCTGGCGCTCACCAACCGTTGACCCAACTCTCCCCGTTTCAGCCGAAGCGGGGAGCTCCCCATCGAAATTCGCGCCGGGCGCACTACTTCTCAACCAGCGGTGAACATTTCAGGAGGAGCGGGAATGTCCGACGAGCAGGCGATCAGCGCGGTGGTGCACCTCTATGTCGACGGCATGGCCTTTGCCAACGAGGGCGCACTGCGCAAGGCGTTTCACCCCGATGCGGCGATTATCGGCAACTACAAGGGCGCGCTCGAATGGACGACGCGCGACGGCTTCATCAAGACGATCGTCGAGGCGGGTGCAGCCCCCCCTGGCACGCAGCCGGAGATGGACGTGCAGAAGATCGATATCACCGGTGATACCGCAACCGTGCGGGTGGTCGACAGTTTCGCCGGCGAACGCTACTCCGACCATCTGGCGCTGGTGAAGATCGACGGGCGCTGGGTGATCGTCAACAAGGTCTTCCACCAGCACGCGTCATGACGGCGATCCTGCCGAAATCGGAGCCGACGGGCAGGCTCATCGGCATCGACCATATCCAGCTTGCCATGCCGGCGGGTGCCGAACCGGCGGCACGCGGCTTCTACGGCGGTCTCTTCGGTTTCTCTGAGGTCAGCAAGCCGGCCAACCTTCTTGCCCGAGGTGGCTGCTGGTTCGAGCAAGGCAGCATCCGCCTGCATCTCGGCATCGACCCGGACTTCAGGCCGGCGCGCAAGGCCCACCCCGCTTTCCTCGTCGACGATCTCGATCGCCTGAGGCTGCGGCTCGAAGCGGCTGGCGTGGCAACGGTCGAAGACGAGCCGCTTGCCGGCTACCGCAGATGTTATGTCGACGATCCCTTCGGCAACCGCATCGAACTGATGCAGCATACCGATTAGCTCAAGCGAAAAGGGCCGCTGCAATGCAGCGGCCCTTTTCGTATCTGCCGTGTTGGCTCGGATCAGGCGCGCAGCACGCCGCCCGTCGTTTTCGTCACGTTGGCGACGATCTTGGCGGTCAGCGCCTCGAAGTCCTCGTCGGTCAGCGTGCGCTCGACCGGCTGGATGGTGACTTCGATCGCGATCGACTTCTTGCCCTCGCCGAGCGACGCACCCTCGAACACGTCGAAGACGCTGACGCCGGTCACCAGCTTGCGATCGGCACCGGAGGCGGCGCGCAGGATGACGCCGGCTTCCACCGCCTTGTCGACGACGAAGGCGAAGTCGCGCTTCACCGCCTGGAATGGCGAGAGGTCGAGCGCCGGCTTGGTGCGGGTCGCCTTCTTCTTCGGCTCGGGCATGGCATCGACATAGATCTCGAAGCCTGCGAGCGCGCCCGAGACGTCGAGCGCTTCGAGCGTCTTCGGATGGAATTCGCCGAAGGTGCCGAGAACGATCTTCGGGCCGAGCTTGATCGTGCCGGAACGGCCCGGGTGGTACCAGGCGGGACCGCCCGGCTCGAACTGAACGTTGCCCATCGGCACGCCGCAGGCTTCGAGCACGGCAATGGCGTCGGCCTTGGCGTCGAAAACGTCGACCGGCTTGCCGCCACCCTTGGCCGCGTTCGACCAGAGACGACCGGCACCGGCCAGCGAAGCCGTGCCACGGCGGATGCCGCCGGCAACGCGGCGCTGAGTATCGGGCGTGTCGCCTTCATAGGTACCGGAGACTTCGAAGATCGCGACGTCGCCAAAGCCCTTGTCAGCATTGCGCTGCGCAGCGGTCAGCAGGCCCGGCAGCAGCGACGGACGCATGTCCGACATGTCGGAGGCGATCGGGTTGGCGAGCTTCAGCGCGGCAGAGCCGCCGCCGAAGAGCTTTGCCTGCTCCTCGGAAATGAACGACCAGGTGACCGCTTCCAGCATGCCGCGGCTTGCGAGCGCGCGCTTGGCGAGTCGGGTGCGGATCTGCAGCGTCGTCAGGATCTTGCCGTTGACGGTGCCATGGCTCGGCAGCGGCGCGGCGACGATGTTGTCGACGCCGTGGATGCGCATGACCTCTTCAACGAGGTCAGCCTTGCCGTCGACATCCGGGCGCCAGGACGGGACCGAGACCTTGAAGCGTTCACCCGAACCTTCGACGCCGAAGCCGAGCTTCTTCAGGATCGAGACGCTTTCCTCGGAGGAGACTTCGAGGCCGGTCAGGCGCTTCACTTCGGAAACCGGGAAATCGACGATCTTCGGCGTATGGCCGGCATAGCCGACCACTTCTGCCTTGGCCGCCTGGCCGCCGCAGAGTTCGAGCACCAGTTCGGTGGTGCGTTCGAGACCGGGCACCATGTATTCCGGGTCGACGCCGCGCTCGAACCGGTAGCGCGCATCGGTGATGATGCCGAGCGTGCGGCCGGTCTTCGCGATGTTCATCGGATCCCAGAGGGCCGACTCGATCAGCACGTCAGTCGTGTTCTCGTCGCAGCCGGAGTGCTCGCCGCCCATGACGCCGCCGATCGACTCGATCGCCTTCTCGTCCGCAATAACCACGTTGTTGGGGCCGAGCTTGTATTCACGCTGGTCGAGTGCCAGCACCGTCTCGCCGTCCTTGGCGCGGCGAACCGTCAGGTTGCCCTTGACCTTGGCGGCGTCGAAGACGTGCATCGGCCGGCCCTGGTCGAAGGTCATGTAATTGGTGATATCGACCAGTGCGTTGATCGGGCGCAGGCCGATGGCGAGCAGCCGCTGCTGCATCCACTTCGGCGACGGGCCGTTCTTGACGCCGCGCACCAGCCGCAGCGAGAAGCCCGGGCACAGGTGCGTGTCTTCACCGAGGTCGAGCCTCAGCTTCACCGGTGTCTCGCCTTCAACCGCGAAGGACGGTGCCTTTCGCGTCTTCAGCGTGCCGAGGCCGGAGGCAGCGAGGTCGCGGGCAATGCCGTAGACGCTGGTGCAGTCCGGCCGGTTCGGCGTGAGGTTGATCTCGATCATCGGATCGTCGAGGCCGGCGTAAGTGGCATAGCTCGTGCCGACGGGCGCATCGGCGGGAAGGTCGATGATGCCGTTGTGGTCGTCGGAGATCTGCAGTTCCTTTTCCGAGCACATCATGCCGCGGCTTTCGACGCCACGGATGGTGCCGACGGCAAGCGTCACGTCGATGCCGGGCACGTAGGTGCCGGGTGCCGCAAAGGCGCCGACGAGGCCCGCGCGCGCATTCGGTGCGCCGCAGACGACCTGGATCGGAGCGCCCGAGCCGGTGTCCACCATCAGCACGCGAAGCTTGTCGGCGTTCGGATGCTGCTCGGCCGAGACGACCTTGGCGATGACGAAGGGCTTGAAGGCGGCCTTGTCGTCGACGTCTTCCACTTCGAGCCCGATCATCGTCAGGCGCGCGCAGATTTCCTCGAGCGTGGCGTCGGTTTCAAGGTGGTCCTTGAGCCAGGAAAGCGTGAATTTCATGATTTCACCTGTGTCCTAAATATCTGCGCGCGATCAGGCCGAGAGACCGCCGAACAGCGTCGGCATGTCCAGCGGGCGGAAGCCGTAATGGGTCATCCAGCGAACGTCGGCGTTGAAGAAGTCGCGCAGGTCCGGCATGCCGTATTTCAGCATGGCGATGCGATCGAGGCCCATGCCCCAGGCGAAGCCCTGATACTCGTCCGGATCGAGCCCGCCGGAGCGCAGCACATTCGGGTGCACCATGCCGCAGCCGAGGATCTCCATCCAGTCGGTGCCCTCGCCGAACTTCACGATCGGGCCGGAACGGTCACACTGGATGTCGACCTCGAAGGACGGCTCGGTGAAGGGGAAGAAGGACGGGCGGAAACGCATCGTCACCTGGTCGACCTCGAAGAAGGCCTTGCAGAATTCTTCCAGCACCCAGCGCATGTTGGCGACGTTCGCAGCCTTGTCGATGACCAGGCCTTCGACCTGGTGGAACATCGGCGAATGGGTCGCATCGGAATCCTGGCGGTAAGTCTTGCCGGGGATGATGATGCGGATCGGCGGCTGCTGCGCTTCCATGGTGCGGATCTGCACCGGCGAGGTGTGCGTACGCAGCACCTTGCGATCGCCCTTCTCATCCGGGTTGAAGAAGAAGGTGTCGTGCATCTCGCGGGCCGGATGGCCCTCGGGGAAATTCAGCGCCGTGAAGTTGTAGTAGTCGGTCTCGATATCGGGACCTTCCGCGATCGAGAAGCCCATGTCGCCGAAGATCGCGGTGATCTCGTCAACGATCTGGCTGATCGGGTGAATGCGGCCGCGCTCGGCGGGCGACGAGCGGACCGGCAGGCTGATATCGACGGTCTCGCGCGCCAGGCGCTCGGCGATAGCCTGATCCTTGAGCGCCGACTTGCGGGCGGCGATCGCCTCGGCAACCGTGTTCTTCAGCGCGTTGATCTGCGCGCCGCGGGTCTGGCGCTCTTCCGGCGTCATGGTTCCGAGCGTCTTCAAGAGCTCGGAGATCGAGCCCTTCTTGCCGAGCGCGTTGACGCGCACCGTCTCGATCGATCCTTCGTCACCGGCGGCGTCGATGTCCGCCAGCAGTGTCCGTTCCAGTGTTTCCAGTTCGCTCATTCTGTCCTGCCTCGATGCGGGAATGGGTTCGGTTCTATATCGGTTCTAGTCTTCAGGAATATGATTGCGTCACGTTGGCCAGATAGGCCGTCGCGGCAATGAAACGGACGAGGTCCTGTCCCTCGCGCATGCGCAGCAGAAAGCGCGCAAGCGGCAAGAAGCGCCGGACCATCGGAATAAACTCACCCAGCGCGCGGGCAGCCGCCCTGGGGGCGACGACCTTCCAGGCTGCAAAGGCTCGGTCCGGCGTCTCCGGTCGCAGCGCCCTGCTCGCCACCTGCAGGAACAGAAGCCACAAGTCGCGCGCCTGAGCGGTCGCAAGCGGCATCACGGTGGCCGGCACCTCCTCGAAATCGAGGAAGCCGAACGTGTCGCCATCGATGACGAAATCGCGCGGATGCGGCCGGCCGTGGCAAAGCCCGGCGGCATGCAGCCGCCCGAGCTCCGCCGCGCAGCGGACAAGCAACTGGTCATGCGCTTCCGCGTCGCTGGCGCACAACGGCCCCATCTGCTTGCTGACCGGCAGTCCCAGGTGCGAGAGGACCAGGACCGTCGGGCCGCGATACAGGACTTCGGGTGCCCTGAAGCCGGCTTCGGAAAAGAGAGCGATCTGGCGGACCTCGCGCTCGATCATGCCCTCGATGCCGAGAAGTGGCGAAGGCCGCAGGACCGGCAATCCGCTGAGCCGCGCGACGAGCGCCTGAGCACGCAGGATGAGGCGTGGGCCTGGGTGACGGTAGCGCTTGATCCAGACCGTCCGATCCTTGAGCTCGCAACACTCGACACGTTCCCTGCCGGCGGCGAGCGCAGCCAGCAAAGCCTTCATGTCGTCGTCATCAAGCTCCGGAACCGCTGACGGTCCCTTTCGATCGTGGTGCACTTTCGTCCCGCAGAATAAGAAAAACCCGCGCCAGCCCTGCCAGCGCGGGTTTCCCAACAAATTTCAAGAACGATTTTGGGAAAACGCTGGCTTAACGGACAGCGCTTTCAAACTCGTTTGCCGTGCCGGCTTCCTTGAGATAGGCGAGCGCCTTCTTGGAAGCTTCGACGAGGGCGCCGAATGCTGCCGGCTCATGGATAGCCATGTCGGACAGAACCTTGCGGTCGACTTCGATGCCAGCCTTGTTCAGACCGTCGATGAAGCGGCCGTAGGTCAGGCCGAATTCGCGGACGGCAGCGTTGATGCGCTGGATCCAGAGAGCGCGGAAGTTGCGCTTGTTGACCTTGCGGTCGCGGTAAGCGAACTGCTTCGAACGATCAACCGCTGCCTTGGCGGCGCGGATGGTGTTCTTGCGACGGCCGTAGAAGCCCTTGGCTGCCTTCAGCGTCTTCTTGTGCTTGGCGTGAGCGGTAACGCCGCGTTTTACACGTGCCATGTCATGATCTCCTTAACGTGTCCAATATGCCTGAAAGTCTTAGAGACCGTTCGGCAGGTAGTTCTTGACGACCTTCTTGCCATCGGGCTCGGCGAGAACCATGGTTCCACGCGCGTCGCGGATGAACTTATTGGTACGCTTGATCATGCCGTGGCGCTTACCAGCGGCGGCAGCACGAACCTTGCCGGTTGCGGTGATCTTGAACCGCTTCTTGGCAGACGATTTCGTCTTCATCTTGGGCATTTTGCTACTCCATTGTTCTTAAGAATGCGAAACGGACAGACGAGGTCCATTTCCAGCGTTAAGAACGGCCACGGCATGCCCTGCCGGACCGTTCGGACGGGGGCTTATAACCGCACATCCCGAAAAGCGCAACTGGGGAATCGAAGATGACGCTGCGAGCTGTGGCACGGCGCGTCCCCATCTTTGTCCGGCGCATCTTCCAGCACATCTGGAAGCACGCGCCCTAGGCAGGATCGCGTGGTCTCCGGCGGCCGCCGCCGGCGTCGAAAAGCAATGCGGCCTCGAGGCCGCCCAGCGGCGACTGCCCCAGCGACAGCACCGCACCATAGGCATCCGCGATATCGGCGCTGATCGCAAGTCCAAGGCCGGTGTTCGCGGCGTGATTGCCCTCTGTGTTCTCGCCATGGGTGCCGCGGCGCATCACCTGTTCCCTGTCGCCCTCGGCAACGCCCGGCCCGTCATCGCCAACGGCAATGCGCACACGCCCGCCTGTCGCCTCGGCCGAAAGGCGGATGCGGCTCCGCGCCCATTTGGCGGCGTTGTCGAGCAAGTTGCCGAGGCATTCGGCGAGGTCGGCCGGGTCGACGTCGAGCGAGATCGACGGATCGACATCGACTTCCCAGGCAATGCCGCGTTCCGCCGTGATCGGGCGCAGGACGTTGACCAGCTTACCCCCAAGGGTCGCGATCGACGTGGTCGCCATGCGCTCGACGCCCATGCGGGCCGCCTGCAGCTGGCGATCGGCGCGCTGGCGCACGAGATCGACCTGCTCGAGCGCGGTCTGCCGCTGGCCCTCCGGCAGGCTCTCGGCAAGCTGGGCAAGCACGGTCAGCGGCGTCTTCAGCCCGTGGGCCAGATCGCTGGCACGGGCGCGCGCCTGCGCCAGGGCTGTCTCGCGCTCGGAGAGTAGCAAGTTGATCTCGGCGACCAGCGGCTGGACTTCGCTGGGGCCGGCCGAGCCGAAGTCCTTCTCGGCGCCAGAACGAACGCGGGCTGCCCGATCGCGCAAGCGCACCAGCGGCGAAAGCCCGAGCGCGCCCTGCAGGAAGGCGGCACCAACGAGTACGAAGGCGGTTGCGAGCAGCATCAGCCGGATCTGGCTGTGAAAGGCAGCCAGCGCATCGTCGAGTTCAGTGCGGGCAAAGCCTGCCGCAACGGAAAACCGTTGCGCGGTCGGTCCCTCGCCGAGCGCCAGGGCCTGCTGGTAGATCAGCATGGGCGCCCCGTCCGGACCTTCCATCTCCAGGAAGCCCAGATGGTGCGGCGCCGACGGCCGATCGTCGCCGATCACCGTATCCCATAGAGAGCGCGAGCGAATGGGGGTGCCGCCATCGCGAGTGATCTGCCAGTAGCGTCCGCCAGCCGGCAGGCTCAGCCGCGGATCGGCCGGCTCTCGCGGCAGAACGAGCTCGCCATCGCGCACCGTCACCTGGGCGGCGATGGTATCGACCAACGTCGCCATTTCCGCGCGGTAGCGTTCGACAACGTAGTCGGTAAAAAGCCTGCTCAAGGAGAGCCAAACCACCAGCAGCACCAAGCCTATGGCGATCGATGCGCCGATGGCCAGCCTAAGCCGCAGCGAACGGATCATGCCGGCCCGTCCGGCAAAACATAGCCGAAGCCGCGCCGGGTTTCGATTGCGCCGCTTTCCGTCTTCTTGCGCAGACGGGCGATCATCGCCTCGACGGCGTTCTTGGCCGTGTCGTCATCGCGGCCCTGAACATGGCTCGCCAGTTCCAGCGGCGTGACCACCTGGCCCTTGCGGTCGAAGAAGAGCGCGACCATGCGGTATTCGAGAGGACTGAGTTCGAGCGGCGCTCCATCGAAGGTCACACGCCGCGTCGCCTCGTCGAGGGTGAAGCGCCCGGCGGCCCGCACCGATGTGACGCGCGGGCCGGCACGCCGCAACAGGGCCCTCAGCCGCGCCAGCAGCTCCTCGGCCCGAAAAGGCTTCGGCAGATAATCATCGGCGCCGGCATCGAACCCGTCGACGCGTTCCATCCAGGAGCCCCGCGCCGTCAGCACGAGGACGGGCGTCTCCAGCCCCGCCTGCCGCCAGCGCTTCAGGATCGACAGCCCGTCCATACCCGGCAGACCGAGGTCGAGGATGATCGCAGTATAGTTGCCGCTTTCCCCTCGCTCCCAGATGTCCGGCCCGAGCGCAAGCGTATCGACGCCATAGCCTTCCGCCTCGAGCCTGCTTGTTACATGGGCTGCGATATTGGGATCGTCCTCCGCCAGAAGAATGCGCATTCCGCCCCTCAGAAACCGAAGATGTTCATGAACTTTCCGGTGCGCGCGTTGATGCGCAGGTTTCGGATCGTCCCTTGCCGGTCACGCGTGCGTAGCCGATAGACCTCGCTGCTGCCGGAGTGCCTGAGATCAACGGCGATGACTGTGCCGTATTTGTCCTCGTCGACCAGTCGGAGAACATCCTTCAACGGCAGAATATCGCCTCTTTCGACGGCATCGCGCGCACGCTCCTGGTCGCTGCGGCGCCCACTGCCGCCGCCGCCTGCGTCGTCATCGTCGTCGTCATCATCATCGCCGTCGTCGCCACCGCCGTCTTTGCCGCGATCGTCATCGTGGTCGTCGTCACCGCCACCGTGGCCGCTGCCACTATTGTCGCCACCGCCGCCGTGTGAACCGCCGCCACCGCCATCCTTTGCCAAGGCCGCAAAGCGACCGTGCTGCGGCGCCAACGAAAGCAGGAGCGAGCAGCAGAAGAGCGCTATCAGGTCTCGTCGTGTCATCGCCATGGCATCATCCGGTCGCGATTGCCTCATCGGTTTGGTTTCAGCGTTCATTTCCTCAGCGCGCGCGGGCCTCGCCGTCAAGATGGCTCAACCCTCTGGCCCCTCAAGGCCAGCGTGCCGGTGGGCCTCCATGGTGCGCAAGCCTACGCCAGCCGCGACCACAACGCCAGCAACGCGCATACCCCCAGCGCCGGTTTGGCACGGGGGGCATGCGCTAGCCGGATCGAGCCGCCGGGCGGGCTGATGGCGGTCGACCTTCGATCCGACGCATCGTGCGGGGGTAATGCGTCGGGCATTTCTGGACAGATTAGGGCGCCGGCCTGATGGAGACGCTGGTAATCGGTCCCGGGTTGCGGCGGAAATCGCCGCGGTGCGGCTCGACCTTCACGACACGCACGCCATGTTCGAATTCCACTTCGACCTCCAGCACACGGCCGAGATCGTCGACGGCGATCAGCGACCCGTCGCGCAGACCGCGAAGGCTTTCCTCCGAAACCCGGAGCTCGATCTCGGGACGGTCGCGGGCATCCCGGAAGTCGTCGTCATCGCGATCGTCGTCGCGGTCATCATCGTCGTCATCGTGATGGCCTGCGTCGCGATGGTGGTCGCCGTGACGACCGCCCTGATCGTTGTCGTCGCGGTCGTCGTTGTCCCGACCACCTCGGTCGTCGTTGTCGCGATCATCTCGGCCATCGTGACCGCGACCGTCGCGGTCGCCACCGCCATGATCGTCGCCGTCATTGTCATCCGCGAGGGCCGCGGCCGAGAACGGATGCGCAGGACCGTTGGCGATGACAGACAGGCCGATCGGCGCGGATACGAGGCCGCAGAGGCCGACGGTGGTAACAAGCAGGGCTTTTCGCAGCGCGGAAGTCATGATCTCCGATCCTTCTCCGGTTGCCGATGCACTGACAATGGCATCCGCTCCCTGACAGATCGCTGAGGCAGGTTGTCAGCATTCTGTCAGGAACGCGCCGGCACGAGCCCGCAACGAAAAAAGCCGCCCAGAAGGCGGCTTTCATCAGGTCTATTGATCGACGGTAGCGCGGCTTAGCGCGGCGCCAGAACCATCATCATCTGACGGCCTTCGAGCTTCGGCTCGGCCTCCACCTTGGCGATCGCCTGGGTGTCGTCCTTGACCTGAAGCAGGAGCTTCATGCCCAGTTCCTGGTGGGCCATTTCGCGGCCGCGGAACTTCAGCGTGACCTTGACCTTGTCGCCGTCCTCGAAGAACCGGTTCATCGCCTTCATCTTCACGTCATAGTCATGCGTGTCGATGTTCGGGCGCATCTTGATTTCTTTGATTTCGACGATCTTCTGCTTCTTGCGCGCTTCGGCCGCCTTCTTCTGGTTGGCGTATTTCAGCTTGCCGAGATCGAGGATCTTGCATACCGGCGGTTCGGAGTTCGGTGCGATCTCTACCAGATCAAGACCGGCCTCTTCCGCCATGCGGAGCGCCTGGTCGATCGGGACGGCACCGATATTCTGGCCTTCGGCATCGATAAGCTGAACCCGGGGAACCCGGATTTCCTTGTTTGAGCGCGGTCCCTCCTTGACGGGGGCGTCCGTTTTGAACGGTCTGCGAATGGTCGTACTCTCCTCGAGCTGTTTACGGAATATAGTTTAATTCGATCATCGGCGCGATCACATATGAAGCGCCTGAATCTGTCACCGACGGCAATGTGTGAATTGCGACGGGAGAGTCAATAGCACGGCTTGCAAGGAAAATCACCACCTGTCGATACCAAGGCGAATCTGTTTTAGAAAGAAAATCGCCAGCGAAACCGGCCTTTGGAGAGAAATTGCATGCAGGATACGCCATCCGAGACGGAAATCAGCTTCATCGACGTCGGTGCGCCTGCGGCTGAGCGCAGGATCGCGATGCGCGTGCGCCACCCGGAAAAGCCTTCGGAACAGCCGACGCTCGTCTGGCTCGGCGGCTACCGTTCGGACATGACCGGCACCAAGGCGGTCGAGGTCGAGCGCTACGCCATGGAGCGAGGTGCGGCCTGTGTGCGCTTCGATTACTCCGGCCACGGCTCCTCCGGCGGCGCCTTCACCGATGGCACGATCTCGCGTTGGCTCGAAGAGAGCCTTGCCGTCATTGATCAGGCGGCGCCGGGGCGCGTCGTGCTGGTCGGCTCGTCGATGGGCTGCTGGATCGCGCTGCGGGTTGTCCAGGAACTCAGGCGGCGTGGCGACGGATCGCGTGTCGCCGGCCTCGTCCTGATCGCTCCGGCGCCGGACTTCACGGCGGAACTGATCGAACCCAACCTGACGGAAGCGGAGAGGTTCTCGCTTGCCGAACGCGGCTATTTCGAGGAACCTTCCGAATACAGCCCGGAGCCGAACATCTTCACCCGCGCGCTCATCGAAGACGGGCGCCTCAACCGGGTGCTCGACGGCACGATCACCACCGGCTGCCCGGTACACATCCTGCAGGGCATGCGCGACCCCGACGTTCCCTATACCCATGCGCTGCGGCTGATGGAGCACCTGCCGTCGGACGATGTCGTCATGACGCTCATCCGCGACGGCGATCATCGCCTTTCGCGTGAAGAAGATATCGCTAAAATGAAACAGGCCATCGGCACGATGCTCGCCTGATGCCGGGCGGGGAAAAGCCCCGCCCCTTCCACCACAACGCGAACCGAAACACGCCCTGCACCGTGGACCGCCTGCGGTGCAACGGTTTGCGTGCGCTCCGCCGCGCTTTTAACCATAAAACCCGATGTCCCGATTCCGGCGATTGACTCTGCAGCGCCGACGCTATTAACTCTTTATTAACGATTAGAGCAGCAGCGGGGACGAACCTAAAGAAGCTGCCTTCAACTCAGGATTGCGCGAATACGTCCGGACAGAGAGCGTCCGGCATACCGCGCCGCAGGGGACTTGTATGGCGTCTTGGACTGGGGTTAAGGGAAGTATCGCAGCGCTTTGCGCACTTTTCATTTCAGCAAACACGGCAATTCCTGCACAGGCAGGTTCTTCTCCATACATGCAGACCGGCGCGGCGACATCGCAGCCGATCGGCCACTATGAATTCTGCCAGAAGTACAAGAGCGAATGCAATGTGCGCTCCAAGGGAACGGTTGCTCCGCGCGTGACTGAACGCGGCTGGGCGACGATCCGGCAGGTGAATGCCGCGGTCAATCGCGAGATCATGCCGGTCACCGACCTGGAACTGCACGGCAGAGACGAAGTCTGGTCCTACCCAGACAAGGCCGGTGACTGCGAGGATTTCGTACTCGAAAAGCGCAAGCGCCTGATGAACAAGGGTTTCTCGGCCAGCGATCTCTTGATCACCGTCGTTCGCAAGCCCGATGGCGAAGGCCACGCGGTGCTGACCGTGCGCACGTCGCAGGGCGACTTCATTCTCGACAATCTCGAAAACGGCGTAAAGCTCTGGACCAACACGCCTTACCGCTATCTGAAGCGCCAGGCCTCGAACCACAGCGGCCGCTGGGTCACCATCCAGAATGGCGCGGAAGTCGTCGTCGGTTCGGTCGGCAACTGATCCAGGGCAAAGCAAAGAGTTTCAAAAGGGCCGGTCACACCGGCCCTTTTTCGTATTGGCCGTTGGCCCGTCACGCGTTGCCGATCAGGATGCCGGCCGCCAGCACCAGACCGCCACCGAGCACGACCTGGAATGCGGCCCTGAGGAACGGCGTTTCCATGTAACGGTTCTGGATGAAGGCGATCGCCCAGAGTTCGAAGAAGACGATTACGGCCGCGGTGGCGGTCGCCGTCCAGAAATGCGGGATCAGATAGGGCAATGCGTGACCGAGACCGCCGAGTGCAGTCATGATGCCGGAGGCCAGGCCCCGCTTGATCGGCGAGCCGCGACCTGAGAGTTTTCCGTCATCGTGGGCGGCTTCGGTGAAGCCCATTGAGATGCCGGCGCCGACGGAGGCCGAGAGGCCGACGAGGAAGGTCTGCCAGGTGTCCTGGGTGGCAAAAGCGGCGGCGAAGATCGGCGCCAGCGTCGAAACCGAACCGTCCATCAGGCCGGCGAGGCCGGGCTGAACGTAAGTCAGGATAAACTGCCGGCGCGCAGTCTGGTCCTCCTCGGCGCGCACATCCTCTGGCGTGTGTTTCTCACCCAGCCGGCGGGCGAGCGATTCATGGGTTTTTTCGGCGATCGCGAGATCGCCGAGCAGCTTGCGGGTGGCCGCATCCTGGGTTCGCGCCGCGGCCTCGACATAGAAGCGGTGTGCTGCCTCCTCCATCGCTTCGGCTTCCTCGCGCGCCTTTTCGATCGGCATTTCGGCAATCAGCCAATCCGGCTTGCGCTCGGGGAAGTCACGCACGTGTTCGCGCCGGATAAGCGGAATGCGGCTCCCGAAGCGCTGGACATGCAGATCGATCAGCCACTGCCTGTGGTGGCTTTCCTCCTCCGCCATTTCCTCGAACACTTTTGCCGAGTGGGGATATTGCTGACGCAGCGCGTCGGCGTAGGCGAGATAGATACGCCCGTCGTCCTCTTCAGAGGAGATGGCAAGCGCCAGGATTTCCTGTTCGCTTAGGGAAAGAAAGGGCCGTTTGGATCGGGAGAAAAGGCGCGAAAACATAGGAATGAAACCTTCTTTAGAATAATTCTAAAATAGAAATCAAAGAACGCGCCGTCAAGGCCAAAGCCATGCAATCATGCGACAATCTCTCGACAGGGCGTCACGGCTGAGCCACGATGAAGGCTCCTGCGAATCCCCTTCATTCCCGGAGCGATCGCCTCGATGAGGACCATCTATCCGCTTTCCGAAAGCAAGGACACGTTTCTGGATCGTCTCGGCGCAAGGGTTGCCGCGCGCCTGCAAGCGCAGACATCCGGCTACGAGCCCTATACTCCTTCGGATCAGGAAACCCTGGCGCGCACGCTCCGCCCGGGCGACGTTCTCCTGATCGAGGGCAATCAGAAGGTTTCGGCCGCGATCAAGTATCTGACGCAATCGACCTGGTCGCACGCCGCCTTCTTTGCCGGCGACCAGATGCCGCTGACGCTCGACCAGGCGACATTGCCGGTGATCGAGCGGCCGCAGCTTATCGAGGTCAATATCGGCGAGGGCTGCGTCGCGGTGCCGCTGAAGAAGTATGCATCCTTCAACACGCGGATTTGCCGGCCGATCGCGTTAACGCCGGATGATCGCACGGCGCTCGTCGGCTTCATGATCTCGCGGCTCGGGATGAAGTATGACCTGAAGAACATTCTCGACATGCTGCGCTACTTCATGCCGACACCGCCGGTGCCGGTGCGCTGGCGCCGCCGCCTGCTTGCCTTCGGCTCGGGAGATCCGACGCGGGCGATTTGCTCGACGCTGATTGCGGCCGCCTTCGAGCAGATCCGCTATCCGATCCTGCCCGAAGTCACCCGTGCGCCCGGACGGGCTGCGGCGACTTCGACCTATTCCCGCGAGGAAATCCTGCACATCCGGCACCACTCGCTCTACACGCCGCGCGATTTCGACCTCTCGCCGTTCTTCGCGATCGTCAAGCCGACGCTCGAGTTCGGCTTCGACTACAAGCGGCTGCGCTGGTATGCGGACGGTGAGAGCAATCCCAGGAAAAGCGTGTAGCGGCTTTCCGCCCGGGATTGCTCCTTTCTAGAGATTGAGCGCGAGCGCCTGTTCGCGGGCCATGAAGTCGCGCTGACGATCGGTGATGTAGTCGCGGACGATCGGGGCGGCATCGCGCGAGCGCGAGAGTTGCATGTGGAAGACAAGCTGGCTGCCGGTGCGGAACATCATCTCGGCGCTGATCAGGTAGAACTCCCACATGCGGGCAAAGCGCTCATCGTAGAGGGCAATCACCTTGTCGCGGTTCGCCTCGAAGCGCGCACCCCAGTGCGCAAGCGTCGTGGCGTAATGCACGCGCAGGAATTCGAGATCCGCGACCCAGAGGCTGTTGCGCTCGACGACCTCGAAGACCTCCGAAAGCGCCGGCGAATAGGCCCCGGGGAAGATGTACTTCCGCAGCCATGGACTCGCCATGCCGGGCGGGCTCATGTGGCCGATCGAGTGCAGCACGGCGATGCCGTCGTCCGGCATCAGCGCGTTCAGCTTCTTGAAGAATTCATCGTAATGATGCACCCCGACATGCTCGAACATGCCGACCGAGACGATGCGGTCGAACGGCCCCTGGACGTCCCGGTAGTCCCTGAGTTCGAAGCGCACCCGGTCCGAAAGCCCGGCCGCGCGTGCCCTTTCCGTGGCAAGCGCCTGCTGCTCCTTGGAAAGCGTGACACCAAGCACTTGAACATCGGCAAGCTCGGCAAGGTACATCGCGAGATCGCCCCAGCCGCAGCCAATATCCAGCACCTTCATGCCGGGTTCCAGGCAGAGTTTCGAGGCGAGCAGCCTCAGCTTGTTGCGCTGCGCCTTTTCGAGCGTCTCGTTCGGCTCGCGGAAATAGGCGCAGGAGTAGAGCATGTTCTCGTCTAGGAACAGCTTGTAGAATTCGTTGCCGAGATCGTAGTGATGCGCGACGTTCTGTTGCGCCTTGCCCTTGGGATTTGCCTGCTGACGCTTGCGGAAGCGCATCTTCACGGCGCGCAGCAGCTTCTGGATCGGATAAGAGCCGAGCGACAGCCGGTTGATCGAAAACAGCGTCAGGAAATCCCTGAGGGTCGAGCCCTCTTCGAAGCGCATGGTGCCGTCCATATAGGCTTCGCCGGCAGCGAGCTCCGCATTGAAGACGAGGCTGCGATAGAGCTTCTTGTCGGTGAGGCGCATCGTCACCTCGGGCCCAGGCGTCCCGGAAAAGACGTGGCGCTTGCCGTCAGCGTCGATCACCGTCAGGCGACCCTTTCGAATGAACGACTTCATCATATGCGACAGTGGGAACATGCAGGCCCTCTCGTGACACGAAGCAGTGCGACGGCGGCATCCTAGCACCCGTTATTTGAAATGCGCTCCTTAAATTTGTGGTTGCTGATCGAAGCTGCCGAGACGAAAACGGGGACGGCAGCTGTCGCTGCCGTCCCCGTTCCAAATTGACCTGGCTTATGCCTCAGTCCTTGGCGCGCTCGACGTAGGAACCGTCTTCCGTCGCGATGACGACGCGGGTGCCGGCCTGGATATGCGGCGGAACGAGCGTGCGGACGCCGTTCGACAGAACAGCCGGCTTGTAGGACGACGACGCCGTCTGGCCCTTGACGACCGGCTCGGTCTCGGTGATTTCGAGCGTGACGTGGCGCGGCAGGTCGATCGCGATCGCCAGGCCTTCGTGGACCGAAAGAATGCAGGCCATGCCTTCCTGGAGGTAAGCCTTCAGGTCGCCGATGTCGTCGGTGGTCATGACCAGCTGGTCATAGCTTTCCGGGTTCATGAAGTGGAAGCCTTCGGCGTCTTCATAAAGGAAGGTGTGCTCGCGGTCTTCGACGAAGGCGCGCTCGACCTGTTCGGTCGTGCGGTAGCGCTCGGAGACCTTCACGCCGTCGGAAATGCGGCGCATGTCGACCTGGGTAACCGGCGTGCCCTTGCCCGGGTGGAAGTTCTGGGCGGTAAGCACGACATAGAGCTTGCCGTCGACGTCGAGAACGTTGCCCTTACGGACAGATGAAGCGATGACCTTGACCATTAGTCTTCCTTGTAACAGAGGTATGCGCGACACCGCGGGCCGGAAACACTGGCCCTGAAGGACGCGAAAATAAGGATTTCGCGCCGCCACTACCCTAATTTCGTGCAAATAGCCAGCCTGAGCCGGCATCTGCGCGAAGAAAGCCTGGACTGAACCGATCATGTCGCATGCCTCACCCTGGTGGACACCCGATGTCCATGCCGACCGGCGCCCGTTTCTTCTCGGCCGCAACCGGATCCAATCGGCATTGCGCCGGTTCTTCGAGACGCGCGAATTCATCGAGGTCGATACCGCGACGCTGCAGGTCTCGCCCGGCAACGAGGCGCATCTGCACGCCTTCGCGACAGAGGCGCTCGATCATGACGGCTCCGGCCACCCGCTCTACCTGCACACTTCGCCGGAATTTGCCTGCAAGAAGCTGCTGGCGGCCGGTGAACGGCGCATCGCCTGCTTTGCCCATGTCTACCGCAACCGCGAGCGCGGGCCGCTGCACCATCCTGAGTTCACCATGCTCGAATGGTACCGCGCCGGCGAGGGTTACGAGACGTTGATGCGCGACTGCGCCGAGATCCTGGCGCTCGCCGCAGAGACCACCGGGACCAAACAATTCACCTTCCAGGGCCACATCTGCGATCCCTTCGCCACGCCCGAGCGGCTGAGCGTCGCAGAAGCTTTCGTGCGCTTTGCCGGCATCGACCTGCTGGCCTCGATCGCCACCGGCGGCGAAACCGACCGCGAGAAACTCGCCGCGGCGATGACCGCGGCCGGCCTTCGGGTCGCCCGTGACGACACCTGGGCGGATCTCTTCAGCCGCGTACTCGTGGAAAAGGTCGAGCCGCATCTTGGCTTCGGCCGGGCGACAATCCTCGACGAATATCCGACCGCGGAGGCAGCGCTGGCGCGGCCGGCGGCGCGCGACCGTCGCGTCGCCGAACGTTTCGAGCTCTATGCCTGCGGTGTCGAGCTCGCCAATGCCTTTGGCGAACTGACTGACGCGGCGGAGCAACGCCGGCGCTTCGAGATGGAAATGGCCGAGAAGGCGCGCGTCTACGGGGAGACCTATCCGCTCGACGAAGATTTTCTGGCAGCGCTCGCCATCATGCCCGAGGCAAGCGGTATCGCTCTCGGCTTCGACCGGCTGGCGATGCTGGCAACCGGTGCGTCGCGCATCGACCAGGTGCTCTGGGCGCCGGTGCCGGAGACGCGATCATGAACGTGCATCGCCCGATCAAAACCGCGCGCGAGCTGGTTGATGCCGGCCTTATCGACAGAGCCAAGGAGGCGACGGTGGCCACCGTCGCCGAGCGCTATGCCGTGGCGATCAGCCCCGTCATCGCGGATCTGATCGACCCGAGCGACCCAGATGACCCGATCGCCCGTCAGTTCGTGCCCGATGCCGCCGAGCTGACGCTGCTACCTGAGGAACGCGAGGACCCGATCGGCGACAAGCCGCATAGCCCGGTCACCGGCATCGTCCACCGCTATCCGGACCGCGTCCTGTTGAAGGCCGTGCATGTCTGCCCGGTCTATTGCCGCTTCTGCTTCCGCCGCGAGATGGTGGGGCCGCAGGGCCTCGGCACGCTGACACCGGCGGAGCTCGACGCCGCAATCGCCTATATCGCTGCCCATGAGGAAATCTGGGAAGTGATCCTCACCGGCGGCGATCCCCTGATCCTGTCGCCACGGCGGCTCGGCGATCTGATGGAACGGCTGAAGCCGATCCCGCATGTGAAGATCGTTCGTTTCCACACGCGCGTCCCCGTCGTCGAGCCGGCGCGCATCGACGCCGACCTGATCGAGGCACTGAAGGCCAGTGGCAAGGCGACCTATGTCGCGCTGCACGCCAACCACCCGCGCGAACTGACCGACGAGGCGCGTGCCGCCTGTGCCCGTCTGATCGACGCCGGCATCGTCATGGTCAGCCAATCGGTGCTCTTGAAGGGCGTCAACGACGATCCGGACGTGCTCGCAAGCCTGATGCGCGCCTTCGTCGAGACACGGATCAAGCCCTACTATCTGCACCACCCGGACCTCGCCCCCGGCACCAGCCACTTCCGCCTGTCGATCGAGGAAGGCCAGGCGCTCGTCGCCGCCTTGCGCGGTCGTGTTTCCGGTCTCTGCCAGCCGACCTATATCCTCGACATCCCCGGCGGACACGGCAAGGCAGTGATCAGCGCCGCGGCGATCGCGGCCGATGGCGGCGGCTGCTACACGGTCACGGATTTTCGCGGCGGCGAGCACAGCTATCCACCGAAAGCCTGATGACCGCGAGAAATCGCGACTCTCCAAATTATTGAAACTTCTTCAAAATATTCAACTCATGCATTTTTCTTCGCGTCCTGCGAGAAAAATCATGGAGCGGCGTCACAGGTGTGCGGCGTCGATCGTCAAATGGTCATAGGCAACACGACAACGATGGAGTTGAGACCATGACCGATACCAAAGCCGTCCGCTACGAGCAGGAAATCCCGGATGTACTCGGCGCACTCGCCGATGTGCACAAGACCATGGACCTGCACGGGCTCGACCGGACGATCCACAATCTCGTGCAATTGCGCGCCTCGCAGATCAACCGCTGCGGCTTCTGCGTGAAGATGCACACCAAGGAATCCCGCGCCGAGGGCGAGAGCAACGAGCGGCTCGACCGCATCATCGTCTGGGACCAGGTCAATGATTTCTCGCCGCGCGAGAAGGCAGCACTTGCCTGGACCGAGGCGCTGACCGAACTTGAGCCCCGCACCGATTTTGCGCCGCTCCGCGCCGAGCTGCGCCAGCACTTCAGCGAGAAGGAAATCAGCGTCATCACCTCGACGGTGGCGATGATCAACCTTTGGAACCGCATCCAGATTTCGAGGCACTGACATGAACGACAGGCAGCACATGCAGATCTTCGAGGAGGCGCGTCCGCGCCTTCTCGGCCTCGCCTACCGCATTCTCGGCTCGCGCGCCGATGCGGAAGACGCGGTGCAGGACACCTTCCTGAAATGGCAGCAGGTTGACCGCACGGCGATCGACACGCCGGCAGCCTGGCTGACGACTGCCTGCACGCGGCGCTGCCTGGATCTCCTGAAGGCCGCACACCGCAAGCGCGTCGACTATGTCGGCGCCTGGCTGCCTGAACCGATCCACACGGCAGCCGAAGACGATGCCGAAGAAAAGCTGGCGCTCACTTCTTCGCTCACAACCGCGTTCCTGCTGATGCTCGAGCGACTGACGCCGAAGGAGCGCGCGGCCTATCTGTTGCACGAGATCTTCGGCCAGCCCTATGACGAGGTCGCCGAAACCCTGGACATGCAGGAGACCGCCGCCCGCAAACTGGTGTCGCGCGCCAAGGCAAATATCAGCCTGGAGAAGGCCCGGCACCAAACGCCTCGGGAACGCCAGGACGCATTGCTCTCGGCCTTTCACCAGGCGATCCACGGCGGCAGTGTCGCCGGTCTCTCGGCGTTGCTTTCTGCCGACGTGAAGCTGACGGCCGACGGCGGTGGCAAGGTTGCGACCGTGCTCAGCGTCCTTGCTGGCAAGGAGACGGTGCTCGCCTTCATCATCGACCGGCTCACCGAGTACTGGGCGCACTACGCCTGGGAGATCGGCGACATCAATGGCGGCCGCGGCATCGTGCTCAGGGACGAGGCGAAAAACGAGATCGCCGCGACGGTCGCCTTCGGCTATGACGGCGACGGAAACGTCAACGACATCTTCATCATGCGCAACCCGGACAAGCTCACGCATTTTGGCGAGGCTGCGCTCCACTGACATAGCGGCACCGCCGAAGCAGCGCGATATCCCGAAACCGGATCGACCGGTACGCGTTCGCGGCGGTGCCCCGCGTGAGGTACTGACATGCTTGAGAAAACACCCGCCCCCCAACAGGAAACCGGCTGGCGCGCGCTGCTGACAGGCGATAACGCCGTGCATTCGCTCGTGCTCAGCGGCGGCGTCGCGCTGCATGCGCTCAACGTCTATGTGGTGACGACGATCATGCCCTCGATCGTGCGCGAGATCGGCGGGCTCGAATACTACGCCTGGAGCACGACGGTCTTCGTCGCGGCCTCGATCCTCGGCGCCGCACTGTCGGCACGGCTGCTCGGTGCCGTCGGCGCCGGCCGCGCCTATGCGGTCGGCGCGCTGGTCTTCGGCCTGGGTACGCTCTTCTGCGCCACGGCACCCTCCATGGCCATGCTGCTTGCCGGCCGTGCGATCCAGGGTTTTGGCGGCGGCCTGCTCTATGCGCTGGCCTATGGCGTGATCCGGCTGGTCTTCCGGCCCGAACTCTGGACCCGCGCCATTGGCCTGATCTCGGCAACCTGGGGAACGGCGACTTTGATCGGGCCTGCGATCGGCGGCATGTTTGCCGAGTTTTCCACCTGGCGCGTCGCCTTCTGGTCACTGCTGCCGCTGACGGCGCTGCTTGCGGCACTCGCCTTCTCCACGCTTCCGCGCAAGGCGGCGAACGATGAAGGGCGTACGCCGCTTCCCCTGCTGCAACTCCTGTTTCTCGTCGGCATCGTGCTCGCGCTATCGGTTGCAAGCACGCGCACCGTCGCCTTCGAGCAGATTGCCTGTGTCGGCGCGGCGGTCCTCCTGTTCCTAAGCCTGCTGTTGGTCGAGCGTCGCGCGGCGGGCAATCTCTTGCCCTCCGGCAGCTTCACCCTCACCTCCCCGCTGGCCGCCCTTTATGCTACGATCACGCTGCTGATGGTGGGCCTGCAGCCGGAAATCTATGTGCCGTATCTGCTGCAGGAACTGCATGGGCTGTCACCGCTGGTGGCCGGCTATATCGCAGCGCTGATGTCGATCGGCTGGACGGCGGGATCGATGACGAGTGCCCATTGGCACGGAGAACGGGCGAAGCAGACGATCTTTGCCGGTCCGGCCCTCGGCTTCGTCGGCCTGGCCCTGATCGCCTTGTTCATGCCGATGGCGGGCGCGGAGTTCCTGGTCATCGCGGCGCCACTCTGCGCAGGCATTGTCGCGGTCGGCTTCGGAATGGGCTTTGCCTGGCCGCATATCGTTACCGCTGTCTACGAGTTCGCGCCGGAGGGCGAAGCGGAGAAGGCCTCGAGTTCGATCACCACTGTCCAGCTCTTTGCCGCCGCACTCGGCGCAGCGCTGGCCGGACTGACGGCCAACCTCGCCGGGATCGAGTCATCGGCAGAAGGCGGCGTGGCGCTGGCGACGACCGGGCTCTTCGGCCTGTTTGCGCTACTGCCGGCGCTAGCGCTGCTGACGGCCAGGCGTGTACGGCGCGCAAGACGAACGACGGCCTAGGCCATCGACTAATGCGGCCCGCCGAAAACCACGGCGGGTCGCTGCCAGACACAGCGGCACCGCTAGCGCGTTCGACGTGGCGCCGCCGGGAGGGAACGATGGAAGCCGAGGGCATCGGCCTTCATGGCGTGCGGGAAACGCTGCTGATCACGCTCCGGGCGAAGGCTGCGGAAAGCGCGCTGCCCGATTCTCTCCTGCACGACCGCTTCGCCGCCGAGCTGATGCGACGCCTCGACGGCAAGGCGAAGGCGCCCGATGTCGGTCACGACATGACGATCGGCATCGCGATGCGCGCCTATCTGCTCGACCGGTGGACCCGAACTTTCATCGAAAGCCATCCGGATGCGGTCGTGCTCAATCTCGGTTGCGGCCTCGACACGCGAATCCTGCGGCTCGATCCGCCTTCATCCGTCGCCTGGTTCGACATCGACTTTCCAGACGTGATTGCCTTGCGCCAGCAGTTCTTCGCCGATCGCGTCGGCTGCACTACGATCGCCTCTTCCATTACCGAGCGGGGCTGGATCGACCGCATCCCTGACGACCGGCCGGCGATTATCGTCGCTGAGGGGGTGCTGCCCTATCTTCACGACCAGGAAGTGCGCGATCTCATGCGGCGGGTCGTCACATGTCTTGCCGGCGGCGAGATCGTCTTCGACGCCTATAGCCATCTCGGTATCGAGCTTTTGCGTTTCAACCCGTCATTGCGCGCGACGGGTGCGGAGTTGCGCTGGGGGATAGAGGACGCGCGGGCGCTGGAACGGGACGTGCCCGGGCTGACGCTGCTCGAAGACATCCATGACTACGATGCCGCGCAGATCGCGCGCATGTCGCCGATGGCGCGAATTGCGGTCCAGTTCGTCAGTGTGATTCCCATGCTGCGCCGCATGGGGCGCCTGCTGCGCTACAGTTTCAAGCAGGCATGAAAAAGGCCGCGCCTCGCGGCGCGACCCTTCGATTGCAGGCGGTCGATTTCGGCCAATCAGGCCTTGATCGGCGCGATCGAGATTTCGACGCGGCGGTTCTGCGCGCGGCCGGCTTCGCTCGAATTGGAAGCGATCGGGCGCTCCTTGCCGTAGCCCATCGCCGACATGCGGCGCTGGTCGACGCCCTGGCCAGCCAGATAGTTGGCAACCGAAGCGGCGCGGCGCTCGGAGAGGCCCTGGTTGTACGAGGCGCTGCCGGTCGCGTCGGTGTGACCGTCGACGTCGATCATCGTCTTGTTGAACTTGCGCAGCACGATCGCCACCGAGTTCAGCGTGTCGTAGAAGGCCGGGATCACCTGGTCGCGGTCGGTCGCGAACGTGATGTTCGACGGCATGTTGAGGATGATGCGGTCGCCGGCACGGGTGACCGAGACGCCGGTGCCCTGAAGCTGGGCGCGCAGCTCCGCTTCCTGGTTGTCCATGTAGTTGCCGATCAGGCCACCACCGAGACCGCCGATCGCGGCGCCGACGAGCGCGGAGTCGCGCCGGCCTGCGGCACTTCCGCCGACGAGCAGACCGGTCGCAGCACCGAGACCCGCGCCAATCAGCGCGCCGCCGGCCGTGTTCGACATCTTCTGCTCACCCGTATAGGGATCGGTGGTTGTGCATCCCGAAAGATAGATGGCCGCAACAGCCAGAATGGCGCATTTCTTGATCATGGAATCAGTTGTCCCCATTGGTGCTCGAAAGTGCTTCATACTAGCGATTGCGGCAGGAAGATGAAGAGGCGTCCCAATCACGCCATGGTTTACCGGCAATTGCCGTGTTGCGCGGATTCGGTGTGCCGGTCGGGCCACACTATAACCGATCCTTCACATGCCCTTGATAGGACGGACATCCAGACGACCAAGACGTATAAGCGGCCTTCCGACGCCGCCCATTGATAAGAACGAGGCAATATTTGATGGCAATCGAGTTCGGAGACACGCAACGCAGTCTCAGCGACACGCTCAACGGCATGATTGCCTCCATTCGCGGCGAGACGATCACGCTGCGCGAGCTGATGACCGAGATCGGCGAACAGGGGTTCCTGCTGCTGTGTGCCCTTCTGACGCTGCCGTTCCTGTTGCCGGTGTCGATCCCGGGCGTCAGCACCGTTTTCGGGGCGGCAATCATCCTGATCTCCGTATCGATCACGCTCAACCGGCTGCCCTGGGTGCCGCGGCGCATTCTCGACCGCAAGATCGAGACCGAGAAGCTGGTGCCGACCCTGCAGAAGGGGGCAAGTATCGTCTCCAAGCTCGACCGCTACGTGCGGCCGCGCCTGGGATTCCTGACGCAGGGCGCCATGATGAACCGCTTCAACGGCCTGATGATCATGGCCGGCGGCATTCTCCTGATGTTCCCGCTCGGCTCATCCCGCTGTCGAACACGCTGCCGGGGATCGCGATCCTGCTGCTCTCGCTCGGCATCATCCAGCGCGACGGGCTGATGGTCGCCGGGGGCTATCTCTTCCTGATTGCAACGACTGTCTACTTCACCGTGCTTGCCTATATGGCCTTTGCCGCCGGCCAGGGCCTGTCGACGTTCTTCGTTTCCTGACACATATTCACATCAGACGTATGAATCGGCCCGGCCAACTGCCGGGCCTTTCGGTTTTAGGCAGCCAACCCGGCGAAAGCCCGGTAGCTGGCGAAGTCCGTACGGATGCCAAGCGTCTTCATCAGCGCTTCGCGATCGAGACCGAGCTGGTGGTCGAACGCGATGAGCGCGGCTGCGACCTTGGGCGCGACGTCAGCACTCGCGAATTCGATCATGGTGATGAAATCGAACTGGCCGGGACCGGCGTGCTGCTCCAGGAACAGGTCTTTCACATAACCGTCCTGCTTGCGGATGACGGCCAGCGTCTTGTCGACCAGTTCGACGAATTCCTGCCGTGCTTCCACCGGTACGGTGTATTTGTTGATGCGGTAAAGCGGCGCCACGCTATTCGATTGACTGCTCATAGCTCTTTTCCTCTCATCTCATTTTGAACGAGAGCAGTCGTACGACCTCAAGTAAAGTTGAGGTCAATAGCGGCAAACGCATTTTTCCGAATGCCTGATCCCTAGCTGGAAATGCCAGTCAGCACATTGGCAACGTTGAGGCCGATTTCCGGCACGCCATAGCCGCCCTCCATGCAGACGACGACCGGCAGGCCGGTACGCTTCAACGCCTCGCCCATGCGCAGATAATCTTCGGACTTCAGCCGAAAGAACGAGATTGGGTCGCGCTCGAAGGTATCGACGCCGAGCGAGACGACCAGCGCTTCGGCACCGAAGGTCTCGATGCGGGACAGCGCGTCGGTCATCGCCGCCGACCAAGCGTCAAACAGTGTACCGCGCGACAGCGGATAGTTTTTCGTCGTGCCGAGCCCGGCGCCGGAGCCCTCCTCGTCGGCGAAACCGAGGAAATGCGGGAAGGCTTCGACCGGGTCGCCATGCAGCGAGGCGAAATAGACGTCGCCGCGCTCGTAGAAGATATCCTGGGTGCCATTGCCATGGTGGAAGTCGACGTCGAGCACGGCGACCTTCTGCGCGCCGTGATCCCTTAGGCGTTGGGCGGCGCAAGCAGCGTTGTTGATGAAGGAATAGCCGCCATAGAGATCGATCGCCGCATGATGGCCGGGCGGGCGGCAGAGCGCGAAGGCGGCACGGTTGCCGGCGTGGATGTGGTCGGCGGCCGAGATGGCGCAATCCACCGCCGCACGGGCGGCCGCATAGGTGCCCTCGGTGATCGCCGTTTCCGCCGCAAAGGAATAATAACCGAGCGCACCGTCGATATCTCTCGGTGGATGCTGGCGCATGCGCCGCGCCGGGAAACAGGCCGGGATCGCCTCGCCGCGGTAACCGTCGGCAACCCAACGGGACCAGGCGGTTTCGAGAAACGCGAGATAGTCAGGCGCATGCAGTTTGAGCGCGACCTCGAGATCGTGGCGCTCGGGTGCTGCAACATCGTGGAAGCCCGCTTCCTTTACTGCTGCCAGGATCCACTCGGCGCGAAACGGCGCTTCGAAGGGCGGTACGAGTTCACCGCCAAAAAGCTCGGTCTTGGCGTCGCGGAGCTTGTGGTCCTCGGTGTAAAAGATGCGCATGGGGGGTATCCTGAAGAGGCAACAGATGGGTGCCGGTACCCTACCCCAGGTTTTAGGGTTGGCAACCGGCCCTCGACCGGCCTGCCGGCCACCTTCTCGCCGCAGAGCCGGGGCGAAGGAGCGGTGACCGCTCGCCTCGACAACAGGACTGTTGAAGGGCCATAGCTCCGCTCGGCAGCGTTGCGAACGGGCACGTCCCCTCTCCCCGCGAGCGGGGAGAGGGTTAGGGTCAGGGGCATCGTGAGACGCAATAGATGCCGCTAAGCCGCAATGCGCTTGTAAAAGAACGTGGTGGCGCAGAGGCCGCCTTCCGGCCACATCGCATAGTCGGGGATAACGCCGACGCGCTCCCAACCCAGGCGCGGATAGATCGCCTCGGCATCGCTTCCCGTCGCCGTATCGAGCACCAGCAGCGTCTTGCCGCGCGATGCGGCCTCGCGCTCGACCGCCTCCATCAGCCGCCGCGCCAGTCCCTTGCCGCGGGCGGCGCGATGCACGAGCAGCTTCTTCAAATCGCCGCGGTGCGGCTGGTTCGGCATCTGCGCGACACCCACCTGCACGGTGCCGAGGATGCGGTCGGCCTCCTCCGCCACCATCAGCAGCGTTTCGTTCGCAGCGACAGCCTCAACGACACCGCGCCAATAGGCGAGTGCGCTTTCGGGCGGATAGGGCTGCATGAAGCCGACCGATGCGCCGCCCTCGACGCAATCGGAAAGCACCTCGGCAAGCGCCGGGATGGCATCGCGGGCCTGGGCTTCATCGAGCAGACGGATCTGAATATCGGACATGGTCAAACCTTGGTGCGACAGAGGATGACGGCGTAGTGAGCCGGCTCATCGTGGGGGTTATGGAAGATGTGGCCCGCCTCCAGCCCCATGAACAGGCAGTCGCCTGGCTCGAGCGAATGGAAGCCGGATGCGGTCGTCATTTCGAGCCGCCCGGAAAACAGCCAGAGATGCTGGGTGATGCCGCGATCGGAGGATTGCCGCTCGAATACCACGCGGGCGCCCGGCGGAAACTCGACCTCGACGATATCGACAGGCGAGCCGAGACCATCCGGCGAGACGGAGCGACGCAGATAGCCGGATTCCGGATCGCGCCAGAGTCGTTGTTCCGCACGCCTTGCAAGCGGCGACGCCTCCTGCGTTTCGAAGGCGAAAAGCGCGGAGAGCGTGGTTGAGAGCGCGCTGCAGAGCTTGGCGAGAAGCTGGGCTGTCGGGCTCGCCTCGCCGCGCTCAATGCGCGAGATCATAGCCCGACTGACGCCGGAACTGGCGGCGAGCTCGTCCAGCGTCAGGTTCTGCTGGTTACGAAGAGTACGAATGCGCTCGCCGATGGCATGTTCGAGAGGGTCGATAGCGTTTTCCATTATTTGAGATTGCATTTCTCATATAATGGAGTCAAGACGCAGACAGACTGAAAATACGGGCATGCGATGCCGCTTTGGCGACAGCGCGACACGGGGCTTTCGGCTATGGTGGCTGTTTCGCGAGCACAAACGAGAAAAGCTTACACTTCAATACTTTAGATAGTTCTCATCGATCACGCCCAGTGCACCTATCCCGTGCGCCTCCATCGACAGGTTGGACATGACTAAGCAGCCCTCCTCGCTGACCTCGATCGCCAGCATCGTCGCCTCGATGACGGCGGTGGCGATCGGCAACGGCATGATGCTCGCCTATGTGCCCTTTGCGCTGACGCGTTCCGACGCACCGGACTGGGTACCGGGTGCCGCCGTGACGATGATCGCCTTCGGTGGATTGGTCGGCTGTGTCATCGCCGGACCGATGATCCGTCGCGTCGGCCATGCCCGCGCCTTCTCCTGCTCGATGGCACTCGTCATCCTCTCGGCCCTGACGATCGCGCTCGGCATGCATCCGCTTTTGTGGGTGCTTGCCCGCGGCCTTTATGGCGCGTCCGGCAACACCAACTTCATCATCGCCCAGAGCTGGCTCAATCATGCGAGCGAGAACCATTGGCGCGGCAAGGCCATGGCGCTGTTCTACATGGCTTATGTCATCGGGCTCGGCACCGGTGCCTGGCTGTTCGGCCAGATCCCGGCCGATGGCAACCTGCCGCCGCTCGTTACCATCTTCTTCACGGCACTCGCACTCTTGCCGATCGGGCTAACGCGGCTGCCGACGCCACCGGCGCCCGCCAAGGTCAGCATCGACATCCCCATGGTCTGGCGCAATTCCCCCGTCGCCTTCATCGGCGTGCTCGCCGCCGGCGGCCTTTCGATGGTGGTGCAGGGCTTCACGCCGATCTATGCGGCCGCCAACGACGTCAGCCAGGGCGACGTCGCCAATCTGATGTTCGTCATGCAGTTCGGCCTGATCGCCATCCAGTATCCGATGGGAACGCTGTCGGACCGGATCGACCGCCGCCTGGTGCTGATCGGCACCTGCCTGCTGATCCTTGCCGCCGGCTTCTTCGCGCTTTCGGCGTCGTTCAGCAATCTGATCCTCTTGATGCTGGTCTTTGCGCTGTTCGCCGGGGCGGTCGAGACCGTCTACTCGATCGCCAATGCGCATGCCAACGACCGCACGGATCCCGCCGATTTCGTGCCGCTTGCCAGCACCATGCTGGTCGCCTGGTCGATCGCCGCGACCGTCGTGCCGATGCTGGTAACGCTGCTGACACCGGTCTTCGGACAGCGCACTTTCATCTACGCGGCGATGGTCGTTGCCGCCCTTTATGCGTTCTTCGTGCTCTTGAGACTGAGGAAACGTGACGAGGTGCCGGCGGCCGAGCGCGAGAGCTTCGAGATCAGGAGCGCGCAGGTGCCGAATGCCGGCGCGCTCGTCGATGCGGAAGCGAGCGCCGAATAGGCCGATTTATAGTGAACGAAGCCTTCATTTCCCGCTTTGCGGCGGTTGAAGGCACTGCTATATGCGGCCCATGAGCACAACATCTTCGAAGACGCCCCTTTCGCATATCCGCAACTTCTCGATCGTGGCCCACATCGACCACGGCAAGTCGACGCTTGCCGACCGGTTGATCCAGTCCACCGGCGGACTCGCCGAGCGCGAGATGTCCGAGCAGGTGCTCGACAGCATGGATATCGAGCGTGAGCGCGGCATCACCATCAAGGCCCAGACGGTGCGCCTGCACTACAAGGCCAATGATGGCGAAACCTATGTGCTGAACCTGATCGACACCCCCGGCCACGTCGACTTCGCCTACGAAGTCTCGCGCTCGCTTTCGGCCTGCGAAGGCTCGCTGCTCGTCGTTGACGCGTCCCAGGGCGTGGAAGCCCAGACGCTCGCCAACGTCTACCAGGCGATCGACAACAACCACGAGCTCGTCACCGTGCTCAACAAGATCGACCTGCCGGCGGCCGAACCCGACCGCATCAAGGAACAGATCGAGGAAGTGATCGGCATCGATGCTTCGGACGCAGTGCTGATTTCGGCCAAGACCGGCCTCGGCATTCCCGATGTGCTTGAAGCGATCGTCACCAAGCTGCCGGCGCCCAAGAGCGACGGCGGCGATGCGGCACCGCTCAAGGCCCTGCTGGTCGACAGCTGGTACGACACCTATCTCGGCGTAATGGTTCTCGTGCGCATCATCGACGGTACGCTCAAGAAGGGCATGACCATCCGCATGATGGGCACCGACGCCAAGTACACGATCGAACGCGTCGGCGTGCTGACGCCGAAGATGGTGGCGATGGACGCACTCGGCCCGGGCGAAATCGGCTTCATCACCGCTTCGATCAAGGAAGTGGCCGACACCCGCGTCGGCGACACCATCACCGAAGACAAGCGCCCGACCGCAACCGCACTGCCGGGCTTCAAGCCGGCGCAGCCGGTGGTCTTCTGCGGCCTGTTCCCGGTCGATGCCGCCGACTTCGAGGACCTGCGCTCGGCGATGGGCAAGCTGCGCCTCAACGACGCGTCGTTCTCCTTCGAAATGGAATCGTCGGCCGCCCTCGGCTTCGGCTTCCGCTGCGGCTTCCTCGGCCTGCTGCACCTCGAAATCATCCAGGAGCGCCTGGAGCGCGAGTTCGACCTCGACCTGATCGCAACCGCCCCTTCGGTCGTCTACAAGCTGTTCATGACCGACGGCTCGGAACGCGAGCTGCACAACCCGGCCGACATGCCCGACGTCGTCAAGATCGCGGAAATCCACGAACCGTGGATCCGCGCGACGATCCTGACGCCCGACGACTATCTCGGCGGCATCCTGAAGCTCTGCCAGGACCGCCGCGGCATCCAGATCGAGCTGACTTACGTCGGCACCCGCGCGATGCTGACCTACGACCTGCCGCTCAACGAAGTCGTCTTCGATTTCTACGACCGACTGAAGTCGATCTCCAAGGGTTATGCCTCGTTCGACTACCAGATTACCGAGCACAAGGAAGGCAACCTTGTGAAGATGTCGATCCTCGTCAACGGCGAGCCGGTCGACGCACTGTCGATGATGGTGCACCGGATGGCGGCGGAAAAGCGCGGCCGCGAAATGTGCGAAAAGCTCAAGGAGCTTATCCCGAAGCACATGTTCAAGATCCCGATCCAGGCGGCCATCGGCGGCAACGTCATTGCCCGCGAAACCATCTCGGCGCTGCGCAAGGACGTGACCGCCAAGTGCTACGGCGGCGACGCCACCCGCAAGCGCAAGCTTCTGGAAAAGCAGAAGGCCGGCAAGAAGCGCATGCGCCAGTTCGGCAAGGTGGAGATTCCGCAGGAAGCCTTCATCGCCGCGCTCAAGATGGGCGACGAATAAGCGGCGGAGCACCTCTACGTTTGAAGGGCGGCCCTCGGGTCGCCCTTTTTGGTTTGGGCTTGAGTTGCATACCCCTTTTTGGTCGACCAGGGCCCACCCTGACGCACCAGACGATGCCCGCCGCTTGCCTGAGGGTGGCATTCAAGTACCGGGACGTCATTGCCGGGTCCGGGATTGGACCCTCGGGTCAAGCCTAACAATAGCAACTGGGTGTTGGTGAAGCGTCTGCGAGTGCTGGCGCGCCCGTCAAAGCACATATTGCTTCGAAATCCGATCCACCGGCCGGCCATCGGCCAGCGGCACAGCCTTGTCGACCTTGTAGTCGGTGAACCCCATCTTGCCATAGTAGGTGAGGCCGCCCACGTTGTCGGCGCGGATGGTGGCGTTGAGCGCCTTGAGGCCGATCGAACGTGCGTAGTCGCAAGTGGCTTCGAAGAGCGCGGTGCCGGCGCCGCGCACCCTGTTGCCGGGGCGCGAGAAGGTGCCGATGTCGGCCCAGTCCTCGGGTATGCCGTCCCAGCGGTCCAGCGCCTGGAAGGCGCAGGGCGCGCCGGTTTCATCCTCGGCGACGAAGCAGGAAACGAAGCCTGGGCCGGCGAGATAGTGCGCCGCGAACCTCTCCGGCGTGAACGGCGTCTGATGGGCAGTGGTGCCGCCGATCTCGATGATCTCGTTCAGGAAGGCTGAGAGCGCTGGCGCATCGTCGGGCCGCGCCGGGCGGACATGGATCGTTCTCGTCGCATCGGCCATAAGAGAAATACTCCTTGAAAAAGGTCTAAAGTATTCAGTTCCCTGCACGCGGTAGCGGGCGGGCCGGATTGCCGGCAACCACGGCGCCGGCTGCCACGTCCTTCGTCACCACCGAGCCCGCGCCGACGATTGCGCCATCGCCGATGGTCGCGCCGCCGAGGATGATGGCGCCGCCGCCTATCCAGACATCGGCGCCTATCGTCACCGCCTTGGCAACCTCGAGGCCCTGGCTGCGAAGCACCGCATCCCTGTGGTGATCGGCGCAGTAGATCTGCACGTTCGGCCCCAGCATCGTCCCCTCGCCGATCGTCACCCGGCCGCTGTCGAGAATCGTGCAGCCGGCATTGAGATAGACGCGGGCGCCAAGGCTTGTGTTGATGCCGTAGGAACAATGGAACGGCGCCTCGATGAAGACATCATCGGCAACCGCGCCGAACAGCGCGCGCAGCGCCGGCGCCATGCTTCCTCGCTCGGCTGGCGCCACGGTGTTGTGCTGGTGCACCGCGACACGTGCGATCAGCCGCAGCGCCTCCAGTTCGGCGTCGAGGCACGAGTACCATTGCCCGGCCGCCATCTTGTCGCGTTCGCTCGCGGTCACGCTCCTGCCCTTGCTTCTGCCGCTTCT
The DNA here is from genome assembly GCF_020035535.1 of Ensifer adhaerens. Classification (NCBI taxonomy): domain Bacteria; kingdom Pseudomonadati; phylum Pseudomonadota; class Alphaproteobacteria; order Hyphomicrobiales; family Rhizobiaceae; genus Ensifer; species Ensifer adhaerens. The sequence continues at coordinate 4,042,476 of NZ_CP083349.1, read as the reverse complement.
CGGCGCGCCAGGCTTTCGGCCGGCCACATCGTCTTCATGTCGTAATAGATCTCGAAGACCGGGGCGCCGCCTTCGAGCGACAACCACTTAACCTTGGAGCGGGTGAAGATATGGGCGTCCGGCGGGAAATCCGATGGGCGGTCAAGGCTCGCGATGCGGAGGAAGGAGAGCCAGCCGCGGCGGCCATAATCGCTCCAGAGTGCCGTCTGGCAGGCGGCGCAGCGATAGACGTCGTGCGGGCGGCCACTGTCGGTGGGGAGCGTGACGACGACTGGCTCGCCCTCGACAAGCTCGATGTTGTCGCGCTCGATGACGCCGTTGACGACGAAGGCGCTGCCGACCTGGCGCTGGCAGTCGCTGCAGTGGCAGCAATTGACGAACATCGGCGCCGCCTTCAGCCGGTAGCGAATCCTGCCGCAGAAGCAGCCGCCGTTGAATGCTTCGCTCATCCGTCCATCTCCTCCAATACCGGGTCCGTGGTCGTCGATGCGCCATCCTGGCGGACGATCGTCGCGACCCAGGCGCGCGCCAACGCCAGGCCCGCGGCATCGGCCTCCCGGCCGTGGCGGGCGGCGTGCTCACGATAGCGGGCTAGCCAGGTGGGGTCGAGCCGGTTGATCGAGTCCGGGAAGGCCCGGTTCCAGTCCTCGACGAGGTGCGTGTCCGCCTCGAAATGAAACTGGGTGCCATAGGCGGCGCGGCCGATGCGGAAGGCCTGATGCGTGGTGACGGCGTTTTCGGCGAGATGAACGGCGCCCTCGGGCAGGGTGAAGGTATCTCCGTGCCACTGGAAAATCGGGAAGCTCTCGCCGACGCTGGAAAGCACCGGGTCCTCAGCGCCCTCGCCGCGCACCTCTACCCGGCACCAGCCGAACTCCTTGGCGGCGCCCAGCAGGTTTTCCGCGCCATAGGCGCGTGCAAGAAGTTGGCTTCCGAGGCAGATGCCGAGCACCGAGCGCCCACTTTCGCCGAAGGCGCGCATCAGTGCGGCGAGATCGGGCAGATAGGGATAGGCGGCATCGTCGAGCGCGCTCTGTTCGCCGCCAAGCACGACGAGCGCATCGTAGCCGTCAGGCATTTCAGGCACGGGATCACCCAGATAGGCGCGGTGGATCTCGATCTGCGCCTTGACTTCGCGAAGTGCCGTGCCAACCTGGCCGAGTTCGGTCTTCGCCATGTTTTCAACCACCAATACGCGCATCGTCACCTTCCCATTGCCGTCGCAAATCGAGATTGACCACGAGCGCGGCCGTCGTTCAAGAGGCGCGATGATCCGCCCTGCGCTTTGCCGCGTCCGCCGCGGGTCTTGACTTCCCGGCCAAACTTTCCGACTTTCGGGGCATCATGATGTCGACGACTTCTTCATATCACTGCTTCCGGGTGTGCCCGATCGCAGGAACCTGACCCCAGCCCGGACGTTTGCGCTCTCCGGGTAAGGGGAGCCTTTCGCGTCCGCAGAAGAAATTTCTGAACGCGGCTGAACGAGCGCCGAATTCCCAGACAATCTATGCCGAGTGCGCCCGTGGGCGCCACGGCCGAACACGGCAGGTCACATCATGGCGGCATCCCGCAAGAAACTTCCCTCCATCATCATCAACGCCGAGGACCACAAGCGGCTGACGGCGCTGGCTTCCTCCGCGCTCGACCGCGTGCCGGACGTGGCCGAAGCGCTGCTCTCCGAACTCGACCGGGCCCGCACCGGCGCGCCGGATGCACTGCCCGCCGACAGCGTGCAGATGGGCTCCACCGTCGCCTTCGAGGCGGACAATGGCTTTGCCAAGCAGGTAACGCTCGTCTACCCCGGCGAGGCCGATATCGAGGCCGGACGTATTTCGGTTCTGACGCCCGTTGGCGCGGCGCTGATCGGCCTTTCCGTCGGCCAGTCGATCGACTGGCAGGACCGGTCGGGCAAGGTCCATCGCATGACTATCCGCAGCGTGACGGCGAAGGAAAGCGCCTGAAGACAGGCCGGCGGCGTGTGCATACCATGGCGCAATACAAAACGGGGAGGCCGGTTTCCACCGCCTCCCCGTTTCCCTGACAATCGTTCGATCGATCAGAACTGCTTGCCGAGCTTGGCGTCGACCGACTGGCTGTTGGCGCCGCGGATGGCGAAGAAAAACAGGATCGCCGCCCAGAGAATGGACTTCTCGGCGCCGAAAAGCCCCTCACCCTGCACGATGCCGTGGAAGTAGACGGTGACGAGCAGAACGATCATGCCGGCGAAGGCAGCCGGGCGCGTCAGCAGGCCGATCGCGATCAAAATGCCGCCGAAGAATTCTGTCGCGGCAAGCAGCGGCGACCAGAAGACGCCGGGATAGAAGCCGAGACCCTCGACCATGCCGATCGCGCCGAAGGGATCGGTGATCTTGCCGAAACCGTGAACCGCAAGCAGCACACCGGCAAGCACACGCAGCAGCGTTTCGGCTGATGTGTCGAGCGGCAGATAGATCTTTTCCAGAGCCGGCAGGATGGAACGCGGGCGGGAACTGGAAGCGGTGACGTCGGTCATGAATGGCCTCTCCGGCGGTTGGGTGCGACAATTTGTGCAATGCCGCATTCTCTCGCCGCGGCGCGTTCTCAAAGCAAGCGGCAGACCGATAAAAACATGACTAATTAAGTTGACAATTATGTGAGCGCGGCGTGAGCGTGTGAGGCGCGACGACGCAGTTGTTTCCACCCGGCGCCATCGGTATGGTCGCCGCCCGACACACATCCGAGACCGATCCGATGGACCAGAAGCCGCGCATCACCATCCTCTATTGCACCCAGTGCAACTGGCTCCTGCGCGCCGGCTGGATGGCGCAGGAGCTGCTGCAGACCTTCGGGCAGTCGCTCGGCGAAGTGGCGCTCATTCCCGGCACCGGCGGCAATTTCGAGATCCGCGTCGATGACGCGCTCGTCTGGGAACGCAAGCGCGACGGCGGTTTCCCCGGCCCCAAGGAACTGAAGCAGCGCATCCGCGACATCATCGAGCCGGAGCGCGATCTCGGCCACACGGACAGGAGCTGATCCTGGATTTCGAAATTCTTGCCGGCGTTTTTTCCGCCGCATTCCTGTCAGCAACGCTGCTCTTCGGCATGTCGGAAGCCGCAGTCGTTGCTGCCGCATTGCACGGGGAGACAGGTCGCCCCGCGCTCTTCGTTGCGGCGACGTTCGGCAACGTGCTCGGCGCTGTCGTCAATTTCGCGCTGGGGCGCTTTCTCATCCGGTTCGAAGGGCGGCGCTGGTTTCCGGTTTCCGCAGCAAACCGTCAGAAAGCGGAGGCGCTTTTTGCCCGCTACGGCCAACCGGTGCTGCTGCTCTCCTGGCTGCCCGTCATCGGCGATCCGCTAACGCTGGTCGCGGGCCTGTTGCGCATGTCGCTGCCGCTGTTCCTACTGTTCGTCACGATCGGCAAGGCGGCGCGTTATGCCGTCGTTCTGTACATCACGCCCTGACACCCGCGCGAGCCGAGGCCAAGCGAAGCCATCACGAAATCGCGCTCACGGACTAGCTGTGAGCGAAGATGTCCGTCTCGTCCCAGCCAAGCAGGTCGAGCTTGCAACGCGTCGGCAGGAAAGCGAAACAGGCATCGGCGTGCTCCATGCGACCATCGCGGATCAGGCGTGCCGTCAGCTTGTCGCGCAGCGCGTGCAGGTGCAGGACATCGGAAGCCGCATATTCGAGCTGCGCCGGCGACAGGATATCCGCCGCCCAGTCGGACGACTGCTGCTGCTTGGAAATGTCGACGTCGAGCATTTCCTTGAGATTGTCCTTGAGGCCGTGGCGGTCGGTATAGGTCCGCGTCAGCCGCGAGGCGATCTTGGTGCAGAAGACCGGAGTCGTCGTCACCCCGAAGGTGTGGAACAGCACGGCAATATCGAAGCGGCCGAAATGGAAGATCTTCTGGCGGGCCGGATCGGCGAGCATGGCGACGAGGTTCGGTGCCTCCTTCTGCCCGGCGGCGATGCGGATCACATCGGCCGTGCCGTCGCCCGGCGAAAGCTGCACCACACAGAGACGGTCACGGCGGGGGATGAGACCAAGCGTTTCGGTGTCGATGGCGATCGCGCCTCGATAGCGCGCGGCATCGGCTGCGGAAATGTCGCCTTCATGGACCCGTATTGCATTCGGCATCGAAAATCCCCAGATCAAACGAAGTGGTGTGGCCTATAGCGCAAGTTTGGCGCCGGCGATACCGTTACCGTATCCCGCCCGACGGTCGCCCGTTCGAAAGTCCTGCAATGACCTCTCCTCGCCCCGCCCTCGCCCTTTCGGCCCTCACGCTGACACTGGGGCTCTCCGCCATCCCGGCACCGGCACAGAGCTACCGGGACCTGCCCGGCGTGCGCCAGATGGATCCGTTGAATGGCGGCAACGACCAGACGGTCTGCGAACAGACCTTCGTCGACCGCAACTATCCGTTCGAATCGTCAGCGCGCGGCGGTCCCGTCTACGACACGATCTACAATTGCCGCCGAGGCGATGGTCCGGTCTTCCAGGGCAGCGGTCTGCCGCCGTCGCTCTACCGCCAGAAACGCGGTCTCGGCTATTGAAGAGGCGCGCCAAGGCGCCTGGCGGGCTCCTCGCGAGCCTGCCGCCTTGAGGACCAGGCCGCCTGGCGAGACGCGAACTTGTTCCCAGTCTGACCGTACAAGCGGAGGGGCCTCGGCCCATAGCGCCGCGTGACGTGCTCAGGCGTGCAAAGGTTGCTGCAGCACCTTGAATTGCTGCGTGTCTTTATCCTTTGATCGGCTAGGATTGAGGGAAACACGCCGTGGGAGGAACCATGCCCGATACGAGACCGCTTGCCATCAGCGCGCCCGCGCCACGCACGCTCGACCTCATCTTCACGCCGGAAGCACTGAAGGAGTTGCACCAGCGCTACCGGATCGTCGAAGCCGACCCGGACGATATCGCCGGGGTCGGCGACGCGGTTCTGGCTGAAGCGCGCTACATCATCGGCCAGCCGCCGCTCGATCACGCTACGCTCCAGCGCATGGGCCAGCTCAGGGCGATCCTCAATGTCGAGAGCAACCTGATCAACAACATGCCCTACGAGGTGCTGTTCGAACGCGGCATCCATGTGGTGACCACGGGCCAGGTCTTTGCCGAGCCGGTCGCCGAACTCGGCCTTGCCATGGCGCTCAACATCGCCCGCGGTGTCGTCGACGCCGACCTTGCCTTCCGCGAGGGGCACGAACTCTGGGGCGGCGACGGCAACCGCTCGGCGCGGCTCCTCTCCGGCTCAGACATCGGCATCATCGGCTTCGGTGATCTCGGCAAGGCGCTGAACCGCGTGCTCTCCGGTTTCCGTGCCAGGATCCGCGTCTTCGATCCCTGGATGCCGGCCTCGATCCTGAGGGACAACGGCGTCGAGCCCGCGTCGCTCGATACGGTTCTCGGCGACAGCAACTTCGTCTTCGTCGTCGCCGCGGTCACCAGCGAGAACGAAGGCTTCCTCGGCGAAAAGGCCTTTGCCCGCATGCGCCCTGGCGCCGCCTTCATCCTCCTGAGCCGGGCCGGCGTCGTCGATTTCGATGCACTGATGGCAGCCGTCGCACGCGGCCATATCGTGGCGGCCAGCGACGTCTTTCCGCAAGAGCCGCTGCCGCTCGACCACCCGGTTCGCCGCCTGCCGGGCTTTCTGCGTTCGGCCCATCGCGCCGGCGCGCTCGACAGCGCCTTCAAGAAGATGGGCGAGATGGTGCTCGAGGACATGGATCTGATGGACCGCAACCTGCCGCCGATGCGCTGCAAGCGGGCCGAGCGAGAAACCGTCGCGCGCATGCGCTCAAAGCCTGTGACGGTGAACTGAGCCACCGATTTTTTGCGGCGGATGTCGGCGGGGCGTGCATCCCGCCGATTAACGTGTTTTATGGGATTCGCATTTAACTTTCCTTGCACATGCGACCATCCTTGCACGTTAAGGTCGTCGTCAGTTGATCGGTACGGACCAGAGAACCGCAATGGCAGACACGACGCCCGACACTCGACGAAGCAGAACGCGCGAAGGCTGGAACAGCTCGCTGCGATCGCTGTTCAGCCTGGTCATTGTTGCCATGCTGATCGTCGTCTCCGCCACGCTCGTCGGGCTTGACTATCATCGCTCGCGCAACGCCGCGATCGCCGACGCCGAGGCCAATATGCGCGGTTTCATGAACCGCCTCGTCGACCGGCTGGGCGTGCTCTCCGGCGATACCTCGGCCCTCGTCAACCTCGTCTCCTCGGTCGCCAATTCCTTCCTGGTGCCGCCACCAGAGCGCATGAACGACAAGGTGGCGGTCTTGCGCGAGGGCATCACCCGCTCGCCGCATATCGACGGTGTCTATGTCGGCTATCCCAACGGCGCGTTCTTTCAGGTGGTCGACCTCAAGCAGATCGCCTGGCGCATGGCACTCGACGCGCCGCGTGGTGCTGCCATTGCCGTGCGCTCGATGGAAAAGGATGCAAACGGCAAGCCTCTTCAGCGCGTGCTCTTCCTGGACAAGGACGGGACGCAATTTTCCGAGCGGCGGCTTCCGCCTTCCAGCTTCGATCCGCGGACCCGTCCGTGGTACCGCGCGGCCGTCAACGGAAAGGCCGCGGTCTCGACCGGCCCTTATGAAAGTGCCACGACCGAAACGCTTGGGATGACAATCTCGCAGGCGCATCGCGGCAATCCTCAGATCGTCATCGGCGCGGACGTCATTCTCGATACGATCACCGATTTTCTTGCCCGCGAGCGGCTGACGACCGGTTCCGTCTCGTTCATCCTCGATGCCGTCGGGCGTCCGATCATCCATTCGGACCGGGTGATGATGCGTCGCATCATGGCGGCGAAGGGCAAGGATAGCCCGATCGTGCAGGCCGATAGCGACCCGCTGATCCAGAGTATCCGCCTCCATCCGCCCGAGCCCGGCAAGGCAGACTTCGTCGAGGTCGGAGACCGAACCTATCTCGTCATGGTGACGCCGCTCGAATCCGCACTGCTTCTCTCCGGCAACCGCGCCGTGGTGGCTGCACCGCTCGACGAACTGATGGCAGAGGCGAACCAGACGCTCGTGCAGGGGCTGGCGATTTCCGGTTCGGTCGTGGCCCTCGCGGTGCTTGCTTCGCTGGTGCTCGCGCACCTGATCACAAAGGGGCTCAACCAGCTGACCGCCAGCGCCAACCGGCTGCAGGATCTCGACTTCACCACGCCCATCGACGTTTCCTCGCATGTCAGCGAGATCTCCACACTCGGTGGAGCCATGAACCGGGCACGGGACGCGATCTTCACCTTCGCTCTCTACGTGCCCAAGGAACTGGTTCGCAAAGGCATCGAGTCCGGCCAGTTCAGCGGCCGCTCCGCCTGGCGACAGGAGGTGACGGCGGTCTTCACCGACATCTACGATTTCACCACGCTCAGCGAGAAGTATCCGCCCGAAGAGGTCGTTGCGATGCTGTCGGAGTATTTCGACATCTTCAGCGAGACGGTGGGAGAACACGACGGAACGATCATCCAGTTCCTCGGCGATTCGGTGTTTGCGATGTGGAACGCGCCGGCGCCGGACGAAAGACATGCCGAACATGCCTGTCGGTGCGCGCTGGCGGTCGAGGAGCGCTTGCGTGTCTTCAACGAGGCCCAGCGTCAAAAGGGGCTTCCGGAGTTTCGCACCCGTTTCGGCATCCACACCGGTACCGCCGTCGTCGGCAATGTCGGCGCCAGGGAGCGGCTGCAATATACGGCAATGGGCGACACCGTGAACGTCGCCTCCCGCCTGGAAGGCATGAACAAGAACTACGACACCACGATCATGGCAAGCGGCGCGGTCGTCGCCCAGGCCGGCAAGGCCATCCGTTTCCGGCCGCTCGGTTCGGCGCAGGCCAAGGGCCGCGCCTCTGCGCTCGAGATCTACGAGGTGCTGGGCGCCGAGCCGGAAGAACCGGCGTCGGCGGATTCTCGGCCGACAATGCCCGACAATGCTTCCGGTGGCGCGAAGGACCGAGTGTAGGGCTCAGGACCGGAGGCTGCGCTTCTGACGCGTTACCCAGCGAATGCCGCCCACCACGGCAAAGGCGAGCAGTGGCCAAACGGCCCAGAACACGCCGCGCCAGGTCAACAGATTGATGGTGAGAAGCACCAGCCCGGAAAGCGCCAGCACGCCGATGCCGCGGTCCACCCACCGGTTGGTTCTGAGCCACGCAAGGCCCGCGAGGATGCCAAGGCCGAGCAACGGCCAGACGGCCCACAGCACGCCGTTCCAGGTGAGCAGGTTGAGAGCGACCAGCCCGGCAGCGATGACGGCCAGGACGGGAAGCGATCCTGTCTTGATCGCGGCAATCAAGCCGCCCTGGTCTGGCTTGGGATGGGCGCGCCCGTCGTCCGAAGCTGCCCCGTCGCCGGGACGCCCAAAGGTTTCGCTCCTGAACGCCGGGCGGGTATCCGCCATGCCGATGCGCACCGCATAGCTCGGCACGCCGCCATCGATGTTCTTCACCTCCAACGGCCCAAGAAAATCGAAACCGACGGCGACCTTGTTGCGCACCTGGTCGTAGACTGTATTCGAAATGACGATGCCGCCCGCAGGAGCGGAAGCCTGCAGGCGCGCTGCGACATTGACGCCGTCGCCGTAGAGGTCGTCGCCCTCGGCGATCACGTCGCCGAGATTGATGCCGATGCGAAACAGCATCTGTTCGTCGGCGGGGCAGTTCTCGTTGCAGCCTGCCAGTTCGTTCTGCACGTCGACCGCGGTGCGCACGGCTTCAACGACGCTCGGGAATTCCGCGATGAGGCCGTCGCCCCAGGTGTTGACCACGCGGCCCTCATGCGCCTCGATGAGCCGCCCCATGGAATCGCGATAGCGCTTCAGAGTGGCGAGCGTGCCCTCCTCGTCGGCACGCATCAGCCGGGTGTAGTCCTGGACATCCGCGGATAGGATTGTCGTCAGCTTGCGACGCGTCTCAGACATCGCCTCATCCTCGCTCAAGTTCCGCCATTCCGGCGGACGATTGCATGGTGCCGCGTTCGCACGGTCCGCACGCCCCTGCGTTGCGGATAGAATATCAATGCTGGAGATCGAAGCTTCAAGGCACGTCGCGCGAAAATAACGACAGCGCGCAACCATTTTAAAGCAAGCGTGCGTGCCGCCCGGCGGAAAATCGTGTCGAATTCAGCCCAAAATCCAGAAACGAAAAAACCCCGGCAAGCCGGGGTTTTTCAGAACCAAATCAACGATTTGGCTTGGGAATTTGGTGCCCAGAAGAGGACTCGAACCTCCACACCCTTTCGAGTACCAGCACCTGAAGCTGGCGCGTCTACCAATTCCGCCATCTGGGCGACGAGCGGGGGTGTAAAAGGCCCGGGCTAAAGTGTCAACAGGCTTTTTGAAGTTTTCGTGTCGGATTGCAAAAAACTCAACTCGAAGCGGTTTCCTTCCAACGGCGGATTGTGGATAGACCTCTTGAGAGCAGCATTTCGGCAGCTTCCGGCGTCTCCGCTTCGACATAGCACCGCATCTCGGGCGCATTACCCGACGGCCGGAAATGGATGATTCGGCCATCGTCGAGCGTCACGCGCAGCCCGTCAATGTCACTGACCGCAGCGACGCCGCCGATCGGCGCCAGGAATTTCGCAAGATTTGCTTCGTCTGCGCGCAGAAATGTCATCAGCCGGGCGCTCGTTTCGACCGGGAAGTTTTCGAGCCGATCACTGAGCGCCACCGGAAGCCGATAGGACGCGGCGAGCGCAGAAAGCGACAGCTTGGCCTCAGCGGCCGCTGCCAGCGCCGCAACGATCGGCAGAAAGCTATCGCGCGTGGGCAGCGCTTCGAGCGTTGCGCCATTGACCGCGAAGGCGCTCGCAGTCAGCGTGCCGCCATTGGCCTCGAAGCCGGCGACCTTCTGCGCGCCGTCCTTCAACGCCTGCTGCATGCCCGCGATCACGAAGGGCGAGCCCACGCGAGTGCGCTGGACAGCGAGCCCTTCCCTGCCGTCCAGGCCGGAGTTGGAGGTTACCGGAGTGACGGCAAGTCTTGCGCCGAGAAAGCCACAGGCCATCAGGCCGAGCAGATCGCCGCGCAAGGGCAGCCCGTTCTCGTCGGCGACCAGGGGCCGGTCGCCGTCACCATCCGCCGACACGATCGCGTCGAGGCGGTGTTCGCGCGCCCATTCCTGAAGCCGCTCGATCGTCTCCGCCGATACCGCTTCGGTATCGACCGGAATGAACTGTTCGGAGCGCCCCAGGGCCTCGACGTCGGCGCCAAAGTAAGCCAGCAGTTCGGCAATCAGGTCGCGCGCCACGGTACTGTGCTGGTACACGCCCACCTTGAGGCCGGACAACGCGCCGGCGGACAGCAATTGCCGGTTCCTTGCCATGAAGAGTGCGGCGACCCGGGTCGCGTGGTCTTCCCCGATCCCGGCATCGGCGACTGGCGCGATCTGGTGCGCAATCCCGTCGGCGATGCCGCTGATCGCCACCTCATCCTCCTTGTCGATCTCGCCGTCGGGACGATAGAACTTGATGCCGTTGCGGTCGGCCGGAATATGGGAACCGGTGATCATCAAGGCCGCTGCCTTGTTGGCGAGGCCGTAAAGCGCCAGCGCCGGGGTCGGCACCGCACCGCAATCGAAAACGCGCAGCCCCTCGCGCGCCAGCGCAGCGGCGCAAACGGCCGCAATCTCAGGGCTCGAATCGCGAAAATCGCGAGCGATGAGAATGGCGTCACCGGGCCGGCTGTGGCCGGACGCCACGAGGTATCGGGCAAAGGCCGTCGCATAGCGCGCGGATGGCTCACCCTTCAGTTCCTCGGAGAGGCCGCGCAAGCCACTGGTGCCAAACTTCAATTGCATCGCGTACCTCGCTGATGGGGGGAAAGGATCGGAAAAGAACCGCAGTGACACGACCGAAGGATAGGCGCATCGTACAGTAGAGGGCAACGGGCGGAGATCCAGTGGTTCCCGCAACTGCGCAAAGCGCCCGGCGCCATGAATAAACCAAGAAAAACAAACGTAATACAGGCAGGGACACAACCGGAAGGCATGACCTTCTGAAAGTGAGGAAAAAATGACGGGATTTCGCGATTTCGTTATCGGCTGCAGCTTGGCCGCCACCTCCCTGATCACCCCCATCGGGCCTGTCCAGGCGATGCCTATCCAGGCACCCGATCTCCAGATCAAGGCACAAGGCGACGTCCAAAATGTGCAGTACTACCACCGGCGCTACTGGGGCGGCGGGTGGGGCCACGGATGGGGTGGACCCTACTACCGTCACGGTTGGGGCGGACCGTACTACGGCTCGGGGCTGAGCTTCTCTTTCGGCTCGGGCGGCTACTATGGTGGTGGCTATTATGGCGGCTACTACCCCCGCTATGGCGGCTACTACCCCCGCTACGGTTACTACCCCCGCTACGGCTATTACCCGCGTCGCTACTATGGCGGTAACTACTACTATCGCGACCGATATGTTCACGGCGGCTCACATGTCAGCTGGTGCATGTCGCGCTACCGCTCTTACAATCCGGCGACCAACCGGTTCTTGAGCTATGGCGGCGCCTACAAGGTCTGCTATTCGCCCTACCGATAGGGGGAGACCTGCTGCGCGACGCCGTATGAAGGCAAAGGCGCCTCATGTTTCTCCGCGCGCAAGCGTGGAGATGGCGTTCCGTGTGTCCGATCGGTCCCGACTTGTGGGAGACTTCGGTTAAGCCGGCATTAACCGCGACGGCCTACCGTTCCGGAAAGCGCCACGATGCTGTCCGGGGATGAAACATGCTGCTTCCGACTCAGCAATCGACTGCCACCGCAACGACCAGCCTGGTCGGCTCGATCCTCAAGGACATCGAAAAGCGGCAGGCGGAAGAAGAGGAAAAGGCCAAGGGCACAAAGGACGACAAGGTCCTAAAGGCGCAGGTCCAGTCCGATGGCGCGCGCAAGGCGGCCAACGACAAGATCAACGCCCATTTCTTCGACCGCACCCAGAACGACCCCAACAGCAATCGCGCCGCGCTCATCCGTCAGGTCGGAGCGTTCTTCGAGCTCGACCGTGAGGCCTTCAAGTCTGATGCAGCTTTCGCACGGGCCGTCGAGAACCAGGTCAAGGCGCTTGAGCCAGGGGACGTCGCCAAGGTCGAAGATCGGCTTGGGCTGGACAAGCTCGGCGTTACGCTTGCCGAACTGACTCAGGCGCTCAAAAATCCGGGTGGCCGGGAGAACGAGATACTGAAGGCGGCGCTCGGCGAGACGAGCGACAAGAGCGCCCAAAGCCAGGCACAGGCTGCAAAGGCGGTGGATCGCCTGAAGTCGGCAACGGAATCCGGATCGGTCGAAGAGGCCCAGGTCGAAAGTCTACGCAACGATCCGACGCGCGGCACCGACAAGCAGTCGCTCGACGAGCAGGAGGAACGCGTGCGCGGTCTCCAGCTCAAGGACGAGTTGGAGTCCATCGCCGACCGGCAGGAGGCGCGACAGGCAAAACTCATCCGCTTCGACGAGATCGGCCTTTACAGCCTCGCCAGCCAGAGCTTTGGCTGATCATTTCCTGCGCACGATACCCAGCCGCGCCACGACCTCCTTGGGGATGCCATAACGAAGAACGGCGTCGCGGCTATCCCGCAGCCCGCAAATCTCGCGCTGAATGAAGAACGCCCAGACAGCGTCGGAGGCGTCATCGAGTAGTCGCTCGCGCAGATCGGAGGTGGCTTCCGGCTTGAGCGCTGCGAGCGCGGCAAGCGCCTTTTCCACCTTTAGGCCATGGCGGCCGAGCGCATCGGCCCGCTCGGACATCAGTTCGTATTCGAGCACACTGAAGGCGCCGTTGGTCGAGAAGGTCGGGCTCAGGGCTTTTGGGGGACGAACGGTCATCCGGAACTCCTCAGAAGCCCTGAAGATGGCGCTGCGGTGGGCGGGAGGCAAGGGGCGCGGATCGTTGCCGCCATCGATACATGGTTAAGATTTCATAAACCTCTTTCACCTAACCTCGGACATCATGCCGATTCCCCTATCCGCGACGGTGTCGCGGCTGTCCGGCCATTGGCCGAGACGCGCATGAGGCGCCAACCCGTATGTAGCGAAGCGAATTATCCGCACGCGAGCCGAAAATCGGTCCGTGCCCGAGCGTGCACCCGCGTTTCGTCGGTCAACGACGACTGGTCAACCCGAGGTCAAGCGAGATGGAGACCAGAATGCTGATACCCATCCAGACGGCCCGAGCCGCGGCCGCTACCGCAGAAGACACGAGCGCCAAAGCGCAGCCGCAGACAGCCTTGTTGCCCGCCGGCCAACGCGGCGAAGCCATCCAGAAGATCCTGGACGCACTGACCCGGCATCTCTCGGGCCGTGAAATCCTCTCCAAGGACGCACTGGTGCGGCTGATGGAGGATCTGGCGCGTATCCTGAAGTTCCCTCCCCTGCCCCAGGAAGGTGGACGGGATTTCGTACGCCGCCTCGTGGCCTTCCTCGAATCGATGCCAGCGTCCGATCGCCTGTTGCTCGAACGCCAGCTCGGCGGGCGCAACCTTTCCATCCGGGTTGGCTTGCTTGCCGACCTACCGGCGATCCGCAACGGCGCGAACGCGCCGAGCAGCACGGCAACACCGATGCCTGCCCAGGCGCGCGACGTCATCCTGCGCAATCCCTCCCTCCAGCCGGCCATGCCGTTCAACCCGGGCGCTACACGCTTGCCTGCCGCCGGCGAGGTCGCACTGTTGCAAGCGGTACTGCGAAAGACCTTCGGGGCCGGCAACGACAGCGACCTGCTCGAGCCGCAGGGCGACGACCTTGACCAGGGCGGAACGACTGAGGCGCCTTCGAAAGGTCGGACCGGCGTACCGGCCGAGCGACACGAAACGCGCGCAAGCACGGGGAAGCCCGCTGCAGCAGACGGCACGCCGATCCAAAGTGCCGCTGCCCTGCTCACCGGCGAAGGCGAAGTCGAGGAAGCAGCGCCGCAGCCCCCGCTCCGGCCCGAACCCGAAGAAACCGCCAATAGCGGGCATGTCGAAATCGAGGCATCGACCAGCGAGATCACAGCGGTACCAATCGATGCCGATGCTTCTGCCGAATCCACCGAGGATGTGGACCCAGACGGCACCTATGGCCCGATGCCCGATGCCGAGGAGGAGAGCGACACCAAGACCACCGCCGCGGCCAGTCGCGCCAATCCGGAAGCCAGGCCTATGCGGGTGCTCTTCGAGGCGATCAAGACGCTCATTCGCGACAGCGTGGCCCCGCCTGGAACTGCCGGCACCGAGACCAAGCCGGCCACCGCGCACGCCGATGGAGCGGACGCGTCCGCACCGGTCCCGGACAAAGAAACCGCCATGCCAGCGCGCGCGACCGACGCCGCAGCACGTATGCGTGAGACGCCGGATGGCAGCAACACCCTGCCGCCCCTACTTGACGACAAGTCCGAGGACGCGAAAGCGGCCCAACGCATGCCGGCAGACATGCGGCCGCAACGGGCAGCCGACGAACAGACGATGCAGCAGGTCATCGCCAGGCTGGTGGAAAACGGCCTTCCGCGCGAAGCCATTCCCTTTGCCATGATCCCCTACCCGCCGGTCGCCAACGATGCGGCGGAGACCGAAAACCTCAGTCACGAAATGCCTGGCGGATCGGAAGACGAAGCATCGGACGAAGAACAAAGCGCAGACGAAGGCGAAGACCAGGGCCAAGGGGACGGAACAGAGCCAACGGACGACGCCGTGCCCGAGGACACGACGCCGGACGCACCCGACGCCTATGATCTCTACCGCAGACTTGGCGGCCTTGGCTGAGGCGGCGAGAAGGACACTATTCGACCAAAGAAAAACCCGCGGAGATCGCTCTCCGCGGGTTTTCCAGTTCAGATGTCAGGCAACGATTACTCGTTGTTCTGGCGGTTCTTCAGAGCCGCGCCGAGGATGTCGCCGAGCGAAGCGCCCGAGTCGGACGAACCGAACTGAGCAACGGCTTCCTTCTCTTCAGCGATTTCCAGAGCCTTGATCGACAGCTGGATCTTGCGGTCCTTCTTGGAGAAGTTGGTGACGCGAGCGTCGACAACCTGACCAACCGAGAAACGCTCCGGACGCTGTTCGTCGCGGTCACGCGCGAGGTCAGCGCGGCGGATGAACGAGGTGATGTCTTCGTGGTTGACGAGCTTCACTTCGATGCCACCATCGTTGATCGCGATGATTTCGGCCGAAACAACGGCGTTCTTGCGCAGTTCGCCGGAAGCGGCGGCATCGCCGACTGCATCCTTGCCGAGCTGCTTGATACCGAGCGAGATGCGCTCCTTGTCGACGTCGACGTCGAGAACAACAGCGCGAACGACGTCGCCCTTGTTGAACTCTTCGATGACCTGCTCGCCCGGACGGTTCCAGTCGAGGTCGGAAAGGTGCACCATGCCGTCAACGTCGCCGTCGAGGCCGATGAACAGGCCGAATTCGGTCTTGTTCTTGACTTCGCCTTCAACTTCGGTGCCAGCCGGGTGGCTATGCGCGAATGCCTGCCACGGGTTCTCGAGCGTCTGCTTGAGGCCGAGCGAGATACGACGCTTGGTCGGATCGACTTCGAGAACGACAACGTCGACTTCCTGGCTCGTGGACAGGATCTTGCCGGGGTGTACGTTCTTCTTGGTCCAGGACATTTCGGAGATGTGGATCAGGCCTTCGATGCCCGGCTCCAGCTCGACGAACGCACCGTAGTCGGTGATGTTCGTGACGGTACCGGAGATCTTCTTGCCGACCGGGTACTTCGCACCGATGCCATCCCACGGATCCGACTCGAGCTGCTTCATGCCGAGCGAGATGCGGTGGGTTTCCTGGTTGATGCGGATGATCTGAACCTTGACCTGCTGGCCGATGTTCAGGATCTCCGACGGATGGTTCACGCGGCGCCATGCCATATCGGTGACATGGAGCAGACCGTCGATGCCGCCGAGGTCGACGAACGCACCGTAATCGGTGATGTTCTTGACGACGCCTTCGACAACCTGGCCTTCTTCAAGGTTCTGAACGATTTCAGAACGCTGCTCGGCGCGGGACTCTTCGAGAACCGTACGACGCGAAACAACGATGTTGCCGCGACGCTTGTCCATCTTGAGGATTTCGAAGGGCTGCGGGTTATGCATCAGCGGGGTGACGTCGCGGATCGGACGGATGTCGACCTGCGAGCGCGGAAGGAAGGCAACGGCGCCGTCGAGATCGACGGTGAAGCCACCCTTGACCTGGTTGAAGATGATGCCTTCGACGCGTTCGCCGGCTTCGAACTTCACTTCCAGGCGCTGCCAGCTCTCTTCGCGGCGAGCCTTCTCGCGCGACAGAACAGCTTCGCCGAGCGCGTTTTCGATGCGCTCAACGTAGACTTCGACTTCGTCGCCAACCTTGAGCGAGCCGTCCTTGGCCTTCGCGCCGAATTCCTTCAGAGCGATGCGGCCTTCGACCTTCAGACCGACGTCGACAACGGCGACGTCCTTTTCGATGGCCGTAACGATGCCCTTGGCAACATAGCCTTCGGCGAGATCGGTCTTCGCGAAGGATTCTTCGAGAAGGGCGGCGAAATCGTCACGGGTAGGATTGGTAGCAGACATGGAATCTCCTGCATGCATCTCATACGAGACGCACATGCGCCGGGGGCTGGTGTTGAACAGGCCTGAACCCAGTCCGCCCCACCAAAGGGGCAATCCGGCGCGTGGACGGAATTTCAGGCTTATGCAAGAAGAGCGATCCTGACCAAGTCGGGGATGGGCTCTTCTTCAGATCTTCTTCATCAGGGCCGCATCGATCAAAGTCTTCGCAGCCTGAAACGCCGCCTCTATACTCATTTCAGACGTATCAAGCAAGTGCGCGTCTTCGGCGGGACGCAAGGGACTGTCGGAGCGACCCATATCGCGTTCGTCGCGCTTCTTCACATCTTCGAAGATGGCCGCATAATCAGCCGGTTGGCCATTGCCGACGATCTCGTCGTAGCGACGCCTCGCCCGCACTTCCGGCGAGGCGGTTACGTAGAGCTTCACTGGCGCATCCGGGCAGACGACCGTGCCGATGTCGCGGCCGTCGAGGACGGTTCCAGGCTCGCGCTGCGAAAAGACGCGCTGCGCCTCGACCAGCGCCCGACGCACCGCCGGTATGACGGCGATCTTCGATGCCGCCTCGCCGATGGCATGCGCGGAGAGAACCGCGCGATCGAGACCGGCCAGCTCGACATCGCGGGCCATCTTCTCGGCGACCGCCTCGTCGTCGAGCGGCAGGCCGGCGTCGAGCAGCGCCTTGGCCGTCGCACGGTAGGTGAGGCCGGTATCGAGATGATGGAAGCCGTACGCCTCGGCTATCTGGCGCGAAAGCGTGCCCTTGCCGGCTGCGGCCGGCCCGTCGATGGCGATGGTGAATGTCATTTTCCAACCTGCATATGTATATGGTCATCGTGCCTGGCGGCCCTGCAACCCTGAAACCTAATTGACTGCGCCTGAACGCCAAGACTTTGCGCCAGATGCGGTTCCACGAATATCTTCTCGATACCGAAACTGCTCCCCTCGCCGGAGAGCCAGCGCAGCGCCTCCCCGGTGCGGCTTTCCTCCAGCCGCAAGGACGGCCACAACGACTGCAAGAAGTCCAAGTCCCATCGCAAGGTCAAGAGGTCTTCGCGATCCCGGCACGGAAGAATACTACTCGGGCGAGGCTGCTCGAAGGCGAAATAGCCGATCGGCGAGCGCGTCGTCCTATCCAGATAGCTGCCATCGCCATTCTGATAGTAAAACGCGACATCCAGCTTCCGGCCGTCCGAATGGGACAGATGCGGAAACAGTGGAAAGCCGTTGAAAAAAGGAAAATTGGCGTCGAGCGCCAAGGTCGTCGTTCCGGGGAACGCCTGATCCATGTGCCTCGACAAGGCGACAGCCGCTTCCTTCAGTTCCGGAACGACATATTGGCGGTTCAGGACGCAGAAGAAAGGCGACTGCATCTTGAGTTGCGATGTGCCATCGTCGAAACAGGGCAGTGAAACCCGGCCGAAGATCGGTGCCACCGCGTAACCAAGCGCACTACCGGCGGTATAAACGCCAAGAAAGAGCGCAAGAAAACCGAAAACACCGGTTTTGCATCGGCGCGCAAGACCGACAGTAATGAGCCAGACTACTCCACCAATTTGCGTCAGTAGCGTCAGGAGAACTACGACTGCAATCGTGGGCAGCCATCTGAGGTTTGCCGCGAGTGCCGTGATCTTCACACGATCCTCGCACCAAGCCCTGTCATCAAATCCAAGAACGCCGGAAAGCTCGTCGCAACCATCGACATGTCATCGACCTGAACCGGGTGCTCCGTGGCCAGCCCCAGGACCAAAAAGCTCATGGCGATGCGATGATCGAGATGGGTCTTCACCAGCTCACCCGACGCATTTCCAAGGCCCCTGCCACCGGGACGCCCGCGCACCACCAGCGAGGACTTGCCTTCTTCGCAATCGACACCGTTGAGTTTCAGGCCTGCGGCAACGGCGGCGAGGCGATCGGATTCCTTTACGCGCAGCTCGTCGAGACCACTCATCACGGTCGCGCCCTCGGCAAAGGCGGCGGCGATGGCGAGAACGGGATACTCGTCGATCATCGAGACGGCCCGCTCTTCCGGGACCGTCACGCCATTCAGTTCGGAATGGCGCACCCTCAGATCCGCCACGTCTTCTCCGCCGACCTGCCTGATGTCGACCGTCTCGATATCGCCGCCCATCTCCTGCAACGTCAGGATCAACCCAGAGCGGGTCGGGTTTATCAACACGTTGCGGATCGTGACGTCCGAGCCCGGAACGACGAGCGCCGCAACCAAGGGGAAAGCCGCTAAAGACGAATCGCCGGGGACGTCGATCTCCTGGCCGACGAGCCTGCCGCGCCCCTCGAGCCGGATGGTGCGCGCACCCGTGGCATCGGTCTCCACCGAGAGTTCGGCGCCGAAGCCGCGGAGCATGCGCTCCGTGTGGTCACGGATCATCACCGATTCGATGACGGTGGTAATGCCCGGCGCATTGAGACCGGCAAGCAGAACCGCCGACTTCACCTGCGCGGATGCGACCGGCACCCGATAGGTGATCGGCGTCGGCGTCTTTGGTCCACGCAGCGTCACCGGCAGCCGGTCGCCGGTAGCGGACTTCGCCTGCACACCCATTTCGCGCAAGGGATCGAGCACCCGCGCCATCGGCCGTCGACTGAGCGAGGCATCTCCGATGACGGTCGTTTCGAAATCATAGACGCCGACGAGACCCATCGTGAGGCGGCAACCGGTTCCGGCATTGCCGAAATCGAGCGGCGCTTCCGGCGCGAGCAACGCACCATTGCCGACGCCATTGACGATCCAGGTGTCGCCTTCCTTGCGGATCCTGGCGCCCATGGCCTGGATGGCCCGGCCGGTGGCGATCACGTCGTCATCTTCGAACAGGCCAGTAATGCGCGTCTCGCCGGCAGCAAGGCCACCCAGCATCAACGACCGGTGCGAGATCGACTTGTCGCCAGGAATGCGGATCGTCCCCTGGAGGCCTTCGGATTTGCGGGCGGTGGCGGGGCTTTGGCCCAATCCCTGCGACATGCGGTATCCTCGAAACATGCAAGACGGTATCGCGCGATCAAGACACGCCAAGGCCATACAGGCACTTTGAACGGCTGACTGTTCTTATCCTTAGACCGGATGGGTTTGAAGAAGACAATGCAACTCGCGAGACGTCCGTCCCTCGCTTTCGGCCGCACGCCGACCACAACCCCTGCTGCATGCTTCCTTAAATCATGGCGAGCGGTCATCCCAATGTTCGCCCGAACGCCCGTGACACAGGCGCTTGCGCGTTTTGTCTTTGACAGATGCTGCCAAGATGATTATGGGGACCGGCTAATCATCATAAGCTTGATACCCTTTCCACCCGCCGGTTTTCCGGCAAGAGCCGGCACGGCCGGCCATTCAAGAGGCTTTGACTGTGGCAAAACCGGAACTTGGAACAAAGCGCATCGACCCGGAAACGGGGCGCAAATTCTACGATCTGAACCGTGATCCGATCGTTTCGCCTTACACCGGCAAGTCCTACCCGCTGTCGTTCTTCGAAGAAACCTCGGTCGCCAAGGTGCTCGAGAAGGAAGAAGAAGAAGACGTCACGGAAGTTGATGCAGAGAACACCGAAGTCGAACTCGTTTCGCTCGAGGATGCCGATGACGAGGCAGCGGGCGGCGACGACCTGCCGGATCTCGGCGACGACGATGTCGAGATCGATGGTGACGACGATGACACCTTCCTCGAAGCCGACGAAGACGAAGACGATGACGACATGAGCGGCCTCATCGGCGTGTCCGACGAAGACGAAGACGTCTAAGCGCTTCAAATGACATGAGAATGCTCCCGTCCTCGGCCTTTAGGGCCCGGACGGGAGAAAATTGGCCCGGACTGAAAATAAATCTACAGGCCACGCATTTTTCGGCTTGCCATCCTCAAAAAGGGGAAGTAATAAGCCGCCACTCGCCGAGCACAACAGCCCGGCGAACTTCCCGGACCGGCCTAGCCGGAACCCGATATGGGGCTATAGCTCAGCTGGGAGAGCGCTTGCATGGCATGCAAGAGGTCAGCGGTTCGATCCCGCTTAGCTCCACCAAACTTCCCTTCGACTGATCGGAATTAGGCCTTCAAGGTCCGCCGCTGCTTTCCAGTTCGTCCAGCGAATCCAGGATCATCGTCAACAATCGGATGATATCGGCCGACTCGAGCAGGGCGTTGCGGATTTCGCGTTCCGATCGGCTGGGCGCAGAAGCGGCGATGTCCAGCAGGACGTTGGTCACATCGGGCGCTTCGGTGTTCGGCTCCATGCCGGTTTGCTCGCGCATGCAGCGGATCAGCGCCACTGCGCCTTCGAGCAGCCGCTGTGCCTGCAACGGGGTAAGTTCATGAACCTCATTGGCGGCACGAAACAACTGGGATCTGAAGCCCGATATCGTGGTCATCTCCCGGATGATACTCCTTTCGGCTTCAAATGAAAGTGGTGGGATGGGGCCCACCTGCAACGCGCAGATGCGCGCAACGCGACGCGGTTCGCCGCCAAAGTAAACGCGCCACCGCGCACGATGCATTGACGCTTTGTTAAGCATCGAAACGCAGAAGCTGATGCCATGTTCCTGATCTCGAAAATCTTCTGGCTGGTCGCGCAGCCGCTGTCGTTCTCGTTCCTTGCCGCCTTTGCCGGGCTGCTGGCGACGGCGGCGGGCCTGCGCCGCATCGGCGGCCTCCTTGGCGGGCTCGGCGCGCTGGTGCTCTTCCTAAGCCTGTTCACGACCGCGGGGCCCTACGCGCTCCAGACGCTCGAAGATCGTTTCACACGCCCCTCGCCGCCGCCTGCGACGCTTTCCTGCATCATCGTGCTCGGCGGCGCCTTCGAGAACGAAGTGATGGCGGGACGGGGTGGCACCGAGTTCAACCAGGCGGCAGACCGCTTCATCGAGGCGGTGGCGCTCGCCAAGCGCTATCCTGAGGCCCGCATTCTCGTTTCCGGCGGTGATGGTTCGTTCAGCGGCGCCTATGCCGGCGATGCCGAGGCATCGGAAAGTTTTCTCGCCGCGTTCGACGTCGGCGCCGAGCGGCTGATTCGCGAAGAGCAATCGCGCACGACCTTCGAGAACGCCCGCAACACCCGCGAATTGCTGGCGGCGCACGGCCTTTCGAATTGCGCACTCGTCACTTCCGCCTTCCACATGCCGCGTTCGATCGGGCTCTTCCGCGCCCTCGACATCCCCGTCATTCCCTGGCCGACGGATTACCGCACCAGCGGCAAGCTTGGCCTCGGTTTCGACTTCACCCAGCCATCGCTGAATGCCCAGCTGACGACGACGGCGGTGCGCGAATGGATTGGCCTGCTGGCCTATCGCCTCGCCGGTCGAACACCCTCGATCCTGCCGGCGCCCTGACGCAGTTGACGCCGGGGCACGAGATGGCCCAGCTTCAGGCCAAACCGCCGAATCTTGCCTGGAGCGCCCATGCCCATCCTCGAAATCCTCGACTATGCCGGTGTGGCCGTGTTCGCAGCAACCGGTGCGCTCTCGGCCTCGCGCAAGCAGCTCGACATCATCGGCTACCTGTTCCTCGCCTCGGTGACCGGGATCGGCGGCGGGACGATGCGCGACGTCGTCCTCGGGGCGACACCGGTTTTCTGGGTCACCAACCCGACCTATCTCCTGGTCTGCGCCACGGTGGCGGTCGTCGTGTTCTTCACCGCCCATCTGTTCGGTTCGCGCTACCGGGTCCTTGTCTGGCTCGATGCAATCGGCCTGTCGGCCTATTGCGTCATGGGTGCTGCAAAGGGATTTGCGGCCACGGGTTCGCCGGGCGTCGCGCTCGTTACCGGCATGCTGACGGCCACCTTTGGCGGCATCCTGCGCGATCTGCTCGCCGGGGAGCCCTCGGTGCTGCTGCGGCCGGAAGTCTATGTCACGGCGGCGTTGATCGGCGCCGGGGCTTTCGTGCTTGCGACGATGGCAGGCCTGCCGCTGGCGGGGGCGTCGACGCTCGGCGTCATCTCGGCCTTCGCCGTGCGCGGGGGCGCGCTCAAGTTCGGCTGGACGCTGCCGACGGGCAAGGCGCAGCCGGGCAGAAATCCTGACGATGTGATGTGAATGGGGCTTCTGCGCCTGATCGGCCCAGCGTACGCGTGATCAACTTATTTTGAGCATCGCCCTGCGGGACCGATTCAGTCCCGCAATTTCGCGCGAAACCGCGTTCCGCGCCTTTCCCGGAATGGTGCCTGGATCAGCGGCCGTTCTTGCGGCGCAGGCGGATCACCACGTCGACATGCGCGATCTCCATTCCCTCCGGCGGCTCCGGGAGGTTGTCGATCTGGATGTTGCTGACGGGGATATCGAGAACCTCGTTCTGGCCCTCGACGAAGAAGTGATGGTGATCCGACACGTTGGTGTCGAAATAGGTCTTGGCGCTCTCTACCGCCAGGACACGGATCATGCCGGCCTCGGTGAACTGATGCAGCGTGTTGTAGACGGTTGCGAGCGAAACGGGCACCCCGGCCATGACAGCCTCCTCGTGCAGTTCCTCGACGGTCAGGTGACGGTCACCCTTGGCGAAGATCAGATCGGCGAGGGCAACGCGCTGACGGGTCGGACGCAGGCCTGAGTGGCGCAGCCTTTCTTCCGAACTCACTTCTGTTGCTTTCGTCATCAAGGGTCGTTCCATGTATCCCGGCGAAATTCACAATACTTCCGTTGCGATATAACTTTTGCGCCCGGCGCTTTCAATAGATTCTCGGCCAGACATGCGTTGCAAAGCCTGAAAAACCGGTCAAACTCGGGGAAGGCTGGCAATTAACTCTGGTCGCGCCCACATTGATCCTGTAAGCGACGGCGGAACGAAAATGCCATCTGAGGCGACGCTATCCTGGCCGGAAACGAGAAGGTCCGGGTTCGCCACGCTTCATTTCAAGCCGAACTTGCTCTAAAGCAGATCGGACAACACGTTAAGTCATTCGGGGAAGCATCTATTCATGACCACCAAACAATCCAGCTTCAGCTACGAAGAAATCCTGGCCTGCGGCCGTGGCGAGTTGTTTGGCCCTGGCAACGCGCAGCTGCCGCTGCCGCCGATGCTGATGGTTCATCGCATCACCGAGATCTCCGAGACGGGCGGCGCCTTCGACAAGGGCTATCTGCGCGCTGAGTATGACGTACGGCCGGACGACTGGTACTTCCCCTGCCACTTCCAGGGCAATCCGATCATGCCTGGCTGCCTCGGCCTTGACGGCATGTGGCAGTTGACGGGCTTCTTCCTCGGCTGGCTCGGCGAGCCCGGCCGCGGCATGGCGCTGTCGACCGGTGAAGTCAAATTCAAGGGCATGGTTCGCCCTGAAACCAAGCTGCTGCAGTACGGCATCGACTTCAAGCGCGTCATGCGCGGCCGGCTCGTGCTCGGCACCGCCGATGGCTGGCTGAAGGCCGATGGCGAGACTATCTATCAGGCAACCGACCTGCGCGTCGGTCTGTCAAAGGAAAAGGCCGAGTAAGTCCAGGCCTGCCTGCACCGAACGAAATAAAGAAAAGGTCAGTATCATGAGACGGGTTGTTGTCACGGGCCTCGGCATCGTTTCCTCGATCGGAAACAACGCGGACGAAGTCACGGCGTCGCTGCGCGATGCAAAGTCGGGCATCACGTTTTCTCCCGATTTCGCGGAAAACGGCTTCAAGTGCCAGGTCTGGGGTGCCCCGTCGCTCGATCCGACCGAACTCGTCGACCGTCGCGCCATGCGCTTCCTGTCGCAGGGCGGTGCCTGGAACCACGTGGCGATGAAGCAGGCGATTGCCGATTCCGGTCTTGAAGAGTCCGTCATCGCCCGCAACGAACGGACCGGGATCATCATGGGTTCGGGCGGCCCGTCCACCCGCACCATCGTCGAAGCTGCCGACATCACCCGCAAGAATGTGAGCCCGAAGCGCATCGGCCCGTTCGCCGTTCCGAAGGCGATGTCGTCCACGGCCTCGGCGACGCTTGCGACCTGGTTCCAGATCCACGGCGTCAACTACTCGATCTCTTCGGCCTGCTCGACCTCGGCGCACTGCATCGGCAATGCCGCCGAAATGATCCAGTGGGGCAAGCAGGATGTGATGTTTGCCGGCGGCCATGAAGATCTCGACTGGACCATGTCCAACCTCTTCGACGCCATGGGCGCCATGTCGTCGAAATACAACGAGACGCCGGCGAGCGCTTCCCGTGCCTATGATGCCAACCGCGACGGTTTCGTCATTGCCGGTGGTGCAGGTGTGCTCGTTCTCGAAGAACTGGAACACGCCAAGGCCCGCGGCGCCAAGATCTACGCCGAAATCGTCGGCTACGGCGCGACCTCCGACGGCTACGACATGGTGGCACCTTCGGGCGAAGGCGCGATCCGCTGCATGCGCCAGGCGCTTTCGACGGTGAAGGGCGATGTCGACTACATCAACACGCACGGCACCTCGACGCCCGTTGGCGACAGCAAGGAAATCGGGGCGATCCGCGAAGTGTTCGGCAGCAAGATGCCGCACATCCAGTCGACCAAGTCGCTCACCGGCCACTCGCTGGGTGCCGCTGGCGTGCAGGAATCTATCTATGGCCTGCTGATGATGCAGGCTGGCTTCATCGGCGAAAGCGCGCATATCAGCGAGCTTGATCCTGAGTTCGATGGCGTTCCGATCGTTCGCAAGCGCATCGACAACGCCAAGATCGATACGGTTCTCTCGAACTCCTTCGGCTTCGGCGGCACCAATGCCACGCTCGTCTTCCAGCGCTACAACGGATAACACCATGACGGGACTGATGACCGGAAAGCGTGGCCTCATCATGGGTGTGGCCAACAACCATTCTATTGCCTGGGGCATCGCCAAGGCGCTTGCAGCGCAAGGCGCTGAACTCGCCTTCACCTTCCAGGGCGAAGCCCTCGGCAAACGCGTCAAGCCGCTGGCCGCCGAACTCGGTTCCGACTTCCTGCTTCCCTGCGATGTCGAAGACATTGCGTCTGTCGATGCCGTCATCGACGCGATCAAGGAGCGCTGGGGCAAGCTCGACTTCATCGTCCATGCCATCGGCTTCTCCGACAAGAACGAACTGAAGGGTCTCTACGCCGACACCTCGCGCGACAATTTCAGCCGCACGATGGTGATCTCCTGCTTCTCCTTCACCGAAATCGCCAAGCGCGCCGCCGAGCTGATGAACAACGGCGGCTCGATGCTGACGCTCACCTATGGCGGGTCGGTGCGCGTCATGCCGAACTACAATGTCATGGGCGTTGCCAAGGCCGCGCTCGAGGCTTCGGTACGCTACCTCGCCGCCGACTACGGCGCGCGCGGCATCCGTGTCAACGCGATCTCGGCCGGCCCTATCCGCACGCTTGCCGGCGCCGGCATTTCCGACGCCCGGGCAATGCTCTCCTGGCAGCAGAAGAATTCGCCGCTGCGCCGCACCGTCACCATCGACGACGTCGGCAGCTCTGCGCTCTACCTGCTTTCGGATCTGTCGCGCGGCGTTACGGGCGAGATCCACTATGTCGATTCCGGCTACAACATCACCTCGATGCCGGCGCTCGACACGCTCAGGACGGCCGACGCCGAATAGCGCTCTCAATCTACCAACCACGACAAAGCCCGCGGATCGGCCTCGATCCGCGGGCTTTGTCGTTCAAGAGCCGCTCAGGGAAACAGAAACAGCGCGAGCACGGCGACGACGATCGCCAGCACAATGAAACCCGTATGCGTGCGCCGCCCCGGCGCCATCGGCAGGTGATAAAGACTCTTCAGGAATGACATGGGCACCTCGGAGGTCGCTCCATGTCCCTCGGCATGCTTGATGTCCTTGGCGACAGCCTCGGCCGCGTCCTCGCTCAAAGGCGGCCTGTTCACACCCCATGTCATGGCACTCATCCTCCGACGAGATATACCGACGACGTCATGGTGAGCCCGAACAGGGGCGATGGCAACAGGCAAACTGTCGCTTCACGCCGAGGCCCGAAACGCAAAGAGCCGGGCGTTTGGCCCGGCTCTTTGCTTGATCCTCGGTGGTCTTCAGCGCTTGGCCCACAGCACCTTGAAACGGGCGTTGCGGCAGGTTTCGCCGTATTCCTTGGAATTCTCGGCCAGCACCTGCTCATAGGGCAGGCCCCGGTTGGCGACCAGCATCAGCTTGCCGCCCTGCTTCAGCGCCTTCAGCGCCGTCTTGATGATGGCGACACCGAGCGCCGGCTCGGCGGCGTGGGCCTCATGGAAGGGCGGGTTCATGACGATGAGATCGTACTTGTCGCGCGGCTCTTCGCTCGTCAGGTCGAACCAGTAGAAACGCGCCGGCATGCGCGGAGCGTTCGCCATCATGTTGACGCGAGCCGCCTCGAGCGCCTCGTGGTCGGCTTCGAACAGGTCGATGCCCTTGGTGCCCGGTGCGGTTTCGGCAAGCTTTGCAGCAAGATAGCCCCAGCCTGCGCCGAAATCGGCGGCGTGGCCATGAAAATCGTTCGGCAGGCGCGAGGCGAGCAGCTCGGAACCCGCATCGATGCGGTCGTGCGAGAACATGCCGGGCGAGGCCTCGAACAATCCCTCGACGCGCACCGGCACCTTAGCGAGCTTGTGCACGGCATCGGTTACATCTTCGGGACGAGTGAACCAGAAGGCGACGCCGTGATACTTCGGCAGGTGATCGCCATCCCATTCGAACTTGGCAATCCGCTTCTTCAGCGACTGGATACCGTCTTCCTTGCCGCCGGCAACGACGATCAGGCCGCCTTCACGCGTACGCTTCAACGCCTCGGCGATACGGTCCTCGTTCTCGCCCTTGTGCTTGCCACAGAGCACCAGCGTGACGTCATAGTCCTCGCCGGTGACCTCAGGCGTCACATCGGCGCGCACGGCCTCCAGCGCGCGATAGAGCGGCCTTGACGGCTGAACCGCTGCTATCGAGGCTTCGAAGCCCTTGGGCAACCGGTAGCCCGCCTCGGCGCCGAGAAAGAGCACGCGCTCGCCGTCGCCCGGCGGGTCGATCACGCCGCTATCGAACGGGTAAAACAGGGTCTTCAACGCGTCTCGGCTCATCGGTCTATCCGTCATCTTCCTACAAGAAAGGGGCGCGGAGCGATCCGCTCCGCGCCCCGAATGCTTTCGGGTGAAGCCCGCTTATTCGGCGGCTTCGCCGTCGCCCTTCTTCTCAGACTTTTCGGCAACGATTTCCTTGCCGGTGGCCTGATCGACAACCTTCATCGACAGGCGAACCTTGCCGCGCTCGTCGAAGCCCATGAGCTTGACCCAGACCTTGTCGCCTTCCTTGACGACGTCGGTCGTCTTGGCGACGCGCTCGGAGGCGAGCTGCGAGATGTGGACGAGGCCGTCACGGGCACCGAAGAAGTTGACGAAGGCGCCGAAGTCGGCGGTCTTCACAACAGTGCCTTCATAGACCTGGCCGACTTCCGGCTCGGCGACGATCGAGTGGATCCACTTGCGGGCCGCTTCGATTTCCTTGCCGGACGAAGAGGCGATCTTGACGGTGCCGTCGTCTTCGATGTTGATCTTGGCGCCGGTCTTTTCGACGATTTCGCGGATGACTTTGCCGCCGGAGCCGATGACTTCGCGGATCTTGTCGACCGGGATGTTCATGACTTCGATGCGCGGAGCGAACTCGCCGAGCTGGCCGCGGCTTTCGGAGATGGCCTTTGCCATTTCGCCGAGGATGTGGAGACGGCCGCCCTTGGCCTGGTTGAGCGCGATGCCCATGATCTCTTCGGTGATGCCCTCGATCTTGATGTCCATCTGGAGCGAGGTGATGCCGGCTTCGGTGCCTGCAACCTTGAAGTCCATGTCGCCGAGGTGGTCTTCGTCGCCGAGGATGTCGGAGAGAACGGCGAAGCGCTCATCTTCCTTGATCAGGCCCATGGCGATACCGGCAACCGGCTTTGCCAGCGGAACGCCGGCATCCATCAGCGCGAGCGAGGTGCCGCAGACGGTGGCCATCGAGGACGAGCCGTTGGACTCGGTGATCTCGGATACGACGCGCAGCGTGTAGGGGAACTGTTCGGCTTCCGGGAGCATCGGGCGGATCGCGCGCCAGGCGAGCTTGCCGTGACCGATTTCGCGGCGGCCCGGGGAGCCCATGCGACCAGTTTCGCCGACCGAGAAGGGCGGGAAGTTGTAGTGCAGCATGAAGCGTTCTTTGTACATGCCGGTCAGGCTGTCGACGTACTGTTCGTCTTCACCGGTGCCGAGCGTGGCAACAACGATCGCCTGCGTTTCACCGCGGGTGAACAGTGCCGAACCGTGGGTGCGCGGCAGGAGGCCGACTTCCGAGACGATCGGACGAACGGTCTCCAGATCGCGGCCGTCGATACGGCTCTTGGTGTCGAGGATGTTCCAACGAACGATCTTGGCCTGCAGGTGCTTGAAGACGGCGCCGATTTCTTCGGCCGTGTGGGCCGGGTTCTCGATGCCTTCCGGCAGGAAGTGAGCCTTCACCTTGGCCTTGACGGCGTCGACGGCAGCGTAGCGAGCGGCCTTCTCGGTGATCTTGTAGGCGTTGCGCAGTTCGTCTTCGGCAAGCGAGAGCATGGCGTTTTCGAGAGCGGAATGATCTTCCGGTTCGAACTCGCGCGGCTCCTTGGCAGCGACTTCAGCGAGCTTGATGATGGCGTCGATGACCGGCTGGAAGCCCTTCTGGCCGAATACGACAGCGCCGAGCATGACGTCTTCCGGCAGTTCCTTGGCTTCCGACTCGACCATCAGCACGGCTTCCTGGGTGCCGGCGACGACGAGGTCGAGGGTCGATTCGTCCATCTCGTCGAGATGCGGGTTGAGAACGTACTGGCCGTTGATGTAGCCGACGCGCGCGCCACCGATCGGGCCCATGAACGGAACGCCGGACAGCGTCAGCGCAGCGGAAGCTGCGACCATCGACAGAATGTCGGGATTGTTTTCAAGGTCATGCTGCATGACCGTGACGATGACCTGGGTGTCGTTCTTGTAGCCATCGGGGAAGAGCGGGCGGATCGGGCGGTCGATCAGGCGGGAAACGAGCGTTTCGTTTTCGCTCGGACGGCCTTCGCGCTTGAAGTAGCCACCCGGGATCTTGCCGGCGGCGTAGGTCTTTTCCTGGTAGTTGACGGTCAGCGGGAAGAAGTCCTGGCCCGGCTTCGGCGACTTGGCCGAAACGACGGTGGCGAGAACGACGGTTTCGCCGTAGGTGGCGAGCACGGCGCCATCAGCCTGGCGGGCGATCTTGCCGGTTTCGAGCTTGAGCGGACGCCCAGCCCATTCGATTTCAACCGTGTGGGTATCGAACATGTTCTGTCCTTCGTGTGCGGCGGACCTTTCCGCGGCTGTTGCAGCGCGGGTGGTCGAAGGGCCGCATGAAATGGCGCATCACGGGCAAGACAACGGGAGGCTTCACGCTTGAAATCGGCTTGTTCCGCTTCACCGGCCGCTGGTCTGCGGCGTCTCGGCAAACGGGCCGAAGCATCCTGCAATCCTGCCCCATGACGGGCCATCGGTTGATCCGCGAAACCGGCCCATCCGGTTCGCTGGATTCTCTCCTTTAGCCACGTTTCCTATGCGGCCGGAGAGATTATTCCTTGAGCGCCCAGCGCTCCATAAAAAAGCCGGCGGGCCGCAATGACCCGCCGGACAAGTCGCTTAGCGACGGATGCCCAGGGCACCGATCAGCTTGGTGTAGCGCGCTTCGTCTTTCTTCTTCAGATAGTCGAGGAGCGAACGACGGCTGGAAACCATCGCGAGAAGACCACGGCGGGAATGGTTATCCTTCTTGTGGCCCTTGAAGTGTTCGGTCAGGTTGTTGATCCGTTCCGTCAGGATAGCAACCTGGACTTCCGGGGAACCGGTATCGCCTTCAACGGTTGCAAATTCCTTGATGAGCTGAGCCTTACGCTCTGCAGCAATCGACATCGGATGATCCTTTCGATTTCGAGGATTTAGGGACGCCTTCAGCCGGGATGTCGTCCAGCTGAGGCCGTGAATGCAACCGGCATGCGCCTTTTGCTGGCGTGCCTATAAACGAATTGGATGAAAAAGGAAAGGGTCATGAACCGGCACAAAGAAGGGCCGACGGAGAGCGCTAGTTGCTTGTCGGACGCGGCCGCATCGGCGCCGATCTCTGCTGATCGCGATTGACGGAGATGCAGTCGAGATAGGCAGAGAAGACCAGCCAAGCGGCCCCGCTTCGTTGGCGACCAGAGACCAGCGCTTGCCCCTGTGGTCGCGCGCTCCCGTCTGGCCCACCTTCGCCCCGTTTGACAACGTCATGACGATTGGCGCGTCGCGCACATTGAGCGGTGTTCTGGTCGGATCCGCGACCGTGCAGGCGATCTCGGCGCCACGTGCCGGCCCTCCCGCCGTCAGGATCACCATCGAAACGGCGGCAAGCTCCAGCGAGCGAAAGAGCATTTCATCGCGTTCCCCTCAGGTGCGCCTCATGAACCTTCTTCCTTCGCATCGCGTGGAATGGTGATCCGCCACTCGATGCCATCGGCATGCATCACCCGCTCCAGAGTGGCGTTCAGCGCCATGCCGAGCATGCGCTCCAATACCAGCGTCCCGAAACCCTTGCGGACGGGGTCCGACGGCTTGCCTGCGAGATCGGCGCCCTCCTCCCGCCAGCGAATGGCAATGCCTTCATCCTCCAGCGACCAGCTCAGCTTGACGACCCCGGTGGTGTTGGCGAGCGCACCGTATTTGGTGGCATTGGTCGCCAGTTCGTGCAGGGCCATGCCGAGCGTCTGCGAGATCTGCGTGTCGAGCCTCAGTGCCGGGCCGGACAGGATCACACGCGTCGGATCGTCAGGCGTGAAGGGCTGCAACTGGTTCTGGGCGAGCTCGCGGAAATCGACGCCTTGGGCGGCGTTGGCGATCATCAGGTCGGTCGAGCGCGCGAGGCCGGCAATGCGCTTGCGGAAGGAATCGGCAAAGTCCGAAGCACTCTCGGCCGAATAGACGGACTGGTTGAGCATGGACTGGATGACGGTCAGCTGGTTCTTCGAGCGGTGCGCCACCTCGCGCATGAGGAAGCGGATCTCGTTTTCGGCCTTGCCGCGCGCCGCTGCTGCGCGCGCCAGCGCTGCCGAGACCTGCTCGACTTCTGCGATCATGTGCGGGCGGGATTCGATCCGTTCACCGGCGCCGAGGCGACGCGCATCCTGCGCCACGAGCTTGACGCCCTGTGACAACAGCCGCGCAATTGCCAACGATCCGGCGATCGCGATGCCGGCAAAGATGATGCCGCCGAGCGACAGCCAGAGGAACGACCAGACCGCCGGAGCATCGACCGTCGCGCGCGGCGCCCAGGCGATGATCCGCCAGCCGGTCACGACCGAGAACTCGGTCGCGACCCGGTACTCCGTGCCGTTTTCCTTGATGTTGCGGACCCCGATGCTGATCGCCGGCACCTTGTCGAGGAAGAACGGTTCTCCGGCCTTGACCTTCGCATCCGACGAAATGATGACCTTGCCTGCGCCATCGACCAGTGCTGCGCTCCATCCGGGAGAAAGCGTGTCGCGGTTGACCGCCTTGGCCATGTTCTCGGCGTTTTGCGTCAACGTCAGCAGATATTCCTCGCCGGTCGACAGCTTCGCCGGCAGGTAGACGTTGAACACCCATTTTCCCGCGGTCTGGCCGAAGAAGACGTTGGAGACGAGCGGCGCGTCATTGTTGGTGAAGGCGCGCTCGACGGAGTCGGGGTCCGAAGCCTTGCTAAGCTGCGCACCGAACGGAACCCGGGTGTTGAGCCGCTGGTTGTGATTGCGATCGATGACGATCAGGTAGGAATCCGTTCCGGCAAGCGCCGTGGCGGCCCGGCCGTAGAAGGCCTCCATGTTGCCGTCTTCGATCTCTTGCGAAGTCGACAGCACCTTCAGCGTCGTCAGCATGCCCTCGATGTCACGTTCGACGATGCGCGTCACCGACCCGGTCGAGGCCTGCAGCAGGGCCGTGATCACCTGTTCCTGCTGATCTACGCTGCGCTTCAGCACCACAAGCGAAAAGATGAAGGCCGGGACGATGGCCACAAGCAGCAGCGACGTCAGATAGAAGCTGAACGGCCGGGTCAATCGATGACGAACGAGGTCGCTGACCGCCGCCAAGCCATTCGCAGCCTTTCGCTTTCCTTCGTCCAACACGCCGGTCACCTCAGTCGCCCTTCTTCCTGCCGCGCCAACGGCGCAGCCGCCTTCGGCGCGCGCTGCCAAAGGCGGTGCGACCGCCATTCGGTTCTGCAGCACGGCAAGGAAACGGAATCACCTCGGATGGATTGGAAGCCCATGCCGGGGATCATGCGTCAAGGATGGCGCAAAGGCAAACGCTTCAGGGCGCTTAGCCCGTGGCGAAAACCCGCTTCGGGCGGAATTCGCCTTCGGCGATTTCACCGATGGCGATGAGCTTGCCGCGTGCCGTCGCGTAGGCTTCAGGCGTCGCAAGCGGCGCATCGCGGCCGCGCAGGATGATGGGATTGCCCATCCTCAGGCGGTGCGCCTGATCGTCGTTGACGGCAACATGCGGCAGGCTGGAAAGCGCTTCGCCAGTCTCGATCAGATAGGCGTCGAGCGCCGCCAGGCGCTCCTCGTCGCTCTCGATCTTTTCCAATGCCACCAGATCGGCGAGCGGCACCATGTCCTCTTCACCGAACGGCGCGACAAAGGTTCGGCGCAGCGAGGCGATGTGGCCAAAACAACCGAGATCGCGACCCATGTCGCGGGCGAGCGAGCGCACATAGGTGCCCTTGCCGCACTCGATCTCGAAATGCGCGAGATTGGGAGCAGCACCGAGCAGCGTCAGGCGGTGCACCTCGACCTCGCGCGCCGGAATCTCGACGGTTTCGCCATCGCGGGCCAGATCGTAGGCGCGCTCGCCATCGATCTTGATCGCCGAGAACTGCGGCGGGACCTGGCTGATGACGCCGGTGTACTTCGGAAGAAGCGCGCGGATCGCCTCTTCGTTCGGCCGCTCGCTCGAGGAATGCGTGACCTCGCCTTCGAGATCGTCGGTCGAGCGCTCCTCGCCCCAGGCGACGGTGAATTCGTAGATCTTGCGCCCGTCCATCACGTAGGGAACGGTCTTCGTCGCATCGCCAAGCGCGATCGGCAGCATGCCGGAAGCAAGCGGGTCGAGGGTGCCGGCATGGCCGGCTTTCTGGGCCTTGAACAGCCACTTGATCTTCGAGACGGCTTCGGTGGAGCCGAAGTCGAGCGGCTTGTCGAGGATCAGCCAACCCGAGATCGGGCGGCCCTTGGGCTTACGCGGTTTGGACATGAAATCTACTATTCTTCGTCTTCGCTGGTCTGGTCGAGATCGCGACTGACTTCCGGCGAACGCAGGAGCTCGTCGATCTTCTTGTAGTTGTCGAAGCTCGTATCGTCACGGAAACGAACGTCGGGCATGTACTTCATCTGCCGGAGCTGCGGGCCGAGGCGGCCGCGAATGTACTTGGCATTGCGGTTGAGTGCCTCGATGACTTCGGCATGATTGGGCACGCCAAGCGGCGTGACATAGGCCGTCGCAATCTTCAGATCGGGCGACATGCGCACTTCCGAGATCGCGATGACGGTCTTCTCGATCACGGGATCGCGCACCTCGCCACGCTGCAGAACCTGCGTGATCGCAGCGCGCACCTGCTCACCGACGCGCAGCATGCGCTGGGAGGGGGCCGAGGATGTAGCTTTACTCATGGTCGTTGACTTTCCAAGGTTCTGCGCCCGCCCGGGGCGCGGAAAACCGATTTGCTCTCTAGCGTAGTATATCGTCCGTGCCTCAGGCGCGGGTAGTTCCAATTGACCGTGCCCGCCGTCGTTGACGCAGGGCCAAGAAAACACCCATGGCCGTCAAAACGGACGCGGACAGAAGATGGATCAATTCGAATTGCGGGTGAGCGCAACCCTCTTTGATGGCGGACTGCCATACCTCGTGCTCGGCATCACCCCGGGACGTTATGGCTATCAACAAGAGGAAACCGCCGAGAAGGCTTCCGACCCAAAGCAGCGCCCGAAGGCGCAAAACCGCCGAGCCGATCGCCAGACAGAAAAGCGCCGCCAGGCCGACCCAGTTGGTCAAAAACGCGGCCGCCTCGTTGAAAACGGAGAAATCCTGCCCATCCCATCCGGGATAGATCTTGTCGCAGACTTCCGCAAAGGCCGGCTCCCACCAAAACGACACAACAGCGGCCAAGGCCGCCGTTGTGCAGAATTGCCGGGCTTTCAGCCCCATTAAAGCGTCCGCGTGATGTGCTCGACGCGGAAGCACTCGATCGTATCGCCGGCGCGAATGTCTTCGTAATTCTCGAAGGCCATACCGCATTCCTGACCGACGTTGACTTCCGAGACTTCGTCCTTGAAGCGCTTGAGGGTCTTGAGCTTGCCTTCGTGGATAACGACGTTGTCGCGAACCAGACGGACGCCGACGCCACGCTCGACCTTGCCTTCGGTGACGCGGCAACCCGCGACCTTGCCGACCTTGGTGATGTTGAACACCTCCAGGATCTCGGCATTGCCGAGGAAAGTTTCGCGACGTTCCGGCGAGAGCAGACCCGACATCGCCGCCTTCACGTCATCCACCAGATCGTAGATGATGTTGTAGTAGCGGATTTCGATGCCGGCGCGCTCGGCGGCCGAACGGGCCTGCGAGTTGGCACGGACGTTGAAGCCGATGATCGCGGCGTTCGACGCTTCGGCGAGCGAGATATCGGACTCGGTGATACCACCGGCACCCGAATGCACGATGCGCGCACGAACTTCGTCGGTTCCGAGCTTGTCGAGTGCACCGGCGATCGCTTCGATCGAACCCTGCACGTCGCCCTTGATGACCAGCGGGAACTCCTTGAGACCGGAGGTCTGGAGCTGGGTCATCATCTGCTCGAGCGAGCCGCGCGAGCCGGACTGACGGGCAACCTGCTTCTCGCGGGCGAGACGCTGGCGGTATTCCGAGATCTCGCGAGCGCGGCCCTCGTTCTCGACGACGGCGAACTTGTCGCCCGCAGCCGGCGTGCCGGAAAGGCCGAGAACCTCGACCGGCATCGACGGACCGGCTTCCTTGACGTGCTCACCCTTGTCGTTGACCAGCGCGCGCACACGGCCCCACTGATCACCGGCAACGATGATCTGGCCCGGACGCAGCGTGCCCTTCTGGACGAGAACGGTCGCAACCGCACCGCGGCCGCGGTCGAGTTCAGCTTCGACCACCGTACCTTCGGCCGTCCGGTTCGGATTGGCGCGCAGGTCGAGGATTTCGGACTGAAGCAGGATCGCTTCCAGCAGCTTGTCGAGGTTGGTGCCGTTCTTCGCGGATACTTCCACGTCGAGAACTTCACCACCCATGGATTCGACAAAGACTTCGTGCTGCAGCAGTTCGGTGCGAACCTTCTGCGGGTTTGCCGTCGGCTTGTCGACCTTGTTGATCGCAACGATGATCGGAACGCCGGCAGCCTTGGCATGGTTGATCGATTCGATCGTCTGCGGCATCACGCTGTCGTCAGCCGCAACCACCAGGATCGCGATGTCGGTCGCCTGGGCACCGCGGGCACGCATCGCCGTGAACGCCGCGTGACCGGGCGTATCGATGAAGGTGATCTTGTTGCCGTTCTGCTCGACCTGATAGGCGCCGATGTGCTGGGTGATGCCACCGGCTTCGCCGGCCACCACGTTGGCGTGGCGGATCGCATCGAGCAGCGAGGTCTTGCCGTGGTCGACGTGACCCATGATCGTGACGATCGGCGGACGCGGCAGCATTTCCTCTTCCGAGTCCGACACGTTGAAGATGCCCTCTTCGACGTCGGATTCCGAGACGCGCTTGACCGTATGGCCGAATTCGCCGGCGATGAGTTCAGCCATATCGGCGTCGATCAGATCGCCGGGCTTCATCATCTGGCCTTCCTTCATCAGGTACTTGATGACGTCGACGGCGCGCTCAGACATGCGCTGCGACAGTTCCTGGATGGTGATGGTCTCCGGCAGAATGACTTCGCGGGAAATCTTCTCGCGGGTTTCCTGCATCTGGCTGCGCTTGAACTTCTCCTGGCGGCGACGCATCGCCGACAGCGAGCGAGCGCGCTGACCGGCATCCTCGTCTGCAGCAGTGCTCAGCGTCAACTTGCCCTGGCGGCGACCGTCGTCGCCCTTCGGACGGGCCGGAGCCTTGGCGGGCTCGGGACGCACGACCTTGCCGCGCGCCGGACCGGCGCCGGGGCGCGGACCACGATCCTCGTCCTTTTCGTTGTCGACCTTGCGGCCGCGCAGGGCACCAGCCGGTGCCGGCGTCGGAAGGCCGGCTGCCGGAGCAGCAGCGGGACGTCCTGCCTGCGGGCGACTATCGACGCGACGCTCGGTGGAAGCCGGCGTGTGAGCAGCCACGGGGCGCTCTTCAACAACCTCTTCAACCTTTGCTTCGGGCTCGACTGCCGGGCGGGCAGCTTCCTCGGCGGCACGACGTGCGGCTTCTTCCTTCTCCTGCTGGAGACGGGCTTCTTCCTCACGCTTGCGGCGCGCTTCGTTTTCAGCACGGATGGCCGCTTCTTCGGCTTCGCGGATCTGGGCCTCGGCCAGGGCGCGGCGGCGCGCATCGATCTCACCGGCGGAAAGCTGGTTCAGGACAACGCCGACGCGCGGACGGTTGGCCTGATTGGCTTCCTGGCGGGTCTGATGCTGCTGCGGCTGCGGAGCCGGACGGCCGGAAGGCTGCGGCTGAGCCGGACGCTGTTCAGCCGGCCGTGCGGCAGGTGCCGCGCTCACCGGCGTGATCGTACGCTCTTCCTTGGGGCGATGGAAAGAAGTCGGGCGTTTCCTGGTTTCGACCACGACCGCCTTGGTGCGGCCACGACCGATGTCCTGACGCACGGTCCCCTGCGAAACCCCGTGGGGCTTCAGGGTCAGCGTCTTCTTGCCTGCTGCGCTGCCTGTCTTGTCGTCGTTGTTGTCGTCAGTCATTCCGTTCCGTTCCTAGCGATCAGGCCCGGATGCGTATCACCCGACCCCGTCTTCTAAATTGTCTCGAACAATACCCGCGATGCCGGCATTCGCCGGTGACGCGTGTCATTGCTGTGGCTTGCCAGCGCCGCCTTCGGCCCGGACCGGGACGGATCCTCGGTACTTTTCGAGCATGATTGCGCGCTTCACTACACCCTCACCCGCCTGCCCTGCAAGCGCTGCGGCATGGATAAAAGCATTACTTCCTAAAAGGCCCTCCATTTCCGCCCCGGTGAAGGGACGGAACGAAGGTATTTCCATTTCGTCGTCGGCCACGAAGCTCATCGCCTTGCGAGCCTGGTCTATCTTGCGCACGCCGTCCGCCGCAGCATCGGCTGCATGGAACACGGCAAGCGCTGCAAGGCCGCGTACGGCCTGTTCCGTCTTCGTTGCGCCGGAGATGAACTGGGCCGCCTTGCGGGCCATGTTCATCATGCCGGCCAACTGCTCGCAGAGCAGCCGGTCGACGTCATCGGCAAGCGTTGCGTCAGCCTTGACGTCCGCTTTCAGGGCGCGGGCGAAGAACTTCTTCGCCACCGCCTTTTCGACGAGCACCCGCTCGGCCTTCACCCAACATCCGCGTCCCGGAAGCTGCCGCTTCAGATCGGGAACGACGCGACCGTCCGGCCCGGCAACGAAGCGGATCAACTCGTCGGGTGAACCGCTCTCGCGGGTGACGATGCAGGTCCGCGTGTTGCCGCTCCGATCCTTCGGGCCCCCGTCCGTGGGCAGAGTGTCCGAAGGCAGGCTGTCGGCATCATCAGAGGCGATCATTGTCCTTAAGCGTCCTGCTCGGCGCCTTCGGCAACTTCGATCGGCTCTTCGCCTTCGGCCTCATCGCTTGCCAGGTCCTCTTCCGTGATCCAGCCCGCCGCGAGGCGGGCCTGAACGATCATGGCTTCGGCTTCGGCGCGCGAAACGTCGAACTTCGAGAAGGTGCCCTCGAAGCGCTTGGTCTCGCCGTCCTTGCGTTCGCTCCAGCCGACGAGGTCGTCAGCGGCGCAGCCGGCAAAGTCCTCGATCGTCTTGATGCCTTCTTCGCCAAGGGCGACGAGCATCTGGCTCGTCAGGCCGTCGATCGAGCGCAGCTCGTCGGCGACACCGAGTTCCTTGCGCTTGGCATCCATTTCAGCTTCGAGCTTGTCGAGGAATTCGCGCGCACGGGTCTGGATTTCGGTCGCGGTCTCCTCGTCGAAGCCGTCGATCGACGCGATTTCGTCGAGATCGACATAGGCGAGCTCCTCGACGGCGGCAAAGCCTTCGGAAGCCAGAACCTGGCCGACCATCTCGTCGACGTCGAGCGCGTCCATGAAGAGGTTGGTGCGCTCGGTGAATTCCTTCTGACGACGCTCGCTCTCTTCCTGCTCGGTGAGGATGTCGATATCCCAGCCGGTCAGCTGCGAAGCGAGGCGAACGTTCTGGCCGCGACGGCCGATGGCGAGCGAAAGCTGCTCGTCCGGAACGACCACTTCGATGCGCTCTGCATCTTCGTCGAGAACGACCTTGGCGACTTCCGCCGGCTGCAGCGCGTTGACGATGAACGATGCCGGATCCTGCGACCACGGAATGATGTCGATCTTTTCGCCCTGCAGTTCGCCGACGACGGCCTGAACGCGCGAACCGCGCATACCGACGCAGGCGCCGACCGGATCGATCGAACTATCGTTCGAGACAACCGCGATCTTGGCGCGCGAACCCGGGTCACGGGCAACCGACTTGATCTGGATGATGCCGTCGTAGATTTCGGGCACTTCCATGGTGAAGAGCTTCACCATGAACTGCGGATGGGTGCGCGACAGGAAGATCTGCGGGCCGCGCTGTTCGCGGCGAACGTCGTAGACGAAGGCGCGGACACGGTCGCCGTAGCGCATGTTTTCGCGCGGGATCATCTCGTCACGACGGATGATGCCTTCGCCACGGCCGAGGTCGACGATGACGTTGCCGTATTCGACGCGCTTGACCGTGCCGTTGACGATTTCGCCGACGCGATCCTTGAATTCGTCGAACTGGCGGTCACGCTCGGCTTCGCGAACCTTCTGCACGATGACCTGCTTGGCAGACTGGGCGGCGATACGGCCGAAGTCCATCGGCGGCAGCGGATCGGCGATGAAGTCGCCAAGCTTGGCGTCCGGATTGCGATCGCGAGCAAGCTCGAGCGGGATCTGCGTGGAATAGTCGTCAGCCTTCTCGACCACTTCCAGAAGACGCTGCAGGCGGATTTCACCGGTCTTCGAGTTGATGTCGGCGCGAATGTTCGATTCCGACCCATAGCGCGAGCGGGCGGCCTTCTGGATCGCATCGGCCATCGCGGCCAGAACGATCTCGCGGTCGATCACCTTTTCACGCGCGACAGCATCCGCGATCTGCAGAAGCTCGAGCCGGTTAGCACTGACTGCCATGTCTTGTCTCCGTTTGGGTTGCAGGGGGCTTCACGCTCCGCCCGACTTATTCCTCAATAGGTGAATCTTCGTCTTCGAAATTCTCGTTCGCGGCGCGCTCGGCCTTCGCCTTCTTGTCGGCTGTCAGCGCATCACGGATCAAATCGTCGGTCAGGATCAGCCGCGCTTCGGAAAGCGTGGTGAACGGGATCACGACAACAGGTTCCTCGCCATACGCAGGCTGGTCGCGCTCAAGCCGGAAACCATCGTCATCGACGGAAACGATCTTGCCGCGAAACCGCTTGCGGCCATCGACCAGAACCGACGTCTCGCATTTCAGCAGGTGACCCTCCCAGCGGAAGAAGTCGGACTTGCGCACCATCGGGCGGTCGATGCCGGCCGACGACACTTCGAGATGATACGCCTTGTCGATCGGATCTTCCACATCGAGCACCGGCGAAATGGCCTTGGAGATCTCTTCGCAGTCCTCGACGGTCATGGTGCCGTCGTTGCGCTCGGCCATGATCTGCAGCGTCAGGCCATTCTGGCCGGACATGCGCACGCGCACCAGGCGATAGCCCATCGGCACGATGACCGGCTCGATGATGTCGGCAATGCGCTGGTCGAGGCCGGTTTCGGTGATCAGGCGCGGTTCATTTGCATTTTCAGCCGTTGTCGTATCGGACAAACGATCATCTCCTCATCGGACCGGCTAATAAAAAAGAGCGGGTCCTGACGGGCCCACTCTTCATCTACCGATCAAGAATTTGAGGCTCATATACGCCCCATCGCCGCAAATTGCAAGGCGTTGAGCCTCATGCTGCAAATGCAGCGATCCACTCGCAACCGGCGATCTTTGACAACAAGGTCAGTTTCAGCGGGTGGCACTTCGCGTGCTCAGGCCTATAACAGGAATCGAACTGCTTCGAGACGACAATCAAGGACAAGAGAGAAGACGAGGTGCCCCACCGTATTTCGCCGCTTGCACCCTTCAAGCACGACATCTTCCGCACGATCTGGATCGCGAGCCTCGCGTCCAATTTCGGCGGCCTCATCCAATCGGTCGGCGCCGCCTGGCTGATGACCTCGATCTCCTCCTCGGCGAACATGGTGGCGCTCGTGCAGGCATCGACCTCGCTGCCGATCATGCTCTTCTCACTCGTGTCCGGCGCGCTTGCCGACAACTTCGACCGGCGGCGGATCATGCTGGTGGCGCAGTGCTTCATGCTCTTCGTCTCGGCACTTCTGACAATCTGCGCCTATGTCGGGCTGATCACACCCTGGCTGCTCCTGCTCTTCACCTTCCTCATCGGCTGCGGCACGGCGCTCAACAATCCGTCCTGGCAGGCCTCGGTCGGCGACATGGTCCCGCGCGAAGACCTGCCGGCCGCGGTGGCGCTGAACAGCATGGGCTTCAACATCACCCGCAGCGTCGGCCCCGCCATCGGCGGCGCGATCGTCGCGGCATTGGGTGCGGCGGCTGCCTTCTTCGCCAATACGCTCAGCTACTTCGCGATCCTCTTCGCGCTGGTGCGGTGGCGGCGTGAGGTGCCGACGAACACGTTGCCGCGCGAAACGCTGGGGCGCGCCATATCCGCGGGCCTGCGCTATGTCGCGATGTCGCCCAACATCGGCAAGGTGCTTCTGCGCGGCTTCCTCTTCGGCCTTTCGGCAAGCGCGATCCTCGCACTGCTGCCACTCGTCGCCCGTGACCTCGTCCAGGGCGGACCGCTCACCTACGGCCTTATGCTTGGCGGCTTCGGCCTCGGCGCGATCGGCGGGGCGCTGCTCTCCGCCCGCCTGCGGGAGAAGCTTTCCAGCGAGGCAATCGTGCGCATCGCGTTCACCGGCTTTGCCGCCAGCGCCGCGATCACGGCCTGGAGCACCTATGCGTGGCTCAGCTGTCTCGTGCTGCTGATCTCCGGCGCTTGCTGGGTGCTGGCACTGTCGCTGTTCAACACGACCGTACAGCTTTCGACGCCGCGCTGGGTGGTCGGCCGCGCTCTGTCGCTCTATCAGACGATGACCTTCGGCGGCATTGCCGGCGGCAGCTGGCTCTGGGGTACGGCGGCCGAACAGTACGGCGCGGCCAATGCGCTGATGGGCTCCTGTCTGCTGATGTTCGCCGGCGTCGTGGTCGGCTTCCGGCTGCCGCTGCCGGAGTTCACCTCGCTCAACCTCGATCCGCTGAACCGCTTCAACGAGCCACCGCTCGAACTGGATCTCAAGCCGCGCAGCGGCCCGATCGTCATCATGATCGACTATGAGATCGCCGATGACGATATCCCCGAGTTCCTGACGACCATGGCGGAACGCCGGCGCATCCGCATCCGTGACGGTGCGGGCCACTGGGCGCTGATGCGCGATCTGGAGAACCCGACCACCTGGACCGAGACCTACCACGTGCCGACCTGGGTCGAGTATGTGCGGCACAACCAGCGGCGCACCCAGGCCGACGCCGCCGTCGGCGATAAGCTGACGGCGCTGCACAGCGGTGCTGCGCCGCCGCGCGTGCACCGGATGATCGAGCGCCAGACGATCGTTCCAACGCATTACGAGCGCTACAAGCGACAGGTGAACGTGGACATGCACTAGGTGCTGTCGCCGACCCCCACGCTGACATCGATCCGCACAACAAAGAGGCCCCGTCACCGGGGCCCTTTTTTGTAATCCGGGATCAGCGCGCAAGCCTCGGCCCGGACTTACGTCAGCGCAGCTTCGCTTTCAGCGAGACATCGGGGAAGCAGGTGGCGGCAAGTCCGCTCTTTGCCTGCCAGTCGCCGAGCGAGCGGCGGGTCTTGTAGCCGGGGAGACCATCGACCTTGCCGACGTCATAGCCCTTGGCGACGAGCGCCTTCTGCATGGCGAGGACATCCGAGCGCAGCATGTTGCCGACATCGCCCCAGGTGCCGCGGAAGGCGCCGTCACCGGTAGCGATGCGATCGGCGAGATTGCCGATGAAGAGCGCATAGAGGTCGGAGTTGTTGTATTCCTTGAGCACATAGAAGTTCGGCGTGACGATGAATTCCGGCCCGTGGCGACCCGCCGGCACCAGCATCATCGAGGACGCCGACAGTTCGTGCGACGGGAAGGCCTTGCCGGAAATCCGCGTGATGCCCTTGTTCGCCCAGCTTGACAGAGGTTGGGCGAGATCCGGCCCTTCCTGGGCACAGGAGACCGCTTCGGGGATCGACACCTCGAAGCCCCAGTCGCGACCGCGCTGCCAGCCCTTCTTGACGAGATAGTTAGCGATCGAGGCCAGGCTGTCCGGCACCGAATTCCAGATGTCGCGGCGACCGTCGCCGTCGAAATCGACGGCGTATTGCAGGAAGCTCGACGGCATGAACTGCGGCTGGCCCATGGCGCCGGCCCAGGAGCCGCGCATCGCCGCCTTGTCGACGTCACCGCTGTCGAGAATATGCAACGCCGCGATCAGCTCGCGCCGGAAAAGATCGGGTCGCGTCGACATGAAGGCCTTGGTCGCGAGCACGTCGACCACCGGATAGGGGATCTTGGCGCGACCGAAGCCCGATTCACGCCCCCAGATCGCCACGACCACCGAACCGGGAACGCCATAGGTGCGTTCGATCTTCTTGAGCGTCGACGCATGGGTGGCGGCAAGGCTGCGGCCAGTCGCGGCGAGCCCTTGCAGCCGCTTCTCCGAGAAGTAGCTGCCCGGCGACGAAAACTCCGCCTGGCTCTGTTTCTGTTCCTTCGGTTTCGGGAAGCCGGGAGGCGCCAGATCCGGCAGATCCCAGTTGAGCTTCACGTCGGAAAACGCCGCCTTGAACGAACCAGCGGAAATGCCCGCCTTTTTTGCTTCCGGCCAGAGGTCATTCTGCAGCCAGCTGCGGAATTGAGCTTCGACATCCGCCTTCGTTGCCGCTTGCGCGAGCCCCAGCCAGCCGCAGAACAGCAGTGTCGAAAGTGAAAGAAGTCTCAGCATCCGGCTTCCTATCGGTTGGATCGCGGGGTTCGAAGACGCCGCTCAGATCGACGTGCGGGCGCGAAGGGCAGCCGCCAAGGTGCCTTCGTCGAGATAGTCGAGCTCGCCACCAACGGGCACGCCATGGGCAAGCCGGGTGATCTTCACCTCCATGCCTTCAAGCTGGTCGGTGATGTAGTGGGCCGTGGTCTGGCCCTCGACGGTGGCGTTGACGGCGATGATCAGTTCGCGGACCCCGCCGTTGGCGACGCGCTGGACGAGGCCCTTGATGTTGAGATCGTCAGGGCCGACACCGTCGAGCGGCGACAGCGTGCCGCCGAGCACGTGGTAGGCGGCGTTCATCGCGCCGGCGCGCTCCAGCGCCCAGAGGTCGGAGACGTCCTCGACGACGATGATCACGGACTGGTCGCGACGCTCGTCGGAACAGACGGTGCAGGGATCGATCGTATCGACATTGCCGCAGCAGGAGCAGATGCGGACCTTGCGGTGCGCCTCGCCCATCGCATCGGCGAGCGGACCCAGCAGCTGGTCCTTCTTCTTGACGAGATGGAGGGCGGCGCGCCGTGCAGAACGCGGTCCTAGCCCCGGGACCTTTGCCAGGAGCTGGATGAGTTTTTCGATTTCGGGGCCGGTGACTCGTTTTGCCATGCCGCGCTTTTAGCCCATATCGGCCCTAAACGGAATCGTCTTCGAGAGAAGCGCTGCGACGATACCGACAGAGGCGGCTACCGGGTGGCGATCGCCACGGCTGCGCCCGCAATCGTCACGGCACTCGTACGGTTGGCGATGCGCACGGCG
Organism: Ensifer adhaerens; assembly: GCF_020035535.1. Taxonomy (NCBI): domain Bacteria; kingdom Pseudomonadati; phylum Pseudomonadota; class Alphaproteobacteria; order Hyphomicrobiales; family Rhizobiaceae; genus Ensifer; species Ensifer adhaerens. The sequence goes on along the minus strand of NZ_CP083349.1, from coordinate 3,997,968 downwards.
CGGCGGCTTTTCAGGAAGGTGCGCGCCTTCGACGCCATCGCCACCCAGCCGAAATCGACGACCACGAGCACGACCAGCATGGTCGCGACCAACTCCATCCAGCCGACGACGGTCACCGAGCTGAGGTCGATGATCGACGGCAGCAGCGCGACATAGAACATCATCACCTTGGGATTGCCGAGCGTGACGGTGATGCCGGCGAAGAACAGCTTCGCGGCGGAGCGCGACTGTGGCAGGTTATCGCCTGATATGTCCGGTTCTGCCGTCCACATCTTCCAGGCGAGGTAGAGCAGATAGCCGACGCCCAGCCACTTGATCGCGAGGAAGAGCAGATGGAAGTTTTCGGCAATAGCCGCAAGACCGGCCACGGCGAAGGACAGCCAGATGGCCTCACCGATCCAGAGCGCGACGAGGAAAGGCATGACATCGCGCGCACCCTTTGCCAGCACGCGGGCAACCAGTGCCGCAACGCTCGGGCCGGGTGAACCGGCCGCAACCAGCAATGCGCCAGCAAAGACAAGCAGAGACGTGAGTGTCATGGGCAGCCTCCTCGTGGAGGCCGCAACCTAGCATGGATCGGTCCCGTTGGCAGCAGCGAGCATGCATGCGTTGCGGGCCGGGCCGGGCGCGATCCGTTGCCGATCGCAGGTTGGCCGCTCACGCGCCAGAAGACGGCCCGCGCGTTACCCGGCGATGCGCACGGCCAGGCACAACCGCAACATCTGCGGGCGGCGTTCCGCCCGCATTCTGAACTTTAATCCTTGGAGGCGATCAGAACGGCAGCTTCATGCCGGGCGGGATCGGCAGGCCGGCGGTCAGTTCGCGGGTCTTTTCCGCCTGGACGGCTTCGGCCTTGTCCTTGGCGTCCTTGTGAGCGGCGACGATCAGGTCTTCGAGGATCTCGACGTCGTCTTCCTTGAAGAGCGAGGGGTCGATCTTCAGGCTCTTGAGGGTGCCTTTGCCATCGAGGCGAACGGTCACCAGACCACCACCGGAGGTGCCATCGACTTCGAGCGCGGCGATTTCCGCCTGCATCTTCTCCATCTTGGCCTGCATTTCCTTGACCTTGCCCATCATCCCCATGATGTCGCGCATCGTCGTCTCCTGTTCTTTGGTTTCTGCTCGCAGACGGGACTATTCGATGTCGTCGCCAGGGACGATATCGCCATCGGCGGATTCGGCTGTCGCCGGAGCTACGCTCTCGGCCTCTTCCTCGACGGCGCGAATGCGCACGTCGGTGATCTTGGCACCTGGGAACCGGGCGAGAATGGCAGCGACGTCGGGGTCCTGGCGCGCGTCGCTGACGCGCTGTTCCTGCGCCCGCTGTTCCTGCTCGATCAGCGTCGGCTCGCCGGCCTCACGGCTGTAGCTGACGATCCAATGGATACCGGTCCATTCCTTGAGCTTGACGGCGACCTCGCCGAGCAGCGTCTTCGGAGCATCGTCGGAGACGTTGACGTCGAGACGGCCAGCCTCGATGCGTACCAGCCGCAGGAAGCCGCGTACCAGTGTCTTGAGCTTGATGTCTCGGTTCTTGGCGCAAAGTTCGGCAATATCCGAGATCGAATTGACCGGCACCGATGGCTGCGGCTTGGCAGCCACGGCTGCCATCGGTCGCTCTTCGATCCGGCCGACCGCGACCGGTTGCGGCGCGACATCCGGCACCGCGCGCAACATCGTCGCGCCATTGCTCGTCGGGCGCTGCACCGGCATTGCCTGGGCTGCCTGCGTCGAGATCGAGCCTGAAACCGAAGCCTGTGCTCCACCGCCATTGCCACCGCCCGGGCCAAGACGGGCGCCGCCGCCTTCACCGCCGGAAAGCTCAAGCACACGCCGCGCAGCCTCTTCCGGCGCCGGCAGATGTGCGGCATGCGCCAGTCGGATCAGCACCATTTCGGCAGCACCGGCCGGGCGCGCCGAGCTTTCGGCCTCGGGAATGCCCTTGAGAAGCATCTGCCAGATGCGCGACAGCGCGGTGACCGCGACGGTCTCGGCGAAGACGGCGCCGCGGGTGCGCTCGATCTCGCTCAGCGACTGATCGTTGACCGCCTCCGGCACATATTTCATGCGGGTGACGAGATGGGTGAAATCGGCAAGGTCGGTCAGCACGACCGTTGGATTGGCGCCGGCCTCGTACTGTGCGGTAAATTCCTGGAGTGCTGCCGCGACATCGCCTTTGACGACATGATCGAAGAGATCGACGATGCGGGCGCGGTCGGCAAGGCCGAGCATCGAGCGCACGGTTTCGACCTCGACCGCGCCGCCGCCGTGGGCGATCGCCTGGTCGAGCAGCGACAGGCCGTCACGCGCTGAGCCTTCGGCGGCACGGGCGACCATTGCAAGGGCTTCCGGGTCGAATGAAACGGCTTCCTTACCGAGGATGGTCGAGAACAGGCCGACGAGATCGGAGGCGCTGATGCGGCGCAGGTCGAAGCGCTGGCAGCGCGACAGCACCGTGATCGGAACCTTGCGGATTTCGGTGGTAGCGAAGATGAACTTCACATGCTCTGGCGGCTCTTCGAGCGTCTTCAACAGACCGTTGAAGGCCTGGGTCGAGAGCATGTGCACTTCGTCGATGATATAGACTTTGTAGCGCGCCGAAACCGGGCGGTAGCGCACCTGCTCGATGATCTCTCTGATATCGTCGATACCGGTATGCGAGGCGGCGTCCATTTCGATGACGTCGACATGACGGCCGTCCATGATCGCCTGGCAATGTTCGCCGGGAACACGCAAGTCGATCGTCGGCCGGTCGATGTCAGGTGTCTTGTAATTGAGCGCACGGGCAAGGATGCGGGCGGTGGTCGTCTTGCCGACACCGCGCACCCCGGTCAGCATGTAGGCCTGCGCGATGCGACCCGTCTCGAACGCGTTGGTGAGCGTTCGCACCATCGGCTCCTGGCCGACCATCAGGTCGGAGAAATCCTTGGGGCGGTACTTTCGCGCCAGAACACGGTAGGCGGCCGGCTTCTCAACGGATGAAATGGACGTGTCGTCGCTCATCGACCCTGCCGCTGTTCGAACTCTTGTCCCGACAGGACGGAAAAGGTGGGAGGCTGGCACGATGACCCGTGCCGGGCTCGTTGGGGCTGCTTCCTTCCGGACCTGACCCGGTTGGCGAGTGGCTCGTCCACCACCAACCTCCCGGCTTCCATATCGGCAATATCGAAAGCAAATGCAAGCCAAGCCATCAAAAAACTGATATCGATATGCAAAACAAGGCGAATCCGTTGTCTTTGCCTGAGGAGAATGACTTGGCGACCTTCACCCTAGACGAGCGGCTCGAACGCGACGGCATCCCGATCGCCTCGATCGGGCTTTGCCAGATGCGGCTGATGAACGACCGCCGCTGGCCTTGGCTCGTGCTCATTCCGCAGCGTGAAGGCATCTCGGAAATCTTCGACCTGACCCCGCTCGACCAGACGATGCTGACCTTCGAGACGACGATGGCGGCGACCGCCCTGAAGAAGGTCACCGGCGCGCAAAAGATCAATGTCGGCGCATTGGGCAATATCGTCCGGCAGCTACATGTGCATATCATCGCCCGCAACGACGGCGACCCGAACTGGCCGGGGCCGGTCTGGGGCTTCGGCAAGTCGGAGCCGTGGGACGTGAAAGAACATCAGGCCTTCGCAGCGCGCATTCTGGAAAACCTCTGAACATGACGAAATCGATCTTTGACCTTCGTAGCCCGCATCCGGAGCCAAGCACCCTCGTCGCCTTTTCCGAGAATCACCTGGACCGCCAGTCCGAGCACCGCGCCGACGATTGCGTCGAGCTGGCGCTCAAGCATCCCGGCGCCCATTTCCTAGCCTTCTCGGGGCCGAAGCTGATCGTCAAGCACGACGAAAAGATCATCGATCCCCTGTTTGCTCCCTACGAGCTCGAAGGGCTCGAACCGGTGCTCGACGAGACCATCCTGCTCGGCTACCTGCTGAACGGCGAGCCGCGGCTGGCGGTCCCGACCGGCCTGACCGAAGAGACGATCACCGAGCCCTTCAAGATTGCCGACGGCCGCACGCTCTACAGGCAGCAGATGCTGCCGGAGGAACTGCTCGGCCAGTTCGCGCAGGCCTCGAGCCTGATTACCTGGAACGCCAACAACCGCTTCTGTGGCCGCTGCGCCGGCCCGATGGAAGGCAAGTCCGGCGGTTATCGCCGGGTCTGCACCGCCTGCGGTCATATGGTTTTCCCGCGCACCGACCCGGTCGTCATCATGATGACGATCGACCTTGAACGCGACCTCTGCCTGCTGGGCCGCAGCCCGCATTTCGCGCCCGGCATGTATTCCTGCCTCGCGGGCTTCGTCGAGCCGGGCGAAACTATCGAAAACGCGGTGCGACGCGAGACGCACGAGGAGTCCGGCATTCACATCGGCCGGGTACGCTACCATGCCTCCCAGCCCTGGCCGATGCCGCACACGCTGATGATCGGCTGCTATGCCGAAGCGAAATCGACGGTCATCAAGCGTGACGAGCAGGAACTGGAGGACGTGCGCTGGTTCACCCGCGAGGAAACGATCGCGATGCTCGAACGCTCGACCGGCGTTGCCAATACCGGCGACGAGCATATTCCACCGCCGAAGGGCGCGATCGCGCACCAGCTCATGCGCGACTGGCTCGCCTGGGGCGAGCGGACGTAAGGCCAGCCTTCGACAAGGGGGATCGGAATTGTCCCGCTCCGAACGATTGCTCGATCTTCTGCAGGCGTTGCGCCGCTATCGTCAACCGGTGAGCGGCCAGCGGCTGGCGGAAGAAACAGGCGTCAGCCTCAGAACGCTTTATCGCGACATTGCCAGCCTGCAGGCCCAGGGCGCCCATATCGAGGGCGAGCCGGGGCTCGGCTACATCCTGAAACCGGGCTTCATGCTGCCGCCGATGATGTTCTCACAGGAGGAGATCGAGGCGCTCGTGCTCGGCTCGCGCTGGGTCTCCAAGCGTACCGACGACGACCTCGCGGGGGCCGCAGCAAACGCCCTTGCGAAAATCGCCGCAGTACTTCCGGCCGAGCTTCGCGAGGAGCTGGACAGCTCGACCCTGCTCGTCGGCCCGAGCCCGCCCGCCACCAACGGCATCGACATCGCGGCGCTGAGGCGCGCGATCCGCAACGAGCGCAAGGTGGAACTCGACTACGTCGACAATGACGGCAGCGCAACGCAGCGCACCATCTGGCCTTTCGCGCTCGGCTTCTTCGAAAACGTGCGCATGGTCATGGCCTGGTGCGAGCTGCGACTGGACTTCCGGCATTTTCGCGCCGACCGCATGCGCAGGATGACAGTGACGGAAGCCCGCTATCCTCGCCGCCGACAGATACTGATGAAGGACTGGCGCGCCAGCCAGAACATTGTCGCGTCAAACCGACAGACGGTGGGTTCCTGACAGAGACTTTGGCGGCGATGCTGACAGAATTTGGCAGCCGCCGCGCCTAGCCTGAACTTCTCGCAACAAGGAGGAAGAACATGGCCAAGGCAAATCTCATCGTTCTCTACGTCAAGGACCCGCTGGCAAGCGTCGGGTTCTACCGCAAGGTGCTCGGACAGGAACCGCGCGTCACCTATCAGACTTTTTCGTCGTTCGAGCTGCCCGGCGGCTTCACGCTCGGGCTTTGGGCCGAACATACGGTCGCGCCGGAGCCGACGTCGTCAGGCCATCGCGGCGAGTTGGCTTTCATGGTGGAGAATGAGGGCGCGGTGCGCGCGCACTATGAGGACTGGAAGGAAAAGGGCCTGCCGATTGCACAGGAACTGACCGAGATGGATTTCGGTCCGACCTTCGTCGCGCTTGATCCGGATGGGCACCGGTTGCGCGTCTGCCTCTACGATTCGTGATCGAAGGGCAGCGGCGCGTATCCCGCCAGCCTCTACAGCGCCGCACGTCTGAACGTGCATGGATGGCTGTAACTGAATGGCGGCGGGATACGCGAATGGCGCTGATTAGCGGCCGTAAACGGCGGCCTGGATCTGCGAACGGGACAGACCGATGTCGCTCAGTGCGTGATCGTCGAGAGCGTTCAGCTCGCGGATTGCACGGCGGGTCTTCGCATATTCCATGATCTTCTGACGGATCTTCATCTTTAACACTCCTTACTTGAACGAGCGTCAGATAGGCATTTGCCTAAAATTTGTGTAGCGCCACGATTGCAAACTAGGCATGCACCAAACGCGTAGCCGGTTAACGAATTTTCGCCACTTTCGTCACCGGGCATGCAGTTCTAAGCCAATGATTCTCGCGGGAAATCCGGTCGGCACCCCGCCTGATTGCCCCCAACATGCACGTGAAAGATGTTAGCCAAATGCGAGGTCGACCTGAGGCGGGCGCAACGATTAGACAACCGAGAGTTTTAGGAATTGGTCAAAGTTCAGGCAGCTCCAGTTCTGAGCGCCCACCCATTAACGGAAGTTCCGACGAGATCCCCCTTGAAGAGAGGCGGCGCCGACCCGCATATCCAATGGCGTTTGGAGGTCCGGCTGACCCGCACCTCCAATGCGCAAGAGATTGGACTTCAGCTCGAGCTAGCCTTTCTGCTCAGAGCACGCCGCGCATCGGATGCGCATTGTAGGTGCCGAGTATGCGGACCTTCTCGGAGAAGAAGCGAAGCTCATCCATGGCGTGACGCACGCCGATATCGTCCGGATGCCCCTCGATGTCGGCATAGAACTGCGTGGCCACGAACTTGCCGCCGAGTTGATAGCTCTCGAGCTTCGTCATGTTGATGCCGTTGGTCGCGAAACCACCCATCGCCTTGTAAAGCGCGGCCGGAATGTTGCGGACGTTGAAGACGAAGGTCGTAATGATCAGTTCGTCGTCGCTGTTGCGGGCGATGCGCTGCTCTTCGCGGGAAAGCACGACGAAGCGGGTGACGTTGCTTTCGGTATCCTCGACATTCTCGGCGACGATCTCGAGCCCATAGAGATCGGCGGCAAGCCGCGGCGCAAGTGCGGCCATCGAGCGATCGCCCTTTTCGGAGACGAGCTTTGCGGCACCCGCCGTGTCACCGGCGACAACCGGCTTCCAGCCATTGGATCGCACGATCTTGCGGCACTGGCCGAGAGCGTGGATGTGGCTGTGCACGGTGCGGATCTCGTCACGCGTGACGCCCGGCAACACCATCAGCTGGAAGCGGATCGGCATGAAATATTCGCCGACGATGTGCAGCCGCGATTCGGGCAGGAGGTGATGGATATCGGCGACGCGGCCGGCAATCGTGTTTTCGATCGGGATCATCGCGAGATCGGCCTCACCGTTCTCGACCGCGACGAAGGCGTCCTCGAAGGTCTGGCAGGGCAGCGGCTCCATCGACGGGAACATGTCGCGGCAGGCCATGTCGGAATTGGCGCCGTAGTCGCCCTGGAAGGAAATCCTGTTGGTCTTGACGGTCACGGTAGCTTCCTTCTCAGGCTATTCGGAATGGGTAAGGCGGGCGGAGAGAATACGGCGGGCTTTTTCCAGCTCGACCGGTGTGTCGACGCCGAGCGGAACCGAATCGACGATCTCGACATCGATGCGCATGCCGGCTTCGAGCGCGCGCAGTTGCTCGAGCGATTCGCGGCGTTCGAGCACGGAGGGCTGAAGCGAGACGAAGCGCTCCAACGCCTGGCGGCGATAGGCATAGAGGCCGATGTGATGATAGAGCGGGCCCTGGCCGTAAGGTGCGGTCGCGCGGGTGAAATAGAGTGCGCGCATCCGCGTATCACTCAGCGGCGAACCGACGACCTTGACGATGTTCGGGTTGGCCTTTTCGCTCTCTTCGGTGATCGCCACCGTCAGCGTGGCAATATCGGTGCCGGCGTTTTCAAGCGGATTCAGGGCGGCGCGGATCGATGCCGGCTCGACCGTCGGCAGATCGCCCTGCACGTTGATGACGATTTCGGCTTCGCCGTTCGGGTCGGCCTTCTGCAGCGCTTCGTAGATCCGGTCGGAGCCGGACTGGTGGTCGATGCGGGTCATGATCGCCTCGAAGCCGGCGGCGCGCACCGTATCGAAGACCTCTCGATCATCGACGGCGACGACGACGCGACCGACATCCGCTTCGCTGGCACGCGTCGCCACCTGGACGATCATCGGCAGGCCGCAAATGTCGGCGAGCGGCTTTCCGGGAAGGCGTGTCGAGGCCATGCGCGCCGGAATGAGCACGATGGCTTTGCCTGAATTTTCGCGATTCATGATCTTGCTTTCAAAAACCCCGCCGAAAGTGTCAATAAGTCTCAGTTCGGGGCCGATAATCACTGTTGCAACGCAGAGCCAAAAGACATAGGTTCCGCGCGATTTCAAGATAGGCCGGGTTTTTGTTTGCGCCGGTGGCAAAGGGAGCGTTTGCAGATGAATTCATATGTGAACATGGGCGTGGGTGCCTTTCTGGGGACGGTCTTCGTTCTGATGTCCGTGTCCATTGCGTCAGAAGGCATTTTCCATTCCGAGGCTCCCGAGAAGGAAGGCTTCACGATCGTCGCCGAAGAAGGCACGGCTGAAGCTGGGGCCGGTGGCAAGGAAGAAGCAGAAGTCGACATCAAGCCGCTGCTCCTCAAGGCCGACGCTTCTGCCGGTGAAACCGTGTTCAAGAAGTGCGCAAGCTGTCACACCGCCGACAAGGGCGGCGCAAACAAAGTCGGTCCGAACCTCTGGGGCCTCGTCAACCGTCCGATCGCCTCGCATGAAGGCTTCAGCTATTCGGCAGGCATGAAGACCTTCTCCGAAGGCAGCAAGGTCGTCTGGGACTACGATCACCTGAGCTTCTTCATCGAAGCGCCGAAGAAGCACGTTCCGGGCACTGCCATGGGCTTTGCCGGCGTCAAGAAGCCCGACGAACGCGCCAACCTGATCGCCTGGCTGCGCGGGCAGGCAGATTCGCCGGCTCCGCTGCCGGATGCGGCTGGCGGCGCGGCGGAAGCTGCACCGGCTGCTGGCACCGAAGGCGCAGCTCCGGCCGAAGCTCCGGCGACCGAAACCAAGCCGGCTGAAGGCCAGGCTGCGCCGGCCACGGAATCCAAGCCTGCCGAAGGCCAGCCGGCACCGGCACAATAAGCTTAGCGGTTGGAACCAACCCATTCGAAAGGGCCCGGCTCGCGCCGGGCCTTTTTGCGTTTCCAGGGCACATTGCACCGCGCATCCGGGCACCACCCATCCGGCCGAATCGCCAGAGGGATTTCGCTCCTCCCGACGAAACTCTTTCCGGACATTCAGGAGCAGTCACATCAGAATATAGGCCCAGACCGAAACGCTGATGACGCCGAGCGCGGTCGTCAACGTGATGGTCGAGGAAGCGAGTGCGTGGCCGACGTTGAAATGGTTGGCGATCAGCCAGGCGTTGACGCCGGTTGGCACCGCCGATGTCAGCACCAGCGCCGTCGTCCAGTTGTCGTTGAGGCCGAGCAGATGGCAGCTCGTGAACACGACCGCGGGCATGACCAGGAGCTTCAGCACGCTGGTAAACGACGCCAGGCCGAGATTGCCGGCGAGGCCGTATTTGTCGAGCGCCATGCCGATCGAGATCAGCGCTGCGGGCGCAGCCATGGAGGCGAGCTGGTCGACGACGGTTTTCACCGGGCCGCCGAGCGGTTGACCGATGAGGTGAAACGCGGCACCGCAGGCAAGCCCGATGACCAGCGGATTGCGGACCAGGTTGCGGCCGACGCCGGCCAGAAGCTGCAGCGGGCTTTGCCCCGGCTTTCCGCTCGCGCGCCGTTCGGCCCGTTCCATCAGCAGCGTGCCCGCAATCATCATGACCGGCAGGTGCACAGAGAGCAGGATCGAAATCGCCACGATGCCCTCTTCGCCAACGATGCGCGACACCAGCGGCAAGCCGATGAACACGGTGTTGGCGAAAGCCGAGGAGACGCCGGCGAGAACCCCCATGCGTGCATCGCGGCCGAAAACGAGCGTTGCCGCCAGATGCCCGACTGTCCAGGTGACGGCGACGCCGGAGAAATAGGCGACCCAGAGCGGCCAGGGCGACCCGTCCTTGAAATCCGCTTCGGCAATGGTGCGAAACAGCAGAATGGGAACGGCGACGCGAAAGACGAAGTCCCCGAGCGCTTCACCGACTGCCGGTTTCAGATAGCCTGAGCGAACCAGGAGCCAGCCGGCAAGGATCAGTATGAAGATAGGCAGGACGTTCTGGAAGATATCGGACATGCACGGGCCCTGGATCACAATGATTTGCGGCGTGTCGCCCCGAAATCACCGAACGTGATCGCTTCTCATGAGGTAGAGCGAGATGCGGGCGGAGGACCGCAGGCACTTTCCTCATCCCGCTCCTGGATGGTCGCACCAGCAATAACCGCCTTCGCACCCGGGCCGCAAGCGCATGTGCGGCCCCAACACCAAGGGAACCTTCGTCGGTTGCAGGCGTTCGGAAGAGCGTGAGGAACGGACCATGCCGCCAGAAAGACCCATATATGCCCACCGGGACGATGACCCGCATCTGAGGGATGACGCGCTCGCCGCCAAGGTGCTGCGCTTTATCGGCTATGCGACGATGATCGATACCAGCGCGGTCTCGGTGATGGCGCTCGGCGAGATCGTGGTGCTTTCCGGCGAGGTTGCAAGCGAAGCGGACATCTCCTGCGCCGGCGATGCGGCGGCACTCGTCGTCGGCGTCGCGAGCGTCGAGAACCGATTGACCACGAAGCCAGACGCGGCAGACTGAACCAAGCCCCTATCCACATTTTCTGGGCCACATCTCCTAGGCCAAATTCTCCAGGACAACTCCCGGGCGAAACGCTATCGATCCATGCACGAACACATGTTTCGATCGATTCGGATGGAAGTTGGAAATGGGACTGAGGGCTATTGCGCCGAACATGGCGCTGGACGTCGTGGCGAACATCGATCGGAGGCTTGAGGCGATCCGAGCGCAGAACCACGTCGTAATCCCGATCGCCATCGAAAGCGGCAGCCGCGCATGGGGCTTCCCCTCCCCGGACAGCGACTATGACTGCCGCTTCATCTTCGTGCGCCGGCTGGAAGATTACCTGTCTCCCTGGGTCAAGCGGGACGTTATCGAAACGCCGCTCGAAGGCGTTTTCGACGTCAACGGATGGGACCTCGGCAAAGCGCTGAAACTGATGCTCAAGGGCAATGCCGTGATCCTCGAATGGCTGACATCCCCAATCGTCTATTGCGGCTCAGCATCCTTCGCACCCGCTTTCTGGAGTTGGCCCATCTCTATGCGAGCAGGGACTTGATCGGGCGCCACTACCTTCACCTGGGCGAACGCCAGCGCAAAACCTATTTTGGCGACACCCAGAACGTATGCGCTACGGCATGCGGCTGCGTTGAGATGGCTGCGCGGCCATCCCGATCTGGCCGTGCCTCCCATGCATTTTCCGACCCTCATGGCCGAAATCGACCTGCCACCCCAAATCAGGGCGATCGTGGATGAACTTCTGTTGCGCAAAGCATCCAGTCGAGAACTGGGCTTTGCCGCTGTTCCACGCCCTATTCTCGACTTCATCGACAACGAGTTCCTGCTGGCGCAGGACGCATTTGGCGGTGGTCGCATACATGCCCCGCCGGAAGCCTACGGAGATGTGGAAACATTCTTTCAAGAAACGGTGCTCAGCTTCGCCGAAGGTGCTCGGGCTTGACGACCGAGATCCAGGGTCTGCGAGCAACGCGCGCCCGGGTTGTTGAAACCTGGCCCAGATGCTAAGCACGCCGACGTTTGATCGATGAACTCTTTTTTTGGATTGACCGCATGAGGACCGAAGCGTCAGCAACCAGGTAAGCCGCAACAACGGTTTGAAAAAGTTGTTGCGGCGTCTGTCGGCTCACACTCCCAAGATTTGATGAAGTGGCAGATCGCCGCCGAATGTTACCCATTTGTGCGGATGTTTCATCATGCCCGATCATAACTCACCCACCTGGTCCTATTCGCTACCGGCAGCCCTGCTGCTGATGGCGCCTTTCGATATCCTGGCGTCGCTCGCCATGGACATCTATCTGCCTGTCGTGCCGGAAATGCCCGGTATCCTCGGCACGTCACCGGCGATCGTCCAGCTGACACTCAGCCTCTACATGCTGCTGCTCGGCGTCGGACAGATCCTCGTCGGCCCGCTCTCTGATCGCTTCGGTCGACGTCCAGTGCTTCTCGGTGGCGCTACGCTGTTTGCGCTTTCGTCGCTAGGGCTTGCAGCCACGAGTTCGGCGCCGGCCTTCGTGGCACTCCGGCTGGTGCAAGCGGCGGGCGCCTCGGCCGCACTGGTCGCGACCTTCGCGACGGTACGTGACGTCTATGGCGCACGCCCGGAGGGCGTGACCATCTATGGCCTCTTCAGCGCCATGCTCTCGTTCGTGCCGGCGCTCGGGCCGATTGCCGGCGCGCTGATAGCAGGTACCTTCGGCTGGCGGGCGATCTTCCTGACGCTCGGCGTGCTCGGTCTTGCCGCACTCGGCCAGGCCTTGCTGCGCTGGTCGGAAACCCGGCCAGCGCAGTCGAGCAACGTGATGCCCAGCTTCGCACCGGTTCTCAGGAGTGGTGCGTTCTGGACCTATACGCTCGGCTTCAGCACAGCGATGGGCGCGTTCTTCGTGTTCTTCTCGACCGCGCCACGCCTGCTCATCGATCGCGCCGGTTATTCGCAGTTCGGCTTCAGCCTGGCCTTTGCGACCGCCGCGGTGGTGATGATCATCACCACGCGCTTCGCCAAGGGCTTCGTCGAGCGCTACGGAATCCCGGGCTGCCTTGCCCGCGGCATGGGCCTGATCATGCTCGGAGGGCTGCTGCTTGCGGTCGGCGAGGTCCTTGCCACACCTTCGTTCGTCAGCTTCGTGCTGCCCATGTGGGTGATCGCCGTCGGCATCGTCATGAGTGCCTCGGTAAGCGCAAACGGTGCGCTCAAGGCTTTCGACGCGGTCGCAGGCACGGCCGTAGCACTCTACTTCTGCGTCCAGAGCCTGATCGTCGGCCTCGTCGGCACCGGCGCCGTGCTGCTGCTCAGGGGCGACACGGCCTGGCCGCTTGTCGGCTACTGCCTGGTGATGGCGACGATCACGCAGTTCGCTATGGCGTGCCTGAACCGGCGTGAACGGCACTAAGCCCGATCTCCCGGGGCGGTCACCTGCTCCGGGAGCTTTCCACCGACATATCTGGCGGTGGCCGTGACGCCCAAAGGATGACTCTTGACCTCGCCCCTGGGGCAGGCCCCAAACTTGTCCCCATGACCGATTCCTATTTCCTCCCCGGCCGATTCGGCGCGGCCACAAGACTGTCGCCGAAAGCATTGCGACTCTATGCCGAGCAGGGCCTGCTCGTACCCGCCCATGTCGATCCGGTAACCGGCTATCGCTACTACGCCGCCGCGCAGGCGGGTCGCGCCCGGTTGATCGCGAGGCTGCGGCAACTGGGTCTGCCGATCGCCCGGATCGCGCGCCTGATCGAGCTTCAGCCCGAGGTGCGCCTCACCGAACTGCGCGCCTGGCTGGAGGTCCAGACAAAACGGCTCGAGGAGCAGAGCGAACTGGTAGAGGCGATCGTCAGGCAATCCACCGGTGGCGATGATGCGCTGATCGAGGCCGTTCGCCTCCGCGACGTCGCCCCTTCGAAGATCATCTATCGGCAGGGCCATGTGACGGTCGACGCGCTTGAAGCTTTCACGGAGAACGCCGAAGCGGAGATCCGGAGCTATCTGGCGCAATGCGGCAAAAGCAACGACGGGCCGATGACGCTGCATTTCCATGAACCCGTGAACCATGACGGCAAGGGCCTCGTCGAAGTCGCGATCGGCTATGCCGGCAGTCTCGAGCCGTCAGGCGATCTGCGCCTCCGGCTTCAACCGGCGGGGCGAGAGGCGTTCCTGCCGGTGCCCGAGACGTTCGAAACCTTTCCGGCGGTGCTTCGTATCTACGACGCGATCGAGGCCTGGTTCGAACAAGGCAGCGACCTCGACTGTTTCGGCAGCCCCTACGAAATCTATCCCGGCAGCGACGGCGCCCGCTTCGACGTCGCCTATCCCATCGAGCCCTAGAAACCCATTCCTTAGGGAATACCACGTCCCCTTCCCCGGAATTGCTTGATCGAAGCCATTCCGGAAGCCACTTCGCACCTCCAATAATCCAAGGAACCAACCGATGCAGCACGTTCCCTATGTCGGCTCCGGCCCCTACTGCTACGCCAACTCCTTCGCCATGATGTTCGGCGAGGCGGCGCCCTCGCCCACCGTCATCGAGTTTGCCACGAGCAGCCCGTTCGGCATGCAGCTCATCGGCGGCTCGCTACCGTTCTTCGATCCCTATGGCTGGGATCCGGAAGCCGGATTCGACGGCGCACTTGCCGCGCTCGGCTGGACCTCGGAGGTCAGCAGGGGCGACGATGCCGAGGACGCGCTTTCGCGTCTCCGCTCGGCGCTGAAGGACGGTCCCGTCTGGGTCGGGCCGGTGGAAATGGGTCATCTCCGCCACCAGCCCGGCATGACCGGGCCGATCGAGGCCGACCATTATGTCGTGGTCCTCGCGCTCGACGAAGAGCGGGTGCTGATGCACGACCCGCAGGGCTACCCCTACGCCTCGCTGCCCATCCGCGACTTCATGGCGGCCTGGAGCGCAAAGACGCTCACCTACGGCGATTCCTTCACGATGCGTTCCGGTTTCTCGCGCGTGGCAGAGGTTTCGGAGGTGGAAGCGATCCGGGCCTCGCTACCGGCTGCAATCCACTGGCTGTCGATGGTGACGGACCGGCCGATGCCGCCTGATAGCCTCGGCAACGCCAAGGCGGCCGAGGCGCTGGCGGCGCGCATCCAAGATGGTTGTGACCAGGGTCTGCGCGCCCATTTCGTCCACTTCGCCGTTCGCGTCGGTGCCCGCCGCGCGGCAGACGCGGCAACCTGCCTCAAACGCGCAGGCCTTCCCAGGTCCGCGGCGATCGCGGGCGAACAGGCACAGCTCATCGGCGCCCTGCAGTACCCGCTGGTTCTGCGCAGGGATACGGAAGCGGCCGAAACACTCCGGCGGCTGGCTCCGACCTACGATCGGCTGCTCACCGCTCTACAAAGCGGAGACTGATTGCGGTGACCACGGCATCACGGACGGAAAAACCGCTTCGCACTTTTCCTGGAATTGGCTCATTGAACCAACGCAACTCCGCACGGAAAACCGCTTCGCACTTTTCCTGGAGTTGCTTCAGGCAATAAGCTCTGAGAAGCTCTTCGGCCGTTCAGACTTCGCGTCGCACACTGTCGCATAGTGAAGGCCGACGACGCCGTTGTCGTAGTTTTCGCTGCCGATCAGCTGCAGTTCGTTCTTGTCCCTCAGCCGGGCGAACCACGGTTTACCCGGCGAGACGACCGGATAGACGAAGAAGTGGTAACGATCGACCAGTCCGAGGCCGATGACCGTCTGCGCCAGGCTGGCTCCACCCGAGAGATGGATATCGCCGCCGGGCTCAGCCTTGAGATTCGTGAGATAGCGCGAAAGCGCCTCATCATCGGCAGCCACGACCCGCTCGGCATTGTGCCATGGGCTGATCGGCCGCTCGCCGGTGCGGGAGAACACGATCTTGCGGTAGTCGTGCATGCGCTTGGCCATCGCGCGGTTCGTCTCGCCGCCCGCCTCGTCGTTCAGCGCGCTGGGCCAGTAGCCAACCATCTCCTCGTAGGTGGTGCGACCGACGAGAACCGTATCGTAGCCGGCGTAGAGCCGGTCGATCGCCCGGTACTGCTCGTCAACGACCGTGCCCATCCAGGCAAGCGGATCGTCCAGACGACCATTGAGCGTCGTCATCATCTGCAGGACGATATTGCGCATGTCGTCGCCTCCTCAGTGGGTTTGCTCGACGAAGCGGGCCAATTGCTCGGCCACCGTTCCCCAGCCGTCGTGGAAACCCATCTCCTCGTGCATCTTCCGGTCCGCGCCGTTCCGGTGCATCACATGGGCGGCATATTCGGTGCCGGCCGGATGATCGCTGAGCGTGATGATTGCCGTCATGAAGGCGTTTTCCGCCGGGCGCCAGCCGGCAAGCAGCGTGTCCGTGAAAACGATGCGCGAGAGTTCGTCGACCGCGAGGAAGCAGGCATTGATGTGCGGCACGAAATCGCCGCCGTCTTCGCTGATCCGGGTGACGAAACTGCCGCCCGGCTTCAGATCCATGTCGATCACCTTGCATATGGCGGGCGCCGGCACCCACCATTGCTCAAGCCGGGTCCGATCGGTCCAGGCGCGCCAGACGGTCGCGCGCGGCGCCTTGATGACGCGCGCCATCGTCAGGTCGAGTTCAGGATCTGGAGTGCGGGTCATGTCATTCCTCCTCGTGTTCGGTGACGAATTTTTCCAGCCGGTCGGCACGGCCTTCCCAGAGCGCGCGCTGCGCCGAAAGCCAGGTCTCGACCACGGCGAACTGCGCCTTCTCAATGGCGCAGGTGCGCACGCGGCCCTGCTTGTGCGTGCGGATCAGGCCGCTGTCTTCCAGGTAATGGATGTGCTTCATGAAGGATGGCAGCGCCATCTCGAAGGGTCTGGCGAGATCGCTGATGCTTGCCGGGCCGCCGCCAAGCCGCGCCAGCACGGCGCGCCGGGTCGGATCGGCGAGCGCCTGAAAGATCACGTCCAATCGGTCTGAATACTGTTCCATAAGGCTAAGTATCATGGAGAAACACTTAGCGCAATGGATAACTATTAAATTCGACGCATGGAGCCTGTTGCCACACGGCGCCGTGCCGGCGACCGCAGGTAGAGAGACGCGATCATTTCCCCAATCCTGCTGATGTGTTTTACTTGCTGCACCTTGCGGGTTGGACAAAGGTCGGGGGCCAAAGCTCGATGGTGCGCTTGCTTGTATTCGCGGTTGCCGCGCTTGTCGCATTCGACGGGAATGCGACAGAGCAGACCTTCCCCGCCGATGGCGGTCTGATCTATTTCAACATGCCGACCGGCAACATCGGCTGCCAATACACGCCAGCCGGTGGCTCCGATGTTTATGTCCCGGAGGACGGCGGTCCGGAACTTGGCTGTGACCGCATCGAACCGACCTATCAGAGGTTCATTCTGGGAAAGGCGGGCAAGGCCCGACGCTTCCAAAATGCCGGCGACACAGCATGCTGCGACGGCTCACATATCCTGAGCTACGGCAACAGCTGGAAGAAGGGGCCGTTTAGCTGTCGGTCCAGCAAAACCGGGCTCAGCTGCACGCGCAGTGACGGCCACGGTTTTTACATCAGTCGATCGAAGACCGAAGCCTATTAAAGCGGCAGCAGGAAAGGTGCATACGGTTTGCCGTGCCCTGAATTCTGGTGACGGCCAAAGCGGGTTTGGTCGCAATCCTGGCGCTGAAGCGTTGACGAGATCAACGACTACGACAGTCGTGCAATGCTACGGCTCGAAGCTCAGTTTTCGCCGATCTCGGCCAGAAAGCTCGTCAGAACGCTGCGGCTCTGCGCCAGCTTCTCCGTCTTTTCTTCAACGAGGCGTATCTGTTGACGCAGGGTGACGCGCAGTTCGTCGCAAGGCTCGAAGATCGGACCTTCGCCGCGCACGCAGGGCAGGAACTGCAGGATCGTCGGAAGGGTCATGCCGCCGGCGCCCAAGAGCTTGATGCGCTCGACGGTTCTTACCTCCGCCAGATCATAGTCACGATATCCGCTTTCGGTACGCTCGGGCTTCAAAAGCCCTTCGGCCTCGTAGTAGCGCAGCATCCTGACGCTGACGCCAGTGTGTTTCGACAGTTCGCCTATTTTCATTCCGATTCCTTCGCCGGGCGCTTGACTCTGACAGCGCTGTCAGACCTTAGACCTATTGGCTCCTTCAGTGAACTCACCCAGGAGCAAGAACATGCCCAACGAAACAAGCCTCTATCCCGCAGCGCTCAACGGGCGACCGGCCAGCGCGGCCGACCTGATGCCCCTGGCCTTTGCCGGCTTCGCGCACTTCACTGCAATTCAGGTCAGGGATCGCAAGATCAGAGGTCTCGACCTGCATCTGAAGCGCCTGAGTAACGCTTCGCTTGCATTCTTCGGCCGTGCCCTGCCCGACGAAGAATTGCGCATCCATATCAGGCAGGCGATCGATGCCGGTCCGACAGACCAGTCGCTGACAGTTACAGTCTTTTCACCGGACGGCGAGTTTACTGCCGACAGCATGCAGGGCGACCTCGCCGTTCTCGTGCGCAGCGGCCCCCCTTCCAATGGCCCGAACGGTCCGCTTCGGCTTGCTGTCGTCGAGCACGAACGGCCACACGCTACGATCAAGCACGTCGGAGAATCCGGCAAAACCTATTACCTGCATCAGGCGATCCGGAAGGGTTTCGACGACGCCGCCTTCATCGACCGGCAGGGGCGCCTCAGCGAAGCCAGCATCTGGAACCTGGTCTTCTGGGATGGCGAAGCGGTTATCTGGCCCCGGGCCGAGATGCTGACCGGCACGATGATGGGCACAGTCCAGCGACAGCTCGAACGCCTCGGGGTGACGCAGCGTCAGGAAGAAATCACCCTTAGCCGGCTCACGGAATTCTCCGGTGCAGCAGTCATGAATTCGTGGACGCCGGGCATTGCCGTCAACGCCATCGGTTCGACCGCGATCCCACAGGCAAAGACGTTTGTGGATTTGCTGCATCGGGCGCACGCGGCAGAGCCGGCCGAAACCGTATAGAGCACTCGAGGTTGACCAGGGCTGGCAACCGTGCCGCCGTGGCCCGCCTCACTGTTTGCGGGCGACGATGTAAGGACGCTTGTCGTCGCCCTTGGTCGCGTGATTTTCGATATCCAGGATCTCGAAACCGGCAGCCATTATTGCCTTGCTCAGCTCGATCACCCCGAAGGTTCCCGCATAGGGCGCTTTTCCGAGCGCGCGCATTGCCGGCAACAGCGCCAAACGGACAAGCGGGCTCAGCTCTCCGACGCACGGCGTCTTGGAGATGAACAGCCCCCTCGATGCGAGCAGGGCATGTACGCTCCCAAGCGTGCCCGAGAGGTCGCGCACCAGATGCAGGTAGTTGAAGGCCAGGACCGCGTCGTATTGCACGCGCTCGGCGGCAAGCGTTTCAGCGGTTGCGGTGCGGAAGACAAGGTTCGGCACCAGGTCGACGGCGTATCTCTCCCTGGCAATCGCGGTCATCTCGCCGGAAAAGTCGGTCGCAAGATAGTCCCGGACGTCGCCTGCGAGCCGAAAAGCCGTCGTTCCCGTGCCGCAACCAAGCTCCAGCACGGCGTCGTCGGGCAAAAGCAACGAACGGGTACGGTCGAGCGTGCGCTCATATCCGGCGGGGTCCGCGATCGCCCCTTTGGCATATCGCCGCGACGTCCGGTCCCAAAAACGCGCGTCGCTCGCCGTGCTCATGCTGCCTGCTCCAGATTGCGACCAGATCTCCGCACGGTCGAGGCCCGAGCCACGCCGTTCAAAGGATTCCGCCTACCGCGCAATCGTCAATAAATGGCGGAGAAAGAACCGCCAATCAGCGGAGGCCTTTCAGGTCAGGCGAACCCAATCGACCGTTTCAAGCACATAGGGCGCGAAAAGAAAGTCGCGGATCGCAGCGATCTCATCCGCGCGCCAGTCGAGAAGAACGAAATGCGCCGGTTTCTCCATCGGACCCGTGCTGTCGAAAACCAGCATGACGGGACGCCCTTCGATCGCTCCGAGCGCAAACCGCCACCGCGTCTCCTGCGCATACCGGGTGAAATAGCGGCCAATGCCCTCGCGGCCTTGCAGCCTCAGCCTGTTGACCAGCTCCAGCTTCACGTCGTCGGCCAGCATGGCGCGGATCGCGTCGAAGTCACCCCCCTGGAACAGGCGCACATAGGCCGCCATCTTCTGCCGGTTCGCATCGGACATCAGCGGCAGCCGCGTGTCGTCCGGGCGCTCCGCCAGTTGCCGGAGGGCCACCCGCCCTCGCTGGAGCGCCGATTTGGCCGCCGCCTCTGTGCAGTCGGCAATCTCGGCGATTTCTTCGACCGAATGTCCGAGAACATCCTTGAGGATCACCGCACAACGCTGCAGTTCGGGCAATTGCAGGAAGGTTTGAAAGCCGACCGCGACGATATCCGCTTCAGGCAGCGGTGCGTCTTCCATGTCGTCGAGCAGCGGAACGATCTTGTGACGGGATCGACGGCGCAGGAAGTCGAGGCTGGTGTTGTGGGCGATGCGCAGCAGCCAGCCTTCGAGATTATCCACCACCACGCCATCCGCCCGCGCCTGCACGGCCTTGATCAGCGTATCTTGCAACACGTCCTCGCCATCCACGGCCGAGCCGGTCATGCGCGCGCAATAGCGATGCAGCCGCGGCCTGAATGCCCGCAGGCGATCCTCGAAGTCTTCCTCGTTCATGTCTTGAGCCCCATTGGCCACTCCAAGCCGCCAGTCCACCGGAGAGGGCGGCACGATAGCGCGGGTCCGAAAAGATGTCCGCCGCCTTCTTGCAGGCCTCTGCAGGCGTCAGCGGCGGATAGACATCACCTGTTGTCGCTGAACACGGCCTCGCCCAGGATCGATTCGAGGCTCGCCAGCTCCAGGATCTGCGGAAAATAGGCCTTCATCCTGACATCGGACCGCATGGCCTCGACGGACGCCGGCGTCTCCCATTCCGAATAGATGATGACGCTGGTGCCGTCCCTGGCGGCAATCAGCCGGCTCGCCCGCCAGCCAGCGAGCGTGCGAATGACGGTGTCGATGTTGCGCTTCAGAAGCGCGATCAGCTGCGCCTGCTTATCGGGTTCGACCTTCAGAACGTTGACGAGTGTGACGGGTGCAGTGGTCATGGTGCTTCTCCTTCGTTGCGGATGCAGCAAAGACGAAGCGGAGAGGCGAAACGGATCGCAAGGGGAGAAGTTTTTTAGCGTTAGGCCATTCGGACGTCGGGAATACTCCCTCAGCGGGGGAGCGCTCGGCTCGTGCAGCGGGCCTTCCGTCCTCGGCAGATGGCCCGCCGAACAGAGACCGGCCGTCAGAGAGCAAAGCCGCTGGAAGCCGGCAGCTCGCCGTCGTCGCGAACCTTAAGGATGGTGTCGATCAGGCCCCATTCCAAAGCCTCCTCGGCAGTCATGAAACGGTCCCGGTCCATGGCGCGTTCGAACTCCTCGTAGGAGCGTCCGCAATGTTCCGCATAGAGCCGCGTCATGCGCTGCTTGGTGCGAAGGATCTCCTCGGCATGGATCTGCATGTCGGATGCCTGCCCCTGGAAACCGCCTGATGGCTGGTGCACGAGGATGCTGGCATTGGGCAAGGCGGCTCGCTGTCCCGGTGTGCCGGCCATCAGCAGAAAAGAACCCATGGAGCGTGCGGTCCCCATGCAGAGCGTGTGCACCGGTGCCCGAATGTAGCGCATGGTGTCGTACATGGCGAAACCGCTGGTCACCACGCCGCCCGGCGAATTGATGTAGAGATGGATGGGCTTCTTCGGGTTTTCCGCTTCGAGAAGAAGCATCTGGGCGCAGACCAGCGCGGAGACCGTGTCGTTCACCTCGCCATTGAGAAAGATGATTCGTTCGCGCAGCAGGCGGGAATAGATGTCGAATGACCGTTCTCCACCGTTCGACTGCTCGACGACCATAGGGACGAGTTGCATCGCTTCGCGCATCGGCGAACTCCAATTATCCAAAGTTTGTGGGGAAGCCCGTCGGCCTAGGCGGCGAGCATGAGAATATCGTTGTTGTTCGCGGCCGTCTTGGTCACGCGACCGCTGCGAACATTCGGGAGTTCGTGGACGATCCGCAGCCTGGTTCCGCCGGAACCGATCGGCGCGATCCGGAAGGTGACGGTACTTTCGAGAAACGGAGCTTCGGTTTCGCGCAGCCTGTAGCGAACTTCCTCTCCGGGAACGACGACGGCGCCTTCGGGGTCGGCCAATGCCTCTTTCGGTAGCCAGTTTTCGCGAAACGCCGGGATGCTGATCGCACGCCAGACCTTCTGCGGCGCCTCGTCGAGTTCGTATTCCAGCTCGAGGCTACTATCGTCCGGGGCGCTGCTTTCGCGGTTCATTGGTCCATATCCTTCAGCAAGATCTTGAGAGCCTCGATGCGTGCTGGCCAGTAGGCACGGTACTTCGCGAGCCACTGCGCAATGAGGGCCAGCCCGTCCGGGTCGACTTCGTAATTTACGAACCGACCTTGCCGCTGCTCCTTTACCAACCCGGCATTCCGCAGCACGGAAATGTGCTGGGACATGGCCGGCTGGCTTATGTCCATACCTTCCCGCAAAGCGCTGGCATTCATGCATCCGTCAGCAAGCTTCTCGAAGATGGCGCGTCGCGTCGGGTCAGCCAGGGCCCTGAATATCTCGTTCTCGATCATGCCGACACATAAGCACGTACTTATCTCAATGACAAGTGCGCCGTTCAGCAGGAGGAGAAAAGAAATGGAGCGCCATTTTGACGCGCCGAACGACACGGTCACGGCGTCGCAGATCAATCCTGCCAGCGGATAGGACATGGGTAGCGCTGCGTACGCGCTGGCAATGGAAAACAGAACAAGAGAGAAAATGGCGGACAGAGAGGGATTCGAACCCTCGATACGCTTTCACGTATACACGCGTTCCAGGCGTGCGCCTTCAACCACTCGGCCACCTGTCCATCCGTCAGCAGCCGACGGTCAATCCGGCTGGATGGGAAGGGCGAGGCCCTTCGATGTCGCCAGTGTGAACCGGCGGACGCGCGTCTATATACCGATGATTTGCTTGGGATCAACTGCTTTCTGACAGATTGTTGACATCTTGTGAAACGAGCGGCCCGTCGTCCCCATTGTGCATACCAGACGGTACGCTTATCTCTTGCACCGGGGCGCGCGTTACGCTCCCGGCATGAGCCGGATGCTGGCTCGGCACTATCGAGTTCACCGGCTAATTTCGTCGCCGGGCCTTGTCCGAGCCCCCTGCCATCGAAGAAGATGCGCCGGGACGCTGAGCCTGACCACGGCAGGGCGCGACCGGTGACATGAAGGGAATTTAGACCGATGCGGTTTCTATTAAGGCTGGCGAGCGCCATCGTGTTGTTTGCCGCCGTGCTTGCGGGGGCCGTCGATGCGATCCAGTCGGTCGCCGCATCGGAACTGGTGATGACCTCGCTTGGCGACGATCTGGAGGCGCTGGGCGCCGATACGGCGAGCTGGTTCCAGTTTGCACAACGCTCCGATACGGCGCCGACAATCTGGCACGCGATCCTGCATTGGGTGCTGGCGCAGCCGGCTTTTGCCGTGCTGGCGCTGCTCGCGCTCCTTCTGTGGATGGCCGGATACAAGAAACGACCGGCGGCGGGCCGCTTCGCCGCCTGATTTTTGCGGAGTCTGCCTCCGTACCGACGAGGAGTATGCTGATGTTCCTGATCGACATGTTCAACAAGAAGACGATCATGCCGGACGCGCAGACGGCACTGCCGGGTCGCGACGAGGCGATTCCGACGGCTGAGACGCATTTCGTTTCCGGCCGGCCGCTGAAAGGCCCCTACCCCGATGGCACCAGGCAGATTCTGCTCGGCATGGGCTGCTTCTGGGGCGCCGAACGGTTGCTCTGGAAAATTCCCGGCGTTTACGTGACGGCTGTCGGCTACGCTGGTGGGTTGACGCGCAATCCGACCTATCAGGAGACGACCACCGGGCTTACCGGCCATGCCGAGGTGGTGCTCGTCGTCTATGATCCCGAGACGGTACCGCTCGCCACCCTGCTCAAGACCTTCTTCGAGGAGCACGACCCCACCCAGGGCATGCGCCAGGGCAACGACATCGGCACCACCTACCGCTCGGCAATCTACGCCTATGACGACGAGCAGCTGGCGCAAGCCAAGGCCGCGCGTGCCGCGTTCCAATCGGCGCTGAAGTATGCCAATCACGGCGGTAAGATCACCACCGAGATCGGCAAGGCAGGCCCGTTCTACTTCGCCGAAGACTATCATCAGCAATACCTGGCGAAGAACCCGAGTGGCTATTGCGGTCTGCGCGGCACCGGCGTGAGCTGCCCCATCGGCCACTAGGCGTGCCCGGTCCAATCGACCCCAACCATAAATGCGATCCCTGTGCATAGGTCGGAGCGGGATGCGGGTGGCAAACCACGCGCCCTTTTTCTCGTCCCGTCCCGAAGCAGGCCCGCTTTGGGTATCCCGAACATAAGAGCAATGGCCACAACCCAGAGGCCGCTCAGGACGGGAGCATACACTTGTCTGCGATCTCAAAAGCGCAACAGAACCGGTGCCTTACGGGTAGCCGCTTCCGTGGCTTCAATTTTTACCATCTGAAAAATTTTGAGTGTTTTTTTGCCGTGACCGTGCAAGGATGCGCCACCCTAGCCCCAAGGAGAAGGGGGTGGGTTCCGCAGACAGGCTCCTCTCGGGGCCAGCGGGAGGACCCAATAAGATCAATAGCGACACAGGGCTGCACGATGAAAAAAACAATTCTCGGTCTCTTTGCCTTTTCTATGATGTCCGCGACGGCACTGGCCGCCGACATCAAGCCGGCGATCATCTACGATCTCGGCGGCAAGTTCGACAAATCCTTCAACGAGGCTGCCTTCAACGGCGCCGAGAAGTTCAAGACGGAAACGGGCGTCGAATACCGCGAGTTCGAAATCGCCAACGACGCCCAGCGCGAACAGGCGCTGCGTCGTTTCGCGAGCGACGGCAACAGCCCGATCGTCATGGCCGGCTTCAACTGGGCGGCTTCGCTCGAAAAGATCGCGCCGGAATATCCGGATATCAAGTTCGCGATCATCGACATGGTCGTCGAAAAGCCGAACGTCAAGTCGGTCGTCTTCAAGGAACAGGAAGGCTCCTACCTCGTCGGCGTTCTCGCCGGCCTCGCCTCGAAGTCGAAGACCGTCAGCTTCATCGGCGGCATGGACGTTCCGCTGATCCACAAGTTCGCCTGTGGCTATGTCGGCGGCGCCAAGTCGACAGGCGCTGACGTCAAGGTTCTGGAAGCCTACACCGGCACCACGCCGGACGCCTGGAACGACCCGGTCAAGGGCGGCGAAATCGCCAAGTCGCAGATCGACCAGGGCTCGGATGTCGTCTACCACGCTGCCGGCGGCACCGGCGTCGGCGTTCTGCAGGCGGCTGCAGATGCCGGCAAGCTCGGTATCGGCGTCGACTCCAACCAGAACGGCCTGCAGCCGGGCAAGGTACTGACCTCGATGCTGAAGCGCGTCGACGTCGCCGTCTACGAAGCCTTCACCGCTGCCAAGAACGACAAGTTCGAGTTCGGCATCTCCAACCTCGGCCTCAAGGAAGATGGCGTCGGCTATGCGCTCGACGACAACAACAAGGCGCTGATCACGCCTGAGATGCTCGACGCAGTGGAAAAGGTGAAAGCCGAAATCATTGCCGGCAAGGTCGAAGTTCACGACTACATGAGCGACGAGTCCTGCCCCTACTAAGAGCAGCAGCAGGATAACAAGAAGGCCGCCGGTTCACTCGACCGGCGGCCTTTTTGTTTGCCCTGCCTTGCGCGCTCAATAATGCGGCGGCCGGGTGATCGGCGGCGCATCGAGCGACTGTTCCTCGAGCGACAGGAAACGCTCGGTCAGGCGGTCGAGCTTGGCGCGCGTCTGTTCCACCACCTTCCATTGCTCGGCCAGCTGGTCGGAAAGCTCCTCGATGGTCTTGGCCTGATGGGCCACCGTTTCTTCGAGGTGTGTGATCCGTTCGTCCGTCTTGTTCATAGGGGGAAACTCCGTCTTGCCACGCGCCGGCGCGCCCGCGCAGCGCCATGGGGTTTTGCCGGCAGATTGGCCACGGCAGACATGATGTCAAGCAGGAGCCCTTCAGGCCTTTGCCACGGCGCTGACCGACAGCGAAAACCCGGGGTCCTTTGCCGAAAGACGTTTGTGCAGATGCACCATCAGACCGGCTGCAAATAGCGGCGTCAATAGATTGACAAAGGGCACCGCCAGGAAGGCGGCAAGCAGCAGGCCGGCGAGGAAGACGGCCGAGCGATGCTTCTCGCGGAAAAGCCGCGCCTCGGCCGGTGAGCGGTAGCGCATCGCCGCGAACTCGAAGAATTCCCGTCCGAGCAGGTAGCCGTTGACGAGAAAGAAGGCGACGAGATTGACGCCCGGGACGAGCAGAAGGAAAAGCGCGAGCAGGTTGCCGAGGATGACGACGCCGAGAAACTTTACCGAGCCAGCGATCGCTTCGCCGAGCGGCAAGGGCCGGCCCTGCGGCTCGTTTGGATAGTCCCGCTTCTCGATCACCTCGGCGACGTCGTCGAGGAAGAAGCCGGCGATCAGCGCGGTGACGGGCGCCAGAAGCAAGGCGAGCGCCAGCGCCAGCCCAAGGCTCGCGAAGATACCGAGCACGAAGGTCAGCCAGCCGGCCCAGACGGGTGTGCCCGGCATCAGCGTGTCGATCCACGGCAGTGCCAGCCAGATGAACACTTCGCGCACGGCAAACCAGAGCGCGACGAGCGCGAGGATCGTCAGGCCCAATACCTTCCAGAAGACCGACCGGGTCTCGGGCGCAAGGAGATTGGCAAGCGAAAGTCGCGCCGCGTCCAGGATCATCATTGCTCTCCAGTATGGGCCAAGGTTCGATGATGCATGTAGGCAGGGCCGCCACCAGCGACAAGACATGCGCGGCTGGTACCAGTCTTTATGCAAGATTCATGCGCCTCGTCTAAGGGAAGCATGGAAAACGCTGGGGGCGGCGATATTGTAGACGTACCGGATGACGGCAGCAGGCAAGAACTCCGCGGAGGATGACATGACAGAACAAAAGACACTCGCCAGCCTTTCGGTCCTGGTTCAGAGCGGCAAGCTGGATCCGGTGGACCTTGCCAAGGAAACCTATGCGGCGATCGATGCACATGGCGACTATGCCATCTTCGTCGAACTGACGCCCGAGCGGGCGACCCGGGATGCCGAGGCGGCATCGCGGCGCCTCAGGGCGGGGCGTTCGCTCGGCATGCTCGACGGCCTGCCGGTTGCATGGAAGGACCTGTTCGACACGGCCGGCAACGTCACCACCGCCGGCTCGACTGTGCTGCAGGCAAATGCTCCGGCCACCGCCGACGCACCTGTCGTTGCCACAGTCGCTGCTGCCGGCATGGTCAGCGTCGGCCGCACCAACATGAGCGAGTTCGCTTTTTCGGGCCTCGGCATCAATCCGCATCACGGCACGCCGCGAAACCCCGCGGCCAGCGACGTCGAGCGCATTCCCGGCGGCTCGTCTTCAGGCTCGGCTGTCGCGGTCGCGGCAGGACTGGTGCCCGCGGCGATCGGCACCGATACCGGCGGGTCCGTGCGCATTCCCGCGGCGATGACCGGCATCGTCGGGTACAAGGCGACGCGTGGCCGCTACGCGATGAAGGGCGTCTATCCGCTGGCCGAAAGCCTCGATTCGCTCGGGCCGCTCTGCCATACGGTGCAGGATGCCGTGTGGGTGGATGCCGCCATGCACGGACTGACGGCCCCAACGGTGCGGCGCGCCGACCTCTCGGGCGTGGCGCTGGTGATCCCGGAAACGGTCGTCTTCGACGATGCGGAGCCGGAGGTCGTCGAGACCTTCGAGGATGCGGTCAAGCGCCTCGAAAAGGCCGGCGTTGCTGTCAGCCGCCGCGCCTTCCCGGCCTTCTCGGCGGTCTTCGGACTGATGGCGCGCCACGGCGCCCTGGTAACGGCGGAGGCCTATGCGCTTCATCGCGAACGGCTGGCCGGACCCGAAGCCAATGCGATCGATCCACGCGTCGTTGCCCGCATACGGCTCGGCGAGAAGATCACCATGCCCGACTACATCGCCCTGCTCGACGCGCGCGACCAACTGATCCATGAGACGGTCGACAGCCTGAGGCCGAACGAACTCATAGCCCACCCGACGCTGCCACATGTGGCGCCGCCGATCGCGCCGCTTCTTAAAGACGACGAGTTATTCTTCAAGACCAACGCCAAGACGCTCCGCAACACCTCGATCGGCAATTTCCTGGATTTCTGCGGCATCTCCATCCCCTGTGGGCTTGGGGCTGCAGAAATGCCCGTCGGCTTTCAGCTTGCGGCACCACACCACCAGGACGACAGGCTGCTTTCGGTCGCGCTCTCTGCCGAAGCGATCATCCGGGGTGAGGCATGATCGTCTGTTTCGATATCGGCGGCTCGGCAATCAAGGGCGCGATTACCCATTCGCGCGATCGGATCTTTCCGTTGCCGCGCCGAACCACGCCGCTCAACGATTTCCGGCAGTTCATCCGCGAATTGGAATCGGTTCTGGATGAGGCGGGCGGCCATCCCGATTGCGTGGCGATCTCGATCACCGGCGTCATCGATCCAGAGACGCGGCGGATCAAATGCGCCAACATTCCCTGCATCGACGGGCGTGAGCTGGTCGCCGAACTCGAAGCGGCGCTGCATCTGCCGGTGAAGCTTGCCAACGACGCCGACTGTTTTGCGCTGGCCGAAGCCGGCGCGGGTGCCGGGCGCGGTCATCGCATCGTCTTCGGTGCAATCCTCGGCACCGGTGTCGGCGGCGGCCTGGTGATCGACGGCCGGCTGATCAATGCCGACGGTGGTTTTGCCGGCGAATGGGGGCACGGCCCGGCGATTGCGGCGGAGGCCGGCAACCCGCCGATCGCCATCCCTCCCTATGATTGCGGCTGCGGCCAAAGGCGCTGCGTCGATACAGTCGGCGGCGCCCGTGGCCTCGAACGGCTGCACCAGACCGCGCACGGCAAGACGCTTTCGAGCCACGAGATCATGGAAGCCTGGAAGGCGGGGGATGCCGAGGCGAAGCGCACGGTCGATATTCTCGTCGATCTCGTCAGTTCACCGTTGGCGCTCGTCATCAACATCACAGGTGCAACGATCGTGCCTGTCGGCGGCGGCCTTTCCAACTCCGAAGAACTGCTCGCCGAGATCGACAGGACGGTGCGTAGCCGGATTCTGAGGCAATTCGACCGGCCGCTGGTGGTGCGCGGCGAATGCCGGATCGAGCCCGGCCTGATCGGTGCCGCACTGCTCGGACTTTCAGGAGACAAGGCATGAGCGACATCAAACTCGAAGTCTGTGTCGACGATGCCGACGGGTTGAACGCGGCGATCGAGGGCGGCGCCGATCGCATCGAGCTCTGTGCAGCTCTTTCCATCGGCGGCCTGACGCCCAATCCCGGGCTGATGGCGCTTGCCGGCCCGCCGCCGGTACCGGTCTACGCGATGATCCGGCCGCGGCCGGGTGACTTCATCTTCTCCGCCACCGAGCTCGACATCATGCGCCGCGACATCGATGCCGCACGCGACGCGGGTCTGGCCGGTGTCGTGCTCGGCGCTTCTATCGCCGATGGCCGGCTCGACACTTCGATGCTGATTAAGCTCACCGGCCATGCGGCCGGGCTCGGCATGACGCTGCACCGCGCCTTCGATCTGGTGCCGGATTTTGCAGAGGCGATGGACGTGGCAGTTGAACTCGGTTTCGAGCGCATCCTGACCTCGGGCGGCGCGAAGAGCGCGCCGCAGGCGATCGATCGTTTGGCGGAACTGACCGAACGCGCCGCCGGGCGGCTATCGATCATGCCCGGATCCGGCGTGACGCTCGATACGGTCGACACCGTTCTCGACCGTCTGGCTGTCGACGAAGTTCATTCCTCCTGCTCCGTTCGAGAGCCGGCTCAGGATCAGCGATTGATCGAGATGGGTTTCGTCTCGGCCGACCGCCGCCGCACCGATGCGGAGACGGTCCGGGCGATGAAGGCGAAGCTAGCGGCCCACAGCCCGCGATAGCAGCTGACCGACCTAAAGAAAAAGACCCGGGCAACTTGACGCTTCCCGGGTCCTTCGATGACGACGGTCGAACTATCTATCAGGCCGCGTAAACCTGCGTGCCGCCAATCCATGTGGAGCCCATGCCGAGGTCCGGTGTCAGCAGCACGAAATCGGCATCGGCGCCGGGTTTCAGCCGTCCCTTGTGGGTGGCGAGCCCCATGGCATCGGCCGGATAGGCGGACGCCATGCGCAACGCTTCTTCGACCGGCAGGCCAAGCTTCTCGTGTACGAACCGGACCGACGAGAGCATGTCGATGTCGGCGCCGGCAAGCGTGCCGTCGGCGAGTGTCAGACGACCACCCTCGCGCAGGATCTCGCGGCCATTGAGCTGGAAGCTCTTCATGTCCGTGCCGATCGGCGACATCGCGTCGGTGACGAGGAAGATCTGTCCCGGGCCCGTCTTGGCGCGCAGCGCCACGCCCATCGACGCCGGCTCGACATGGTAGCCGTCGGCGATCAGGCCCGCATGCAGCGTGCCGGTCGCAAGTGCCGCGCCAACCACGCCGGGCTCGCGATGACCGAGGCCGCTCATGGCGTTGAAAAGGTGGGTCACGGTACGCGCGCCCGCCTTGGCATAGGCGACCGCGGTTTCGTAGCCGACATCCGTATGGCCAAGGCTGACGACGGCGCCGGCATCGGCGAGCGCCCGAACCTGTTCCTTGGTGGCGTTTTCCGGCGCCACGGTCACCATCAGGACGCCGAGCGCCTTCGCACAATCGAGCATTTCCTGGAGATCGGTATCGTCCATCGGGCGGATCAGCTTCGGATCGTGCGCGCCCTTGCGGGCGACAGAGAGATGCGGACCTTCGAGATGCAGGCCAAGGAAGCCGGGCACATCTGCGGCCTTCGCATCGAGGCCCGCCTTGATGGTGGCGCTTCGAACCTCGCGCGTGTCGGTGATCAGCGTCGGCAGCAGCGCCGTGGTGCCGAACTTGGCATGCGCCGAACAGATCTGCCGAATGCCCTCGACGGTCGGCTCTTCGTTCAGAAGCGCACCACCGCCGCCGTTCACCTGCAGGTCGATGAAGCCCGGCACGAGCAGCATGCCATGAGCATCGATCCTTTCGACGTCGGCGGGAACATCGGCCGACGCCGTAATGGCCTTAACCCGGCCGGCCTCGATCACGAGGGCGCAGCCGTCGTGCCATTCGACGCCGTCGAACAGGCGGGCGCCGGTGATTGCCTTACTCACGCTCATCTCGTCTCCGTTACCTTCTTGAGGCTTGCCGGTGCATCGGGGTTGAGACCGCGCGAACGCGACCAGGCCTCGACGAAACCATAGAACGGCAGGATCAGCGTCAGCGCGTCGGTGATCGGGTGGCCCGTCTCGACGAACGGCAGGCGCTTGGCCTTGGTCGCACGGCTCGATGTAGCATGAACCACCGCGCCCTTTTCCGCCATACCATCGGCGATGCCGGCGACCGAGGCTTCGGCCGCGTCACGGGCGGCGAGCGTCAGCACCGGGAACTTGGCACCGACGAGCGCCACCGGCCCGTGCAGCACTTCCGCCGCGGAATAGGCTTCCGCATGCATGCCCGAGGTTTCCTTGAATTTCAGCGCCGCTTCGCTGGCGATCGCAAGCGCCGGGCCGCGGCCGAGCACGTAGAGCGATTCCGCCTCGCCGAGATCATCGGCAAACGCCTGCCAGTCGAGCTTGACCGCCTTGGCAAACTGGTTCGGCAGGTCGGCGACCGCGCGTTGCAGCGCCGCATCACCGGTCCACTCGCCGAGCACGGAAAGGCCGGCGACGATCGAATTGACGTAGGACTTGGTGGCGGCAACGGCGATTTCCGGGCCGGCAAGAATGTCGAGCGGGTTGGTGCAGGCCTCAGAAATCGGCGAGGGCAGCGTGTTGGTGAGCGCGATCGAGACCGCACCGGCATCTGTCGCGGCCTGCGCCATGGCGACGATGTCAGGGCTCTTGCCCGATTGCGAAATCGCGATCGCCGCAGCGCCACCGAGCTTCAGCTTGGCGCCGTAAATGGAAGCCAGCGACGGCCCAAGCGAGGCGACGGGTCGGCCGGCCTGCAGTTCGATCGCATATTTCAGGAACAGTGCCGCATGGTCGGAGGAGCCACGGGCGATAGTCACCAGGAAGGCCGGGTCCTTGGCGCGGAGTGCGGCGCCGGCTGCCTTCAACTGATCGGCGGAGCGCTCCAGCAGGCGCTGGGCGGCCTCGGGGATTTCGTCGATTTCTCGGCGCATATTGGTCTGCATGGTCAATTCCTTTCTGCGGGCGGTCGCTTTAGGATTCCGACAGCGTCAGTTCCGCGACAAAATCATAGGCATCGCCCCGATAGAGCGAGCGGGTGAATTCGACGACGCGTCCCGATGCGAGATAGGACACACGTTCGATGGAAAGGCCGGCCGAGCCGACGGCGACGCCGAGCATCGAGGCATCCGGATCCTTGATGTTGCAGGCGGAGATGCGCTGCACGGCGCGAACCGGACGCGAGCGCGTCTTGTCGAGCGCAGTATAGAGCGACGAAGTAACGGCCTGCGGATCCGGCAGGAACTCCGCCGAGATGCTGGCGCGCTCGATCGCGAGCGGCATGTCGTCGGCAATGCGCAGACGTCCGAGGCGCGCAACCAGAGCATCGGCCGGCAGGCCGAGCGCCATCATCTCATCCGGCGAAGGATGAAACAGGCCGCGCTCCAGCCAGCGCGCGTGGGTGTTCAACCCGCGGCGCGCCATGTCTTCGGTAAACGAGGTCAGCCGCGACAGCGACTGCTGCACCTTGGAGACAGGCTTGACGACAAAGGTTCCGGAACCGTGGCGGCGAACCAGCAGACCGTCGCGCACGAGGTCGTCGACCGCCTTGCGCACGGTCACGCGGCTGATATTGGCGTAGTCCGCCAGATCGCGTTCCGGCGGCAGGGCGTCACCGTGATTGAGCTTGCCCGACTGGATTGCGTCCTCGAGCGATTGCCGAAGCTTGAGATAGAGCGGCCCCGACCCTCCGGACTGCAGGCCCTCAAGCGGCAGAATGGAAGCGAGCTGGTGCGTCATGCGCCTGCCCTCACCTGTGAGCCGAACCGTTGGGCCGCAAGCGCGACCGATCCTGTCAACGCATCCGCTTCCGCTTCGACCAGGAGCGCCTGGTGTCGCTCCGCAAGCCAGGGCCGATAAAGCGGAGCCAATCCGCCGAGCAGACACAGCCTCTCGCATCCCCTTGCAACCACGGCGTCGAGCGCCTCGTCTACGGTGATGGCAGCAGCCTTCAATAGCCGTACCGCAACGGGGTCGCCGGCGGCAGCGCCTTCGAAGACCCGCGGCGCGTAGCGGCCAAACTCACCGGGTTTGGCGAGGCGGGCGAAATCGACGACGTCGCGGGCGTCATTGTTGAATTCGGCCATGACGGAGTCCGTGACCGGGGAGGCCTCGTGGATATTGTCGAAGGCAAGCAGGCTTTCCTGCAGGAGCGCGTGACCGATGCGGGCGCCACTGCCGTGGTCGCCGATGGTAAAACCCCAGCCGCCGACATAGCTCACGGTTTCGCCCTGGCGCAGGATATAGATGGTGCCGGTGCCGAGGATGGCAACCGCGCCGTCCTGGTTGCCGAGCGCGCCCTGCAGCGCGATCAAACCGTCCGATTCGATATCCGCGGCAGCGAAGGGCAAACGGCGCTTTACGTAGTGCACGGCGTCGCCGACATTGTGTCCGGCCACGCCGACAATGGCCTTTGCGGCGGCAATGCCTTCAGGATCGAGGCCGGCCTCTAAGAATGCAGCGCGCGCGGCCTCACCAATATTGGCGAGTGCGGTCTCCGGGTCCGTCAGGATGTTCGCCGCGCCGGCCTTGCCGCGCCCGAGAATGCGCCCATCCGCCGTCGCCACGGCAGCCCGGCAGCTCGTTCCGCCACCATCGATTCCTATCAGGTAATTTGTCATGAGCACCTCCGCCCATCAAAGATACCAAAAAAATACCAATAACCAAGTCCGAATCCACTCATGCTCTCGATTTCGTTGCAATCCATTGAAATTCAATGGCTAATTTAGACGATTAGTTTTTTCGAGCGTCAAAAGTTAAATTCCGCTGGACAATTGGTATTTTTTTGGCATTAATTTCAACCGAGAGGAGACACGACCCATGCCGTCAGCAAAGACCGAAGAGCGTCACGACAACGCCAAGGGCCTGGATCTTATGCATCCGGCGCTGGCGCTGCGGCTGCTCGCAGCCGGCCAGCAGGCTGCGGCCAAGGCCGTCGATGCGGCGATTGAGTCGATCTCCGCGGCCGCTTCGATCGCAGCCGAAGCGCTTTCCTCCGGTCGACGTCTTGCCTATGCGGGCGCCGGCAGCTCCGGCCTGATGGCGATGGCCGATGCCCTTGAGCTGCCCGGCACCTACGGCATTGCCCAGGACCAGATCGTCATCCTGCTTGCGGGCGGCGCAGCCAGCCTCAGCGACCTGGCGGGCGGCTATGAAGACGACATGGACCTCGCCCGCGAGGACGTGCGCAAGGCCGGCATCGGCGCCGGCGACTGTCTCGTGTCCGTTTCCGCCAGCGGCTCCACCCCTTATGCACTTGCCGCCGCCGACGAGGCCCGCAAGCGCGGCGCCAAGGTAATCGCGGTTGCCAACAATCCGGGTGCAGCGCTGTTCAAGGACGCCGATGTGGCGATCCTCTTGCAGACGCCGCCGGAAGTGGTCTCCGGCTCGACCCGCATGGGCGCCGGCACGGCGCAGAAGATCGCCTTCAACATGTTCTCGACGTTGGTCGGCATTCATCTCGGCCACGTGCTCGACGGCCATATGGTCAACCTGCGTGCCGACAACATCAAATTGCATGGCCGTGCCATCCGCATTGTCACCGACATCACCGGCATCAGCGCCGCCGAAGCCGGACGGCTGATCAACGAGGCCTCCGGTTCGGTCAAGATCGCCATCCTGCTTGCTTCCGGCGCGAAAGACGTCGCGGCGGCCGAGGCGGCACTCAGCCAGACCAAACAGAACCTGCGCCGGGCGATCGATATCGTCACGGCCTGACATAAGCCTGGGACTCAAACCGCGCCAAAACGGCGCAATATAAGAGGGAGAAGCTAAATGACCCGTACGACTATCAAGGGCCTGCTGCTCGCGTCGAGCATTCTCGGCACGGCCGGGCTGGCACACGCCGAGGACGTGACGCTGACCATCGAAAGCTGGCGCAACGACGACCTGGCGATCTGGCAGGAAAAGCTGATCCCGGCCTTCGAAGCGAAGAACCCGGGCATCAAGGTCAAGTTCGCTCCGACCGCTCCGACCGAATACAACGCTGCGCTGAACGCCAAGCTCGACGCCGGCTCGGCAGGCGACCTCATCACCTGCCGTCCGTTCGACGCCTCGCTCGAACTCTACAACAAGAAGCACCTCGCCGACCTGACCGCGCTGCCGGGCATGGAAAACTTCTCGCCGGTTGCCAAGTCCGCCTGGACCACCGATGACGGCAAGGCGACCTTCTGCGTGCCGATGGCTTCGGTCATCCACGGCTTCATCTACAACAAGGACGCCTTCGACCAGCTCGGCATCCAGATTCCGACGACGGAAGCGGAATTCTTCGCTGCCCTCGACAAGATCAAGGCCGACGGCAACTACATCCCGATGGCAATGGGCACGAAGGACCTCTGGGAAGCCGCCACCATGGGCTACCAGAACATCGGTCCGACCTACTGGAAGGGTGAAGAAGGCCGCGCCAAGCTGATCAAGGGCGAAGAAAAGCTGACCGACGCACCGTGGGTCGAGCCCTACAGGGTCCTGGCCAAGTGGAAGGATTACCTCGGCGACGGCTTCGAAGCCCAGACCTATCCCGACAGCCAGAACCTGTTCACGCTCGGCCGCGCAGCAATCTACCCGGCCGGCTCGTGGGAAATCGGCCTGTTCAACACCCAGGCCCAGTTCAA
Organism: Ensifer adhaerens; assembly: GCF_020035535.1. Taxonomy (NCBI): domain Bacteria; kingdom Pseudomonadati; phylum Pseudomonadota; class Alphaproteobacteria; order Hyphomicrobiales; family Rhizobiaceae; genus Ensifer; species Ensifer adhaerens. The sequence continues at coordinate 3,962,447 of NZ_CP083349.1, read as the reverse complement.
GATGGGCGCCTTCCCGCCTCCGGTTAAGAACGCCGGCGACGCTTGCTACATCTCCGACCACAACGACATCGGCGTCGGCCTGAACGCCAAGAGCGCCCATGCCGAGGAAGCCAAGAAGCTGCTGACCTGGATCTCGTCGCCTGAATTCGCCGAAATCTATGCCAACGCGCTGCCGGGCTTCTTCAGCCTGAACTCGACCCCGGTGAAGATGGCCGATCCGCTCGCTCAGGAATTCGTCTCCTGGCGCGAAAAGTGCAAGCCGACGATCCGCTCGACCTACCAGATTCTGTCGCGCGGCACCCCGAACCTGGAAAACGAAACCTGGGTCGAATCGGCCAACGTGATCAATGGCACGGATACGCCTGAAGTTGCCGCCGAGAAGCTGCAGAAGGGCCTCGACGGCTGGTACAAGCCGGCGAAGTAAGACTGACGTAAGCGCAACAGGTTCCCTCCCCTTAACGGGGGAGGGTCGGCCCTACAGCGCCGCGCGTCCTGGACGCGCAAAGGGCACCTTAAACCGAACGGAACTTAAGGATGCTGTAGGGACCGGGCGGGGCGACATGCCGAAGGCGGCACTCCCCCAGCCGAAGTGTCACCGGCCTCCCCTTATGGGAGGCCACCGACGCAGTCGTTTGCAAAAGAACGCGATAGACTTAACCTTCGTCATGAGCTCTCAAGAAAAGAGCAGATGGCATGCGGCGAGACCGGCCGTGTGGCGTCGGTGCGCATCGTGATTGTCTGGGGAACCGGTCTTCTAGAAACGGATGGATCAATGAGTGACGCTCTTTCAGTGCAAGAGGGACAGCCGACGGCAAGGCGGCCGAAGCGCTGGCACATCCTCGTCTTCCTGCTCCCTGCCTTCCTGATCTATTCGGCGGTCATGATCCTGCCGCTGATCGAGACGCTCCGGCTCTCGCTGTTCAACACGGTCGACGGCCAGCCGGCCTTCGTCGGGCTTGCCAATTTCCAGACTTTGTTCGGCGACGAACGCTGGGCGCATGACTTCTGGAACGCGCTGAAGAACAACGTCATCTTCTTCATCATCCACATGTGCGTCCAAAACCCGATCGGTGTCGCGCTGGCTGCCATGCTGTCGATCCCGAAGCTGCGCTTCGTCACCTTCTACCGTACGGCGATCTTCCTGCCGACGCTGCTGTCCTTCGTGATCGTCGGCTTCATCTGGAAGCTGATCCTGTCGCCGATCTGGGGTGTTGCGCCCTGGATGCTCGATCTCGTCGGGCTGAAGTCGCTGTTTGCGCCCTGGCTCGGAAAGCCGGGTTCCGCGCTCATCACCGTGGCGCTGATCTCGGTCTGGCAATATGTCGGCATCCCGATGATGCTGATCTATGCGGCGCTGCTCAACATTCCCGATGAAGTGATCGAAGCAGCGGAATGCGATGGCGTCACCGGCTGGAGCCAGTTCTGGAAGATCAAGCTGCCGCTGATCCTGCCGGCCATCGGCATCATTTCGATCCTGACCTTCGTCGGCAACTTCAACGCCTTCGACCTGGTCTACACGGTGCAGGGGGCGCTTGCCGGCCCTGACGGCTCGACCGACATTCTCGGCACACTGCTCTACCGCACCTTCTTCGGTTTCCAGCTGCAGCTCGGTGACCGCTCCATGGGCGCGACGATCGCGACGGTGATGTTCCTCATCATCCTCGCCGGCGTTTCGCTCTACCTCTTCGTCATCCAGCGCCGCATGCGCCGCTACCAGTTCTGAGGAGACCGGAGATGTCGAAAGCACGCGATTCTTTTCTCCGCACCGGCTTCGTCCACGTGGCGCTGATCGCCTACACGCTCGTGTCGCTGTTCCCGGTGTTTCTGACGATCATCAACTCGTTCAAGGATCGCAACGCGATCTTCCGGGCGCCGCTGACGATCCCGACCCCGCAGACCTTCAGCCTGATCGGCTATGAAACGGTCCTCGGCCAGGGCGACTTTGCCACCTATTTCCAGAACAGCTTCATCGTCACGATCGTCTCGATCGCGCTGGTGCTGCTGTTCGGGGCGATGGCCGCCTTCGCGCTGTCCGAATACCGCTTCCGCGGCAACACGGTCATGGGTCTTTACCTGGCGATCGGCATCATGATCCCGATCCGTCTCGGCACCGTCGCCATCCTCCAGGGCATGGTCGCCGCCAACCTCGTCAACACGCTGACGGCGCTGATCCTCGTCTACACGGCGCAAGGCCTGCCGCTGGCGATCTTCATTCTCTCGGAGTTCATGCGCACGGTTTCGGATGATCTGAAGAATGCCGGGCGTATCGACGGGCTGTCGGAATATTCAATCTTCTTCCGCCTGGTTCTGCCGCTGGTGCGGCCGGCAATGGCGACGGTCGCGGTGTTCACGATGATCCCGATCTGGAACGATCTCTGGTTCCCGCTGATCCTGGCGCCGGCGGAAGCGACCAAGACCGTGACGCTCGGCTCGCAGATCTTCATCGGCCAGTTCGTCACCAACTGGAACGCGGTTCTGGCGGCGCTGTCGCTCGCCATCCTTCCGGTTCTCGTCCTCTACGTCATCTTCTCGCGGCAACTGATCCGCGGCATCACGGCAGGAGCAGTCAAGTGAGTGCAAGCAGCAAACCGGTCCGGGTCCTCGTAGCAGGGCTCGGCAACATGGGGCGCAGCCACGCGCTCGCCTACCACAACAATCCGGGCTTCGAGATCGTCGGCCTCGTCAATCGTTCGAAAGTGCCGCTGCCGGAGGAACTGAGCGGCTACACGATCCATCCCGACTTCAAGACGGCGCTTGCCGAGTTGAAGCCGGAGCTCTGCTCGATCTGCACCTATTCGGACAGCCATGCCGACTTTGCGGTCATGGCGTTTGAGGCCGGCGCCGACGTCTTCGTCGAAAAGCCGCTTGCAACCACCGTCGCCGACGCAGAGCGCGTCGTCGCCGCTGCGAAGAAACACGGTCGCAAGCTGGTGATCGGCTATATCCTGCGCCATCACCCCTCGTGGATCCGGCTGATTGCGGAAGCCCGCAAGCTCGGCGGTCCGTACGTCTTCCGCATGAACCTGAACCAGCAGTCGAGCGGGCCGACCTGGGAAACGCACAAGTCGTTGATGAAGACGACGTCGCCGATCGTCGATTGCGGCGTGCATTATGTCGACGTCATGTGCCAGATCACCGATGCCAAGCCGGTGGAAGTGCGCGGCATGGGGCTTCGCCTTTCTGACGAGATCGCGCCGGACATGTACAACTACGGCCACCTGCAGGTGATCTTCGAGGATGGGTCCGCCGGCTGGTACGAAGCCGGCTGGGGTCCGATGATCTCGGAAACTGCCTTCTTCGTGAAGGACGTGATGTCACCGAAGGGCTCGGTCTCGATCGTCATGGACCAGAACGCCAAATCCGACGACATCGACATGCACACCAAGACCGCGGTGATCCGGCTGCACAATGCCGAAACCGGTCCCGATGGACGTTTCCTCCGGGCTGACGAGGACCTGAAGATGGACGGCGAGCCCGGCCACCAGGAACTCTGCGACCGCGAGCAGGCCTATGTGCTGAAGGCCATTCGCGAAGACATAGACCTCGACCGTCACATGAACGATGCCGTCCAGTCGCTACGCATCTGCCTTGCCGCAGACGAAAGCGTGCGCACCGGCAGACCAGTCAAACTTTAAGGGGGGCAACCAGGTGGGATCGCTTCAACTCAAATCCATCCGCAAGGCCTATGGTAGCCACGAGGTGCTGAAGGGCATCGACCTCGAGGTGAAGGACGGCGAGTTCGTCATTTTCGTCGGCCCGTCCGGCTGCGGCAAGTCGACCTTGCTGCGCACCATCGCCGGCCTCGAAGACGCGACCTCCGGCAGCGTGCAGATCGACGGCACAGAGGTCGGCCATGTGGCACCCGCCAAGCGCGGTATCGCCATGGTGTTCCAGTCCTACGCGCTCTATCCGCACCTGACGGTGAAGGACAATATGGGCCTTGGCCTGAAGCAGGCCGGCGCTCCGAAGGCGGAGATCGACGACAAGGTCGGCAAGGCGGCAAGCATGCTGTCGCTCGATCCCTACCTTGCCCGGCGCCCGGCCGAACTCTCCGGCGGCCAGCGTCAGCGCGTCGCGATCGGCCGCGCGATCGTGCGCGAACCGAAGCTCTTCCTGTTCGACGAGCCGCTTTCCAACCTAGACGCGGCGCTGCGCGTCAACACCCGGCTCGAAATTGCCCGGCTGCATCGCAGCCTGAAGGCGACGATGATCTACGTGACCCACGACCAGGTGGAGGCGATGACGCTCGCCGACAAGATCGTCGTCCTCAACGCCGGCCAGATCGAGCAGATCGGCTCGCCGATGGATCTCTACAATCGCCCCGCCAACACCTTCGTCGCCGGCTTCATCGGCTCGCCGCAGATGAACTTCATCGAGGGCGCACGGCTCGGCGACACCAGCGCCAAGACGATCGGCATCCGTCCGGAGCACATGGCGCTGTCGCGCGAGAGCGGTGACTGGAAGGGCAAGGTGGTGCACGTCGAACACCTTGGTGCCGACACGATCGTCTACATCGATTCCGAACAGGTCGGCACCATCACCGTCCGCCTCTTCGGCGAGCATCGCTACGCCCCTGACGACATCGTCTACGCAACGCCGATGGTCGGCAGTATGCACCGTTTCGGTAACGACGACCGCGTTCTCGTCTGATCCAATTTGGGGCCTTCGCCCCATCACAGCTATGTGAAAATCAGCCGCCATAAGGACTAAACACCTGTGGTGGCTGAATTATTTTTTGATTCGACGCGCCGCATCACGCTGTTGCACTGCGAAGCAAATTAACATACATTTGTGTTTGTATATTAGCTTTCCGGTATTTGCCGAACCTGATACCGGTTCCGCTCCCCTTCACTTCCGGACCGCACGGGCACCTTGCGAGATGCACCTGTTGCCTGCGGTCACCGAATATGGACATCGCTATGCGCATGAACCGACCGACACTGGCCGCCGCCTTGGCAACTGTGATTCTTCTTTCCGGCTGCCAGAAAGAGGAAGCACAACAGGGCGCTGCCGCATTCCCGCCGTCCGCCGTCGCCGTCTTCACGACCAAAGCCGAAACCCTGCCGATCACCAACGAGCTACCCGGCCGCATCGCCGCGACCCGGGTTGCCGAGGTCCGCCCGCGCGTCTCCGGCATCGTCGTCGAGCGCGTCTTCCAGCAGGGCTCCAAGGTCAATGAGGGTGATGTGCTCTACCGCATCGATCCCGCGCCCTTCCGCGTGCAGGTCGAAAAGGCAGAGGCGACGCTCAGGCGCGCCCAATCCATTCGCCTGCAGGCCCAGCAGAAGGCCGACCGGCAGGAGCAGCTGAAGAAGGCGAACGTCGTCGCCGCGCAGCAGCTGGAAGATGCGGCCGCGCTGCTTGCGACCGCCGACGCCGATGTCGCGATCGCCGAGGCCGGCCTCGCGGCAGCCAAGCTCGACCTGCAATATGCCGACGTGACAGCACCGATCAGCGGCCGCATCGGCCGTGCACTGATCACCGAAGGCGCGCTTGTCAGCACCAACAGCTCGGAAAATCTCGCGACGATCCAGCAGCTCGACCCGCTCTATGCCGACTTCACCCAGTCGGCGACCGACCTCATCCGCCTGCGCAAGGCGCTCGAGGACGGCAAGATGATGAACGGCGACAGCGAAGAAGCCGAAGTACAGCTCGTGCTCGACGACGGCACGGCCTACGAGCACAAGGGCAAGCTCCTGTTCTCCGAAGCGGCTGTCGACGCGACGACCGGTCAGGTGACGCTGCGCGGCGAGTTCCCGAACCCGGACAACGACCTGCTTCCGGGCATGTATGTCCGCGTGCTCGTCCAGCAGGGCGTCGAGAAGGACGCGATCACCGTTCCGCAGCAGGCTGTCCAGCGCAACAATGCCGGCCAGTCGCAGGTCTATGTCGTTACCGCAGACAACAAGGTCGAGTTCCGCAACGTGACGCTCGGCCGTACCATCGGCACCCGCTGGCAGGTGACCTCCGGCCTCAAGGCCGGCGAGAAGGTCATCGTCGAAGGCTTCCAGAAAATCGGCCCCGGCGCCCCGGTCGAACCGACCGACTGGAACCCGGATGCCAAGCCTGCCGCAGAAGCAGCGCAGACGACGGCGGAAGCCGACAAGAAGCCTGCCGAAGCTACAAAGTGAGTTTGATTGATGCCTAGTTTTTTCATCGACAGGCCTATTTTTGCCTGGGTGGTGGCGATCTTCATCATGGTCGCCGGCGTCATTGCGATCCCGCTTCTGCCGGTATCGCAATATCCTGACGTCGCGCCGCCGCAGATCTCCATCAACACGAGCTACCCCGGCGCCTCGTCGCAGGACACCTATCAGAGCGTCACGCGACTGATCGAAGACGAACTAAACGGCGTCGAAGGTCTGCTCTATTTCGAATCGACCTCCAGCGCCTCCGGCTCGGTCGAAATCAGCGCGACCTTTGCCCCCGGCACTGACCCGGGCCAGGCGGCCGTCGACATCCAGAACCGCGTTCGCCGCGTCGAGCCGCGCCTGCCCGATTCGGTCAAGCGCCAGGGCGTTCAGGTCGATGAAGCCGGCTCCGGCTTCCTCATGATCGTCGCGCTCACCTCGACTGACGGCTCGATGGACGCCATAGGCCTTGGCGACTATCTGAGCCGCAACGTGCTCAGCGAAATCCAGCGCGTGCCCGGCGTCGGCCGTGCGCAGCTGTTTGCGACCGAACGTTCGATGCGCGTCTGGCTCGATCCGGACAAGATGCTGGGTCTGAACCTGACGGCAGCGGACGTGACGAACGCGATCACGGCGCAGAACGCCCAGATCGCCTCCGGCTCGATCGGCGCACAGCCGAACCCGATCAGCCAGCAGATCAGCGCGCCCGTCGTCGTCAAGGGCCAGCTGGAGAGCGCCGAAGAGTTCGGCGCGATCGTGCTTCGCGCCAATCCGGATGGCTCCTCCGTCCGCCTGCGCGACGTTGCCCGCATCGAGATCGGTGGCGAAAGCTACGCCTTCTCGACGCGCCTTAACGGCAAGCCCTCGGCGGCTATCGCCGTCCAGCTGTCGCCGAGCGGCAATGCCATGTCGACATCGGCGGCTATCAAGGAACGCATGGACGAACTGGCGAAGTTCTTCCCGCAGGGCCTCGAATATTCGGTTCCCTACGACACCTCGCCCTTCGTCGCCGTCTCGATCGAAAAAGTGCTTTCGACGCTGGTCGAAGCGGTCGCGCTGGTGTTCATCGTGATGTTCCTGTTCCTGCAGAACATCCGCTACACCATCATCCCGACGCTCGTCGTGCCGGTCGCACTCCTCGGCACCTGCGCGGTCATGCTGGCGATGGGTTTCTCGATCAACGTTCTGACCATGTTCGGCATGGTGCTGGCGATCGGCATTCTCGTCGACGATGCGATCATCGTCGTCGAAAACGTCGAACGCATCATGTCCGAGGAAGGGCTGACGCCGAAGGAAGCCACCCGCAAGGCGATGAAGCAGATCACCGGCGCCGTCATCGGCATCACGCTGGTTCTAGCCTCCGTGTTCATTCCGATGGCCTTCTTCCCGGGTGCCGTCGGCGTGATCTATCGCCAGTTCTCGCTGACGATGGTCGTCTCGATCCTGTTCTCGGCACTTCTCGCCCTGTCGCTGACGCCGGCACTTTGCGCGAGCTTCCTGAAGCAGGTGCCGAAGGGTCACCACCACGCCAAGCGCGGCTTCTTCGGCTGGTTCAACCGCTCGTTCGACAAGACCTCGCACGGCTATAGCGGCATCGTGAAGCGCCTGGTCCACCGGACCGGCCGCTACATGATCGTCTACGTCGCCGTGCTCGCCGGTCTCGGCTGGCTGTTCATGAAGCTGCCGTCGTCGTTCCTGCCGGACGAAGACCAGGGCTTCGTGATCGTCATGATGCAGCTGCCGTCGGAAGCCACGGGCAACCGCACGACCGAGGTGGTGGAGCAGGCCGAGAAGATCTTCGGCCAGGAGACGGCAGTCGAACGCATCATCGCGATCAACGGCTTCTCCTTCTTCGGCACCGGCCAGAACGCAGCGCTCGCCTTCGTGACGCTGAAGGACTGGAAGGAACGCGATGCCAACAATGCCGCTCAGTCGATCGCCATGCGGGCGACGATGGCGATGAGCCAGATCAAGGATGCGATCAGCTTCGCGCTGTCGCCGCCAGCGATCCAGGGCCTCGGCACCACGGGCGGCTTCTCGTTCCGCCTGCAGGACCGCGGCGGCCTCGGCCAGGCGGCGCTGTCGCAGGCGCGCGACCAGCTTCTCGGCATGGCAGCCGAAAGCAAGGTGCTCGCCGGCGTCCGCTTCGAGGGCATGCCCGATGCAGCCCAGGTCAGCGTCACCATCGACCGCGAGAAGGCCAACACCTTCGGTGTGACCTTCGCCGACATCAACTCGACGATCTCGACCAACCTCGGCTCGTCCTACGTCAACGACTTCCCCAACGCCGGACGCATGCAGCGCGTGACGGTGCAGGCGGACGAAGGTCAGCGCATGCAGACCGCCGATCTCCTGAACCTCAACGTCCGCAACGCCAACGGCGGCATGGTGCCACTGTCGGCCTTCGCCACCGTGGAATGGGTCAAGGCGTCGACGCAGACGATCGGTTATAACGGCTATCCGTCAGTCCGCATCAGCGGCGAGGCGGCACCGGGCTATTCATCCGGTGACGCAATCGCCGAGATGCAGCGTCTCGCCGGACAGCTTCCCACGGGCTTCGGCTACGAATGGACGGGCCAGTCGCTGCAGGAAATCCAGTCCGGCACCCAGGCGCCTCTCCTGATCGCACTGTCGTGCCTGCTGGTGTTCCTGTGCCTGGCGGCCCTCTACGAGAGCTGGTCGATCCCGGTCGCGGTCATCATGGTCGTTCCGCTCGGCGTCATCGGCTCCGTGCTGGCGGTCACCATGCGCGACATGCCGAACGACGTGTACTTCAAGGTGGGCCTGATCGCGATCATCGGTCTGTCGGCCAAGAACGCGATCCTGATCATCGAATTTGCCAAGGAACTGCGCGAGCAGGGCAAGTCGCTGATCGACGCGACGCTGGAGGCGGCACATCTTCGCTTCCGGCCGATCCTGATGACGTCACTGGCCTTCACGCTCGGCGTTCTGCCGCTGGCGATCGCCACGGGCGCCAGCTCCGGCAGCCAGCGCGCCATCGGCACGGGCGTCATGGGCGGGATGATCTCGGCAACGGTGCTCGCCATCTTCTTCGTTCCGGTCTTCTTCGTATTCGTCACGAAGATCTTCGGTCGAAAGAAGGTGGAAAACACACCGACAGCCGCAGAAAACCCGACACCCGCCGAGTAAAACGATACTGGACGGCCCGCCTCTGGCGGGCCGTCGCATGAGGAGGAATGAATGCGCCGAACAAAAGCCGACGCGGAAGCAACCCGGCAGAAGATCCTATGCGCCGCCGAGCGCGTCTTCTACGAAAAGGGCGTCTCGAACACGACGCTGGAAGAAATCGCCAAGGCCGCCGGTGTGACCCGCGGCGCCATCTACTGGCACTTTGCCAACAAGACCGACCTGTTCCTCGCGCTGCACGATGCCGTGCCCCTGCCGCAGGAAGACATGGTGGCCCGCGAGATCGAAGCGGAAGCCGCCGATACACTCTCCATCCTCGAAGGCGCCATGGGCGACTGGCTGGATGTTCTCGCCGCCGACGAGCAGCGCCAGCGCATCCTCACGATCATGCTACGCACCAACTACGACGGCGATCTGGGCGAGGTGCTCGCCCGGCAGAAGGAGCTCGACGAACACCATAACGTCGTGCTCGAGCTCGCCTTTTCCCGCGCGCTTGCCAAGGGGCAGATGCACGAGACCTGGACCCCGGCCTCGGCGACCAGAACGCTGCACTGGATGATGCTGGGGCTCTGTACCGAGTGGCTGCTCTTCGGCCGCCGTTTCGATCTGAAGGCCGATGGGCGCGAAGGCTTGAGCCGGCTTTTTGCCACCTTCCGCGCGCCGGCCGTCACCGCGACCCCGGTTGCCGCACGCCTCTAGCAGCCTCAGCCGGCCCCCGTGTCGGGCACCGGCTATTTCGCGTACCTTCCGGTAGCTCTTGGCCGATCATCTAAACACGACCGTCCTGTGACCGTTGAGCATGACGCGTCGCTCCAGGTGCAGCTTGACGGCACGGGCCAGAACGCGGCTTTCGATATCGCGGCCGGTGGCGACAAAATCCTCCGCCGTCAGCGCATGACTGACTCGTTCGGTTTCCTGCTCGATGATCGGGCCCTCGTCGAGATCGGGCGTGACGTAATGCGCTGTCGCGCCGATCAGCTTCACCCCGCGCTCATGCGCCTGATGATAGGGCTTGGCGCCCTTGAAGCTCGGCAGGAAGGAGTGGTGGATGTTGATCGCCTTGCCGTAGAGGCGCTTCGACAGATTGTCCGAAAAGACCTGCATGTAGCGGGCGAGGATCACGAGATCGGCGCCGGTCTCCTGAACCAGGCGCAAGAGCCTTTCCTCCTGTTCGGCCTTGTTCTCCTTCGATACCGGCCAACAGTGATAGGCGAGCCCTTCGGCCTCGGCGGTGCTATGGCTGTCTTCGTGGTTGGAAACGATGGCTACCACCTCCGCGTTCAGCCAGCCGACGCGGATCTGGTAGAGAAGGTGCAGCAGCGCATGGTCGAACCTGGAGACGAGAACGAGGATCTTCGGTTTCACCGCGGCGTCCGCGAGCGTGGTCCGCATCTGGAAACGCTCGACGGCAGGCCGCAAGGCGCGCTCGACGTCGCTTGCCTGAACGCTCGCCGCAACCTGAAAAGCGATGCGCATGAAAAAGCTGTTGGTCTTGGTATCCCAGAACTGATTGCTCTCGGCGATGTTCGCACCGAGCGCGGCAAGCTCGGTGGTGACAGAGGCGACAATGCCGGGTTTGTCGTCGCAGGACAGGACAAGAATGAAGGTCTTCGGCGCCATGATCTCCTCCGATTGCAGCCGTTTCGGATGAGGCCCTAGCCCCTTCCCAAGCGCTGCCTATGAGGAGTTGAACGCGCCGGCAATCGTTCCGGCTGCGGCGGCTGACGCTTTCTATCATCCTGATGGAAAGGCGCCCGGAGACATAAGATGCCTTCGGACGCTGCAAGATTCATCGCATGTGGCTCTTGAGGTTTTCTGAGAGGATTTCATCAGAAAACTGGAGAGAGTGCCGCCGGGTTAGTGCGCCTCGTCCCAGTTGGTTGCGGCGCGCGCATCAACCTTGAGCGGCACCTTCATGTCGAGCGCCGGCATCGCCGCGTTCTCCATCACCGAGACGACGATCGGGATGGTCTTTTCGACTTCGGCGTCCTCGACTTCGAAGATCAGTTCGTCATGCACCTGCAGCAGCATGCGGGCCGAGAGCTTCGCCCCCGCCAGCGCCGGCTCCATCTTCGCCATGGCGCGGCGGATGATATCGGCGGCCGAGCCCTGGATCGGAGCGTTGATCGCAGCACGCTCGTTGAAGGCGCGGTGCGACGGGATTGACGAGCGGATGTCCGGATAATGCGCCCGTCGGCCGAAGATGGTCTCGACGTAGCCGTGTTCGCGGGCGTAGACCTTGGTCCCTTCCATATAGTCGCGAATGCCGGGGAAACGCTCGAAGTAGCGCTTGATGTAATCGCTCGCCTCGGAACGTTCGATCGACAGCTGATTGGCGAGACCGAAGGCCGAAATGCCGTAGATGATGCCGAAGTTGATCGCCTTGGCGCGACGGCGGATTTCGCCGGGCATGCCCTCGACCGGAACACCGAACATTTCCGACGCCGTCATCGCATGGATGTCGACGCCGTCGGCAAAGGCCTGGCGAAGCTGCGGAATATCGGCGACATGCGCAAGCACGCGCAGTTCGATCTGGCTGTAGTCGGCCGACACCAGCTTGTGGCCGGGCGTTGCGATGAAGGCGGTGCGGATCTTGCGGCCTTCGGCGGTGCGCACCGGAATGTTCTGCAGGTTCGGATCCGAAGACGAGAGCCGCCCTGTCGTGGTGGCGGCAAGCGCGTAGGACGTATGCACGCGCTTCGTCTCCGGATGGACGAAGCCGGGAAGCGCGTCGGTGTAGGTGGACTTGAGCTTGGTCAGCTGCCGCCAGTCGACGATCTTGCGCGGCAGTTCGTGGCCTTCGGCGGCCAGGTCTTCGAGCACCTGCGCCGAGGTCGACCATTGGCCGGTCTTGGTCTTCGAACCGCCGGCAAAGCCCATCTTGCCGAACAGGATATCGCCGAGCTGCTTCGGCGAGCCGATGGTGAAGTTTTCGCCGGCGAGCTTGTAGATCTCGTCTTCCAGTGCGGCGGCACCTTGCGCGAGTTCACCCGAAAGCCGCGACAGGATTTGGCGATCGATGGTGATGCCGCGATCTTCCATGCGCGCGAGAACGGCAACCAGCGGCCGCTCCAGCCGCTCATAGACGCGCGTCAGCCCCTTGGCGGCAAGCCGCGCCTTCAGGATATGCCAAAGCCTCAGCGTGACGTCCGCATCCTCGGCCGCGTAGGCCGTCGCCCTGTCGATATCGACGAAATCGAAGGTCACCGACGACTTGCCGGTGCCGGTGATGTCCTTGTAGGCGATCGGCTTGTGGTTCAGCCAGCGTTCGGAGAGCGCATCCATACCATGGGTGCCGTTGCCCGCGTCGACCACGTAGGACATCAGCATCGTGTCGTCGAAGCTCTCCACGGTGATGCCGTGCCGCTTCATGACGAGATAATCGTATTTCAGGTTCTGCGCGACCTTGAGGACGGAGGGGTCCTCGAGCAGGCGCTTCAGCCGGCTCAGCGCTTCTGCGACCGGAATCTGGTTTTCGGCAAGCCCTCCGCCCAGGAGATCGCCGACGCCGGTCTTGTGTATCAGCGGAACATAGGCCGCCCGGATGGCGGTGCCCGCCGGGTCTGCCCGATGATCGGCAATCGCCAGCGAAAAGCCGACGAGATCGGCCTGCATGGCATCGAGCGACGTCGTTTCCGTGTCGAATCCGACAACGCCGGCATCGCGCGCGTCAGCGATCCACTGCTCGAGCGTGGCGATGTCGCGGATCGTGACATAGGCGCTGTGATCGAGCGGCGCCTTGGCGAAGATCTCGGCGCGCGCCGCCGCCAGCGCCTGCGGCGTGGCATCTCCCGCGTCCGTTTCGCCGGCACGCGACAGGACGGCGGCCGCCTCTGCCGCCTCCCCACGGGCCGCCGCCTTGGCGGAAGAGCTTTCGCTGACGGCCGTCGCTGCGCCACCCTTGTCGAGATCCGGGCCACGCGCATCCGCGCCCCATTCCACCGGAACATTGGCGGCTTCGACGGCGTCGGCATCGGTGCCGGTCGCAGCAGCAACGCGGCGCGTCAGCGTGGTGAATTCCATCGCCTTCAAGAAGGCGATCAGCTTCGGCCCGTTCTGCGGCTCAAGGCCCAGATCCTCCAGCGGGACATCCAGCGGCGTGTCGGTCTTGAGTTCGACGAGCTGGCGCGACAGGCGTGCGAGATCGGCGTTCGCCATGATGTTCTCGCGGCGCTTGGCCTGCTTGATCTCACCGGCGCGCGCCAGCAGCGTTTCAAGGTCGCCGTATTCTTCCAGCAGCTGCGCCGCCGTCTTCGGGCCGATGCCGGGAATGCCGGGGACGTTGTCGGTGGAGTCACCGGTCATCGCCTGGAGATCGATCATCTTTTCCGGCGGCACGCCCCATTTCTCGATCACTTCCGGGATAGAGATCTGCTTGTCCTTCATGCTGTCGTACATCGACACATTCGGGGTGACGAGCTGCATCAGGTCCTTGTCGGAGGAGACGATGGTGACACCTGCGCCGGCCGCCTCGGCAAGCCTGGCATAGGTGGCGATCAGATCGTCCGCCTCGTAGCCTTCCTTTTCGATGCAGGGCAGATTGAAGGCGCGCGTCGCGTGGCGAATCAGGCCGAACTGCGGGATCAGATCTTCCGGCGGCGCCGTGCGGTTCGCCTTGTACTGATCGTAGAGCGCGTTGCGGAACGTCTTCGACGAATAGTCGAAGATAACCGCGAAATGGGTCGGCGTGACGCCGACCGACGTGTCGCGCGCATCGGTGAGCAGCTTCCATAACATGTTGCAAAAACCCGAGACCGCGTTGACCGGAAGGCCATCGGATTTGCGGTTGAGCGGCGGGATGGCGTGGAACGCCCGGAAAATGAATCCGGAGCCGTCGACGAGGAAGAGATGATCACCGTTTTTCATGGGCAAATGGATAGCGCGGGGTGAAGCAAAGGTCCATTGCGGTTTTCCCGCCGAACACTACATTCTCGCCTCGAAAACGAGGTATCGAGCCGCTACCGACAATTGCAGTGGCGAGGCCGTGTTCGCCTTTCCGAAGGGGTGGCAACAGGGCCTCCAGGTTTCACGCAAACGTTACGTATTTGTAATGTCCGATTCGTACCGCCTATCCTTGAAAAGCCACATTTGACTCCTCAAATCTTACTCAACGGCACCGAGTGATGCCGTCTTCTGGTGATTGGCCTGTCCCCCGCCCGCACCAGATGAGGACAAAGGCCTTATCCCCCTCTCCGGGCCTTTGTCCCGTTTTCAAGAAACCGTCACGGCGCCGCCTCCGCACCGTGACGGTTTTTTGCTTCCAGAGACCTGCGATCAAGTCCGCTCACATCGAGGTGAGTCCGGCGTTTCCCAAGGTTCATCGCCTGCATTGTAACTTGTCTTCATGGCGCTTCGGGCGTACCGATAGCTATGGCCTTCAATCGGATGGAATCTGCAACCTATCTGGCCAGCCTGCTGGCGAAGAGCTTTTCGCGCGCGCTGCACGAGCGTGGCCAGAAGCTTGGTTTCGCACCGGGTCAGTTTCCCATCCTGCTCGAGCTTTGGGCCGAGGAGGGCCTGACGCAGAAGCAGCTGCTCGATCGCCTCGACATCGAGCAGGCGACGATGGCCAACACGCTTTCCCGCATGGAGCGCGACGGACTTATCGTCCGCCGCAAGCACCCTCAGGACAAGCGCTCGCAGCAGATCTTCCTGACCGAACGGGCAAAAGAGATGGAGGCGGCCGCCAAGGAAGCAGCCCTTGCCGCCGACCAGTCGCTGCTTTCCGGTCTCAGGAACTTCGAGCGCGAGCTCATGCTCGAATATATGCGCATGGCGCTTGCCAGCGTGGCACGTGGCGACGGCCGCGCCTGAAGCTTCCTGCCTCCCCTGATCGATCCATCAAAATATTTGGCTTAAAGAGGACGCCCTTAGGCTCTAAACCGGAGCGAGCGCGTCCAGCGACTTTGCGCGTCCAAAGGCGCTGCGTCGAACGTTCGCTCCGCCTGGAACGATCACGCGTGATTTCGTGCTCAAATCGATTTCGATTTGGCGATTGATGCAGTAGGTTCCGGCAAATCTTGAAGCAAGGATATGCATGATGGCAGATATCACCCCCGTTCTCGAACGTGCAGACGCCAACCTGCCGAAGAGCCTCGACCGGCTTTTTGATCTCGTTCGGATCAAGTCGATCTCCACCGACCCGGCCTTCAAGGCGGAATGCCGCAAGGCAGCCGAATGGCTCGTGACCGAACTCGACAGCCTCGGCTTTACCGCTTCGGTGCGCGACACACCCGGCCACCCCATGGTCGTCGCCCATCACGATGGCGCCAAGCCCGATGCGCCGCATGTGCTGTTCTACGGTCACTACGATGTTCAGCCGGTCGATCCGCTCAATCTCTGGGACACGGATCCGTTCGAGCCGGGCCTCAAGGAAATCGAACCCGGCCGCAAGGTGATCACCGGCCGCGGCACGGCTGACGACAAGGGCCAGCTCCTGACCTTCGTCGAAGCGGTGCGCGCCTACAAGGACGTGCATGGCGGCCTGCCCTGCCGCGTCACGATCCTGTTCGAAGGCGAAGAAGAATCCGGTTCGCCGTCGCTGAAGCCCTTCCTCGAAGCCAATGCCGCCGAGCTCAAGGCCGACTACGCGCTGGTCTGCGACACCAGCATGTGGGACCGCGATACGCCGGCCATTTCCGCGGGCCTGCGCGGCCTCGTCGGTGAAGAGGTCATTGTCCGGGCTGCCGACCGCGACCTGCACTCCGGTTATTTCGGTGGCGCTGCCGCCAACCCGATCCGCATCCTCACCACCATCCTCGCAGGCCTTCACGACGAGAACAGCCGCGTAACGCTTCCGGGCTTCTACGAAGGCGTCGAAGAGACGCCCGCCCAGATCAAGGCTGCCTGGGAAACGCTGGGCCAGACCGCGGAGAAGTTCCTCGGCGAAATCGGCCTCTCGATCCCGTCGGGCGAGAAGAACCGCTCGGTGCTGGAACTGACCTGGGCGCGGCCGACCGCGGAAGTCAACGGCATCACCGGCGGCTACACTGGCGAAGGCTTCAAGACGGTGATCGCGGCCGAGGCTTCGGCGAAGGTTTCCTTCCGCCTTGTTGGCAACCAGAACCCGGAAAAGATCCGCGAGGCGTTCCGCGCCTATGTGCGCTCCAAGGTTCCGGCCGACTGCTCGGTCGAGTTCCACGCCCATGGCGGTTCGCCGGCCATCCACCTGCCCTACGAATCTCCGCTGCTCAACACGGCGAAGGTGGCGCTTTCGGATGAATGGCCGAAGCCGGCCGTCATCATCGGCATGGGCGGCTCGATCCCGATCGTCGGCGACTTCCAGAAGATGCTCGGCATGGAATCGCTGCTCGTCGGCTTCGGCCTTTCCGACGACCGGATTCACTCGCCAAACGAGAAGTACGAACTGCAGTCCTACCACAAGGGCATTCGCTCCTGGATCCGCATCCTGGACGCGCTCGCCGCTTAAAGATGTCAGAGCAGATGCGCGCGGTTTTCGCGTCCATCCAGTTCGACTTTGATTCCCGGCCGCGGTGGAGAGCTCCACCGCGGCCGCTCAATTTCAGTTGCGCGCAGCCAAAAAACACAGCCCTCACGCGCAATCTGTCTGCCGGCGCGCACGCGCTGCTGCCCGAGAGATACGATGTCCACGTTTTACCGTTTCCCCTTCACCGTTTCCCGGCGGTTTCTCCGTTTCCGACAGACCGTCAATCCTTGACCTGCGGGGTCTCAGGTGCTTCCTTTTTGTGAAACAAATCACAAAGGGAAATCGGATCGTTGGCAAGGGTAGGGACCGAAGCGACGCGCTGCGGGCGCGGCGTTATGACAAAGCAGCTCATAAAACAGGATGTCTCCGCTTGGAGAACCACTCCGGCAGCTGCAACAGAAGTGTCCTTAGAACGCCTCGCCCATCATCTCGCACCGATCACGGCGCCGGCATGAAGCGGCTGCAGACCTATTTCTGGCCCATCGTCGGGCTTCTTGCGATCCTCTTTTCGGTGAATGCGCTCTATCACGAGCTTCGCGGACTTTCGCTTGACGAATTCCTCGCAAGCTTCAACGCGATTTCGCTGAAGAGCTGGCTGCTGGCGATTGGCTCGACGCTGGTCGCCTATGCGGCGCTGGCGGCCTACGACCGGCTGGCGCTCGACCATCTCGGTCACCGCATCTCGATCTGGTTCATCACGCTCTGCTCGTTCACGACCTATGCGCTGTCGCACAATCTCGGCGCTTCCGTGTTCTCGGGTGCGGTCGTGCGCTACCGGGCCTATCGTTCCAAGGGGCTTTCTCCGGGTGAAGTCGGCGTACTCGTCGCATTCTGCTCCTTCACCTTCACGCTCGGCACGCTGGTGCTTTCAGCCGTCGTCCTTCTGGTGCGGCCCGACATCATCGAACGTTTCGCCGAGTTCCTGCCGGTGGAAATGTCGCTGACCACAGGCGTCCTCATCCTCGTCGTCATCGGGCTCTATGTCATCGGCAGCCTCGTCGGGCTGCCGTCATTCCGCACGCGATGGTTCCAACTGCACTATCCGAAGCCGAGAATCGTCTTCCGGCAACTGGTGATCGCGCCGGTGGAACTGATCGGCGCCGCCGGGATCATCTATTTCGCGCTGCCGGAAGCCGGGAACCCAGGCTACATTGTCATTCTCGGGATCTTTCTTGCCTCATTTTCGGCGGCGCTGCTCTCGCATGCGCCCGGCGGCCTCGGCGTACTCGAGCTGATCTTCATCGCCGCGCTGCCGGAGATGGATCCTGCCGACGTTCTCGCCGCCCTTGCGATCTTCCGTCTGCTCTACCTGGTCATCCCCTTCATCCTGGCGTTGGTGGTGATCCTTGTGTTCGAGCGGGCACGCTTCGTGGCGCAACGCCCGCCGCCGGGAGGCGCCGATCCTTCCTGACGGGATACTTGCTTCAGTAGCCGGCAATTGCAGCGGGATACGGAGACCGCACACCTCCCTCGATGCGCTTCAGGGCGCGTTGCAGACCGTCGGCAGCGCCTGCTCGAGCGGCCCCTTCACCTCACGAAGCCGCGCCGCTTCGATCTGGTAGGGCGTGAAGGGTGGCACCTGCAGCGAAGGGTTGATGATGCGTGTGACGTAGCAGCCGGCGAAGAACCGCACGCGCGCGCGCTTCTCGATGGACTTCACCGCAACCGGTACCGCGGAATAGATACTGCCGGCACCGGCTTCCGTTTTCACCTTGCCGACCTTCACCTCGACCGACACAGTGCGGTCATAGCCGCGGGTGAAGGACTTGAAGCCGCCGACGGGCTTCGATTCGCCGAAGTAACCGTAGGCGCGGGCATATTCCCTGCGGTTGATGGCGTTGTAGAGCGAGCGGACCAGGGCTGCGCCATCGGAGCGGTCGTCGACATAGGCGATGCTTTCCTGTGCCAGGGCCTCGCCATTCAACGCTGCAAATGCGCCGAGGGCGAAGGCGGTGGATCGAAAATTCATGGCAGTCCTCCTTTGTCGCGCGACAACCGAGCACAACAATAAGGCGAAGCCATAGCAGGATTCGCCACCAGCATGTTTCGTTAAATCGTCTCCGGTTCAAGAAAACCTGCAGCCATTCAACGTGTTACAGCGATCTCAGCGCGCCCCAAAGTGACGCGCATCGCTGCGGAATAGCGACGGGTATTCAGGCCGATGGCAAGCCGGCACGGCGACGGGCTACGACGCGTTCGCGCCACACCGTGAATATGCCGGCGGCGACCACCAGCACCGAGCCGCCCATCATGTTGACCGTCAGCGTCTCGTTGAAGAGCGTCACCCCCATGATCGAGGCAAAGACGAGCTGCAGATAGGTGAGCGGCTGAACCGCCACCGCATCGAGCACTTCATAGGCGCGGATGAGGAAGTAGTGGCTGGAGGATCCGGTGATGCAGAGGAGCAGCATCCAGCCCCAGTCAACCGGCGCCAGCGTGACCCAGAAGAAGGGACCGACCATGCTGATCGCGGCAGCGCCGACGACGCCGGTGTAGAAGAAACTGGTCATCGCCGAATCCTGCCGGCTGACGAGCCGCGTGACGATGACATAAAGCGCAAACAGCAGCGCCGCCCCGAGCGGCAAAAGGAAGGTCCGGTCGAACAGGCCGTCCGCGGGCTTCAGAATGAGAAGTACTCCGCCGAGACCGACCGAGATTGCCAGCCAGCGCCGCCAGCCGACACGCTCGCCGAGAAGCGGCATGGATAGCAGGGCAACGAAGAGAGGCGTCGCCGCAAGAATCGCCTGCGAATGGGCAAGCCCGACCCAGGTGAAAGACGTGATGACCATGACGATCTGGGTCGGAAGCAACACGCCGCGCACGAGCTGAAGCCACGGCCTCCTCGTTGTCGCCGTGATCTTCAGGCCCTCCTTGCTGCGTGCCGCCAACGCGATCGCGAAGAGCGCGAAAGCCCAATAGCGGATCATGGCGACGAAGACCGGCGGATAGATCGCACCCAGATGCTTGGAGATGCCGTCCTGGATCGAAAATATGACGATCGCCAGGAGCGTGAAGAGATAGCCGTTTGCCTTGGAAGCCTGGGAGACGGTGGACGTCATGGCGCGCCGATACCTGCGAGAACCCGCCGCACCGCCAAGTGCGCACGACAGGTGCCACATACCGGGAAACACGGGCAGCATTCGAGACATGAAAAGAGCCCCGTGTGGGAGGAGGTACACGGGGCTCTCGAACTTGATCGGTGACTGGGAGGAGGAGTGCCACCGACCCGCATCGGGCGCCGCGGGAGGAGGTGCAGCGCTTCGATAAGTCATATAATAATCGTGCGTCGCAGCAATTTCAAGATAAGATTTTTGCATTGCACAAAATCGTGAAGGCGAGCGTTGTCCTCAACGTCAGATCGCTTGGGTGACTTGAGACCGTTCACCAGGCGAAGACCCCGCGATGCACAAGTCACGAGCCAAGCGGAGCTGCAGCGCCGAAACAGCGCCGTCAAACGCAAGCTGTTGAAGACCATGCGTATTTCACGATCCGCTTCTTAACTCCCCCTTAAATTGCCGTATTTAAAGTTCACCCGGTCGCCGTGGCGGATGGGCGTGGGACGCCGTTACCGCCGTCGAAATCGATTGGCCGCAGCAGTTGCGCCAAGAGCCACCGCAAAGCGGTGAGGGATAGATCAAACGGCATGGCAGCACGCGGCAGGTCAGGAGAGCGGATCGAGCCCTCGTTCGGCGGAGACGAGAACGACGACGACGATTTCCGCGTCGAGGCCAGCGACCGTGTGACCGCCAGCCGCAAGGCACCCCGCGGCAAATCTTCGGGCAGCGGCAAGAAGGGCAACGGCAAGAAGAAGGCAGCCGGCAAGCGCGGCAGCGCGCGTCGCGGCTCAGGCGGTGGCGGTTTCATCGGCCTTGTCCGCACACTCTTCTACTGGTGCATCGTGCTCGGCATCTGGGGCGCCATGGGCGTCGGCGGCCTCGTCCTCTATTACGGCGCGCGCATGCCGAGCGCCGGAAGCTGGTCGATCCCCGAGCGCCCGCCGAACGTCAAGATTCTGGCGGTCAGCGGCGACGTCATCGCCAATCGCGGCACCACCGGCGGCGAGGCATTGTCGCTGGAAAACATGTCGCCCTATATTCCGCAGGCCGTCATCGCCATTGAGGACCGCCGCTTCTACTCGCATTTCGGCATAGATCCGCTGGGGCTTGCCCGCGCCATGGTGACGAACCTCACCACCGGCCGCATGGTGCAGGGTGGCTCGACGTTGACACAGCAGCTTGCCAAGAACCTGTTCCTGTCGCCGGAGCGCACGCTGGAGCGCAAGGTGCAGGAAGTGCTGCTCGCCTTCTGGCTCGAGCAGAAATATTCCAAGGATCAGATCCTGGCGATGTATCTCAACCGGGTGTTCTTCGGCTCCAACGCTTATGGCGTGGAAGCCGCTTCGCGGCGCTACTTCAACAAGTCGGCGCGCGACGTGAACCTCGGCGAGGCGGCATTGCTTGCAGGCCTGCTCAAGGCCCCTTCCCGCCTGTCGCCGGCGCGCGACCCACAGGCGGCGGAAGAACGAGCCCAGGTCGTTCTCGGCGCCATGCGCGACGAAGGCTACGTCACCGACAGCGAAATCAAGACGGCAATGTCGCAGACGCCGACCAAGGCGAAGAGCTACTGGTCCGGCGCCGAGCATTACGTCGCCGACATGGTGATGGACCAGCTTCCCGGCATGATCGGCGAGGTCAAGGAAGACCTGGTCATCGACACGACCATCGACCTCAATCTCGAGAAGAAGGCCGAGGAAGTGATCGCAGCCACGCTCGACACCGACGGCAAGAAGCTCGACGCCTCGCAGGCTGCCCTCGTCTCGATCGACGGCACCGGCGCCATCCGCGCGCTCGTCGGCGGCAAGGACTATGCCGAAAGCCAGTTCGATCGCGCCTCCAAGGCAAAGCGCCAGCCGGGGTCCGCCTTCAAGCCCTTTGTCTATGCCGCGGCCCTCGAGATCGGCCGCACGCCGATGTCGATCCGCAACGACGGACCGGTCCGGATCGGCAACTGGACGCCCGAGAACTACGACCAGAAGTATCGTGGCGAAGTGACGATCGCCGATGCGCTCGCCAATTCGCTGAATACCATCGCCGCGCAGTTGGTGATGGAGGTCGGGCCGCAGAATGTCGTCAAGGTGGCCCATCGCCTCGGCATCGATTCCGAAATGCAGGCCAATGCCTCGATCGCGCTCGGCACATCCGAAGTCAGCCTGGTCGAGCTGACGTCCGCCTATGCCCCGTTCATGAACGGCGGCTTCAAGGCAACGCCGCACGTCATCCGCCGCATCTCCAAGGCCGACGGCACGGTGCTCTACGAGAACACCTACGACAACCCGCCGCGCGTGCTCGATCCGGCGATCGTCAGCGAAATGAACCAGATGATGGTGCGGGTGCTGACCAAGGGCACCGGCAAGAAGGCGCAGCTCAAGGGTTGGGAGGCAGCGGGCAAGACCGGCACGACCCAATCCTTCCGTGATGCGCTGTTCGTCGGCTACACCTCGAACCTGACCACCGGCGTCTGGTTCGGCAACGATGACGGCAAGTCGATGAAGAAGGTCACCGGTGGCGGCCTGCCGGCCAAGGCCTGGCACGATTTCATGATGGCAGCCCATGAGGGACTCTCGCCCTCGCCGCTCTTCGGCACGACGGGCGTGCAGCCGGTCTTCGACGAGGGCGTGAACACGCCGGCCGGCGACTTGCTCTCCGGCGATCCGGAGGCCTTCCCGGAAGCGCCCGTTAGCGCCAATGGCGCGGTCGCCGTCGGACAACGTCCCGTGGACCAGGGCGGCGAATGGGGTGGTCAGAGCGCCGATCAGGGCAATGGCGGCCTGGTGCCACCGGCCGATGTGGGCCAGACGACGGGCGCCACGCGCCGTACGACCCTCTTTGACATTTTGACCGGCGGTTGAGCCGGCGCGACCGTGCCGGAAGCATACAACTGGCGCCTTTCTCACCGGCGGCGGACAGCCCATTTCCGGCTGGGCAAATCGCGGACTTGCATTTGCCCCCAAACGCCCCGCAGAATGCCTTGCAGTCCGAAACGCCGGTCCTTATATACGCCGCATCGGCGCAGTCTCGGCTGCGAAGAAATCCTGAGACCATCCCGTTAGGGGCTGTCTTACGAATGCCTGACCGGGTTCCGACAGTCCGCTGCAAGGAGAGAACGACATGGCTAAAGTTATTGGTATTGACCTGGGAACGACCAACTCCTGCGTCGCCGTCATGGACGGAAAAGACGCGAAGGTGATCGAAAATGCCGAGGGCGCGCGCACGACCCCCTCGATGGTGGCATTCAGCGACGACGGCGAACGTCTCGTTGGCCAGCCGGCCAAGCGCCAGGCGGTCACCAATCCGGAAAACACGCTTTTTGCGATCAAGCGCCTGATCGGCCGGACCTTCCAGGACCCGACCACGCAAAAAGACAAGGACATGGTTCCTTACAAGATCACCAAGGCCGACAATGGCGACGCCTGGGTCGAAGCGCACGGCACGGATTACTCCCCGTCGCAGATCTCCGCCATGATCCTTCAGAAGATGAAGGAAACGGCTGAATCCTACCTCGGTGAAAAGGTCGAGAAGGCCGTCATCACCGTACCGGCCTACTTCAACGACGCTCAGCGCCAGGCAACCAAGGATGCCGGCAAGATCGCCGGCCTCGAAGTGCTGCGCATCATCAACGAGCCGACTGCAGCAGCCCTTGCCTATGGCCTCGACAAGAAGGACGGCAAGACGATCGCCGTTTATGACCTTGGCGGCGGCACCTTCGATATCTCGGTTCTCGAAATCGGCGACGGCGTCTTCGAAGTGAAGTCGACCAACGGCGACACCTTCCTCGGCGGTGAAGACTTCGACATGCGTCTGGTCCAGTACCTCGCCGGCGAATTCAAGAAGGAACAGGGCATCGACCTGAAGAACGACAAGCTCGCTCTTCAGCGCCTGAAGGAAGCTGCCGAAAAGGCCAAGATCGAGCTGTCCTCGTCGCAGCAGACCGAAATCAACCTGCCGTTCATCACGGCTGACGCTTCCGGTCCGAAGCACCTGACGATGAAGCTGACCCGCGCCAAGTTCGAAGCGCTTGTCGACGACCTGATCCAGCGCACCGTTGCGCCGTGCAAGGCCGCCCTCAAGGACGCGGGCGTCTCGGCTGCCGAGATCGACGAAGTCGTTCTCGTCGGCGGCATGAGCCGCATGCCGAAGGTGCAGGAAACCGTCAAGCAGCTGTTCGGCAAGGAGCCGCACAAGGGCGTGAACCCGGATGAAGTGGTGGCCATGGGCGCTGCCATCCAGGCCGGCGTTCTGCAGGGCGACGTCAAGGACGTTCTGCTGCTCGACGTGACCCCGCTGTCGCTCGGCATCGAAACGCTCGGTGGCGTCTTCACCCGCCTGATCGAACGCAACACGACGATCCCGACCAAGAAGTCGCAGACCTTCTCGACCGCCGACGACAACCAGTCGGCCGTGACGATCCGCGTCTCCCAGGGCGAGCGTGAAATGGCGGCCGACAACAAGCTGCTCGGCCAGTTCGACCTCGTCGGCATTCCGCCGGCACCGCGCGGCATGCCGCAGATCGAAGTCACCTTCGACATCGACGCCAACGGCATCGTGCAGGTTTCGGCCAAGGACAAGGGCACCGGCAAGGAGCACCAGATCCGCATCCAGGCATCCGGTGGTCTCTCCGACGCCGACATCGAGAAGATGGTCAAGGACGCCGAAGCCAATGCCGAAGTCGACAAGAAGCGCCGCGAGGGTGTCGAAGCCAAGAACCAGGCCGAAAGCCTGATCCACTCCAGCGAGAAGTCGCTGAAGGATTACGGCGACAAGGTTTCGGAAACCGACCGCAAGGCGATCTCCGACGCGATCGCAGCGCTGAAGACCGCCGTCGAAGCTTCCGAGCCGGACGCCGAGGACATCAAGGCCAAGACCAACACGCTCATGGAAGTTTCCATGAAACTCGGTCAGGCGATCTACGAGGCGCAGCAGACGGAAGCCGCGCATGCGGATGCCGCTGCAGACGCTGCCCGTGACGGCGATGTCGTCGATGCCGACTACGAAGAAGTCAACGACGAGGACGACCGCAAGCGTTCGGCCTAAGTCGCCCTTCGAACAGACGAAAAGCCCGGGTTCGCCCGGGCTTTTTTATGAGCTGAACCGGATGACAGCGCGGGCGACATCGGTGAGAGCGGCCGCGACCCGCGGTAAACGTACCTTTTACGACAAAAAACCGCATCTGCCGCCGTTCGGGCTATGGTATCCCGCTTCAAGGTTTACTAAATCGGTGGCAAGGTAATCAGGCAGCCGCCGAGCCCTCGCGCTGGCACGCCTGCCAACAGGACAATCTTCGACGAATGAAACGTGATCTCTACGAAACGCTTGGTGTTGCGAAGAACGCCGACGAGAAGGAGCTGAAGAGCGCCTTCCGCAAGCTCGCGATGAAATATCATCCGGACAAGAACCCTGGTGATGCGGCTTCGGAAAAGACCTTCAAGGAAATCAACGAGGCCTATGAGACCCTCAAGGACCCGCAGAAGCGGGCTGCCTACGACCGCTACGGCCACGCGGCCTTCGAGCAGGGCGGGATGGGCAACGGCTTCGGTGGCGCGGGCGCGGGCGCCGGTGGTTTCTCCGACATCTTCGAAGACATCTTCGGCGAGATGATGGGCGGCGGGCGCCAGCGGCGCTCGTCCGGCGGCCGCGAACGTGGCGCCGATCTTCGCTACAACATGGAGATTTCGCTCGAGGAAGCCTTCGCCGGCAAGACCGCGCAGATCCGCGTTCCGACCTCGATCACCTGCGACGTCTGCACCGGCTCCGGCGCCAAGCCCGGCACCAGCCCGAAAACCTGCGGCACCTGTCACGGCTCCGGCCGCGTTCGCGCAGCCCAGGGCTTCTTCTCGATCGAGCGCACCTGCCCTACCTGCGGCGGGCGCGGCCAGACGATCACCGATCCCTGCGGCAAGTGCCACGGCCAGGGCCGCGTCACCGAAGAGCGCACGCTCTCGGTCAACATTCCGGCCGGCATCGAGGACGGCACCCGCATTCGCCTTTCCGGCGAAGGCGAAGCCGGGCTTCGCGGCGGACCGGCGGGCGACCTCTACATCTTCCTTTCGGTCAGACCGCATGAGTTCTACCAGCGCGATGGCGCCGATCTCTATTGCAGTGTGCCGATCTCGATGACGACGGCTGCCCTTGGCGGCAAGTTCGACGTGACCACGCTCGATGGCACCAAGTCGCGCGTCACGGTTCCCGAGGGTACCCAGGCCGGCAAGCAGTTCCGCCTCAAGAGCAAGGGCATGCCGGTGCTGCGCTCGGCCCAGTCCGGCGACCTCTACATCCAGATCCAGATCGAAACGCCGCAGAAGCTGACCAAGCGCCAGCGCGAGCTGCTGCAGGAATTCGAGCAGATCTCGTCCAAGGACAACAATCCGGAATCGACGGGCTTCTTTGCCCGGATGAAGGATTTCTTCGATACGCTGAGCGACTGAAGCTTCGAGCCTGACGACTTCTACAACGCCGCGCGCCGGATACGGTTGCGCGGCGCGTCTATTTCAGAGCAGGGCCGTGAGCTGCCACAGCCCGGCCAAAAAGAGCGCTACCCCGGCGATGCGGGACAGGATCCTGCCGCCGGGCACGACCTTCTCCGCCAGAACGAAGATGGCGATCGCGGCGATCCACAGCACGTTCATCACCCCGCCGACGAACAGCAGCGCCATCAGCGCCCAGCAGCAGCCGACGCAATAAAGCCCGTGCCGTACACCGAGGCCGAAGGCGCCGACCGCCTTCCGACGAAAGCCGCCGTGGTTCTGTATGAAAAGCAGCGGCGCCTGGCACTGGCTGAGGCAGCGATCCTTGAGCGGCGTGAACTGGAACAGGCCGACGGCAATCAGCACGATGCCGCTGAGAACCGCACTGGCACTGGCAAGCGCCGGTGTGAGCAACAGTGCGCGATCGAGCAGCCATTGCCCGAGAACAGCGACGAGCGCGAACAGGATCCATGCCGACAGGTAGCCGATGGCAAAGAAGCCGGTGGCGGCAAAGGGCTTGCCCTGTTGCGCCGCCTGGCGGCCGACACGGGCATAGAGCAGGATCATCGGCGTCGCCGACGGCACCATCATACCCACCATCATGACGGCCCACATGATGAAGGCATAGGCGAAGGTTGCCGCGGTCCAGGGACCGACGGTCGCCGCTGACATGGATGTCATCGCCCCCTTTTGCGTTTCCATCGGCGTGCTCATCGGCATGTCCATGGGCATATCCATGGCCGAGCCCATATCCATGCTGCCGTGGGACGCCGGAGCAGCGGCCATATCCATGGCCGATGCCAGCCAGAGAATGTAGATCCAGCTGATTGCCGCCAACGTAACCAGCGCCGCCGCGACGATCGCGCGGTCGCGTCTGAGCAGGGTTTCAAGCGCCGTATCCCTCATCGACGTCAGTGGATCACGCCGCTTTCGGTCAGGTGCATCCGCGCGAAATGGGCGTGCGAATCCACCAGCGCCAAGGTCAGCGGTCCCTTCGTCTCGGCCCACCCGCGCCCGACTTCGCAAAGATCGTATTCAAATCCCTGCGGGAGATTGATGCGCGCCTGATGCGCGACGCCGGTCACCGGATTGAGGATCGGTTCGCCGCGGGCAGCGATCCAGCCCGGCACATTCAGCCGCGCCAGACGGCCGCTGACATCGACCTCTAAATCGATCTCGGCAAAGACCGGGTCGTACATGGTTTCGAAGGTCGTTGCGAAGACCTGGAAAAAGGTCGCGCCAGGCTCCGTGTCCTCCCCGCTCATGATGCGCAGAAGCGCCCCACGCTGCGCGTCGGAGGCCCGAACATCGACGATCGGCACCACCTTCCCTCTCCCCTCGTGAATGGCGCCCGGCCAGGCGGCTATCAGGCCGCCACGAAGCCCATCCAGTCGGGTGTCGCCGTGATAGCCTTCCTCGATCTCGAAGGCACCGACGGCGCTGCAGTGGCCTTGCGTCGGCAATGCATTGAATTGGCAGGGGCAGCCATAGGCGCAATTGCAATGAATGAATTCGCGCCCCTTCATCATCCATCTCACACTCGTCATCGTCTCCTCCCGGGATCTGATCGGTGTTCGTCTCGCGGAACTCTCCGCGAACGGATGCCTTTTATTAGATCGCGAAAATATACTCCTCTCCTCTACCAATGCCAACGCTCGTCGGCACGTCGGCGCCGCGGATCCATGGGACCCGCGGCGCTCAAAAACGCACACCGAGGTTTTTCAGATCGTGGGCAGGAACGCCACTAGAGGGTGGCCATGCCGCCGTCGACGATCAGTTCGGCGCCGACGGTGAAGGTGGCTTCGTCGGAGGCGAGGAAGACGACCGCCTTGGCGATCTCGCTCGCATCGCCAAAGCGGCCAAGCGGAATCTGCGCGGCGATGGCATCGACGACCTGCTTGTTTTCCTCGGGCGTCGGAGCGTGGCCGTCATGGAGCGGCGTGCGGATCGGTCCGGGGCTGACGGCGTTGACGCGGATGCCGCGGCCAATCAGTTCGCCGGACAGCGTGCGGGCCAGCGACAGCAGGCCTGCCTTGGTCAGCGCATAGACGCTCGAGGTCGGCATGCCGATATGGGCATTGATCGAGGTATTGAGCACGACCGAGGCGCGCTTCGAGAACACCGGCAGCAGCGCCTGGATCAGGAAATACGGGCCCTTGACGTTGATGGCGATCGACCGGTCGAAGCTTGCCTCATCCCACTGCTCGATCGGCTGCAGCTTGGCGATGCCGGCATTGACGAACAAGATGTCGAGCGTGCCGAAGGCGGCACGGATCTTTTCAGCGACAGCAGCCTGGCCCGCGACATTGCCGGCATCGGCCTCGATGATGAGCGCGGCCTCGCCAAGGACGGCGCGGGCTTCGGCGATGTTCTTCGGGTTGGTGCCGGTGACGGCGACCCTTGCGCCTTCGGCGATGAACTGACGCGCGGTTTCGAGACCGATCCCGCTGGTGCCGCCGGTGATGAGCGCCGTCTTGTTCTGCAAACGTGACATGATGAAAGTCCTCTCGTTGGGTTGAAGAGGAGGCCGGTTCGGCTGGAGCCGTCGTCCTCGAATGCACACAGATATGGCGGAAAACGATCGTTCGGATTAGTCTTCCAATGTTGGAACTGAAATTCGGGAAAGCCGAACGATGATGAAGATCGAAGGAATAGCGGCCTTTGTTGCGGTCGCCGAAGCCGGCTCGATCAGCGAAGCGGCGCGCCGCCTGCGCCTGTCGAAATCCGTCGTCAGCGAAAGAGTGGCCGAACTGGAGCGCGGACTCAACGCCACCCTGCTCCATCGCACGACGCGCAAGCTGACGCTCACCGAGGACGGCATCGCCTTCCGCGAGCGAGCCGTCCGGATCGTGAGTGAAGTGCAGGCGGCTGCCAGCGATCTTGCCGAGCGCCGCGGGCTTCTGACGGGACCGCTCAGGATCGCAGCGCCCGTCAGCTTCGGGCGCCGGCATCTCGGCCCGGCGCTCTACCCGTTCCTGGCGAAGCACCCGGAAATCGAATTGACGCTCGACCTTGACGACCGCCGGGTGGACGCTGCCTCCGAGGGCTATGACGCGATCGTTCGCCACGGCACCATCGCCGACTCTCGACTGGTGGTCTGGAAGCTTGCGAGAAGCCGGCGCCTGCTCGTCGCTTCTCCCGATTATCTCGATCGCCACGGCACCCCGGCGTCGCTTGGCGAACTCGAAGGCCATCGCGGCATCTTCTACACCAATCGCGGAGCGGCCGACTGGCGGTTCGAGGGGCCCTCAGGCGCAACGATCGTGCGGGCGCGCCTGGCGCTTGGCATGAACAATGGCGACATGCTGCACGACGCCGCCGTTGCCGGGCTCGGCATCGCTCTGCTGCCCGCCTTCATCGCCGGCCCGGCCGTGCGTGAAGGGCAACTCCGAGAGATCGAAGTCGGACTGCGCCCGGAGCCGGAGTTCATCTACATGGCACACCCGGAAGGCCGGCGCGTCTCGGCCAAGCTCAGAGCCATTGCCCAGCACCTGAAAGAGGCTTTCGGCGATCCTCCCTATTGGGACCCACAAGGCGCTCCCGCAACCCCGGCGTAATCGTTGTCGGCAACGATACCTCGCCGTTTACCGATCAAGTCTCGACAGAAGCTTGATCGAAACCGGTTGGCATCCGCATCGCATCCATCGCAACCAGAGATCGGCTTCCTATCTTTCACCATGCGGACCTTCATTCTGAACTGGATCGTCGCCATGACGCTTG
This sequence comes from Ensifer adhaerens, assembly GCF_020035535.1. NCBI lineage: Bacteria > Pseudomonadati > Pseudomonadota > Alphaproteobacteria > Hyphomicrobiales > Rhizobiaceae > Ensifer > Ensifer adhaerens. The sequence continues at coordinate 3,932,482 of NZ_CP083349.1, read as the reverse complement.
GCACCACAGCCCATGCGGGCTCCCTTTCCACGACCCCTACCGATGCCGAAATTCTGGAAATCCTGACCGACCGGATCGACAGGCAGCAGCAGTCGATCGGCATCGTCGTCGGCATCATCGACGCCAATGGCCGACGCATCGTCGCCTACGGTCGCCCGGCCAAGGGCGACCCACGCCCGGTCGACGGACGGACCGTGTTCGAGATCGGTTCGGTCACCAAGGTCTTCACCGCGCTGTTGCTCGCCGACGCGGTAGAAGAAGGCACGTTGCGCCTCGATACGCCGGTCTCGACGTTACTCCCTGCAGGCGTGACGATGCCCGATAAACAGGCTGCGATCACGCTGAAAGACCTGGCGATGCACATGTCCGGCCTGCCGCGGCTACCGAGCAATCTGGCGCCGACCGACATGGGCAATCCCTATGCGGACTACGACGCCGCCAAGCTCTATGCCTTCCTTACAAGACACAAACCGCTGCGGCGCCCCGGCGTCGAGCACGAATACTCCAATCTCGGCACAGGCCTTCTCGGCCACGTGCTCACCTTGAAGGCCGGGCTTTCCTATGACGAGCTCGTCACCAGCCGCATCGCCGCGCCTCTCGGAATGAAAGACACGGCGATTACGCCGCGGCCCGACTGGTCCGGACGGCAGGCGAAGGGTCACGACGCGGCCCTGGAGCCGGTCAGCGATTGGGATCTCAACGCGCTGCAGGGCGCGGGTGCCCTGCGTTCCACCGCGGACGATCTTCTGATCTTCCTGCAGGCCGCCATGGGGAGAACGTCTTCGCCGCTGGCACCGGCCTTCGCTACGCTGCTCGCAACCCGCCTGCCGCTCGGCAACGGAGACGACGATCAGCAGGCACTCGGCTGGGTCATCTCGGGCAAGGGCGACGAGCAGTTTGTCTGGCACAATGGCGGCACCGGCGGCTACCGATCCTTCGTCGGCTACCGTCCGTCGACGGGTGTCGGCGTGGTCGCCCTCTCCAATGCGTCGACCGATGTCGGCGTCGACGACATCGGACGCCATCTACTGAATAGCAACGCTCCGCTTGCGCCCCCAACCGTCCGGCACACGGCCATAACGGTCGATCCGGCAAGCTACGATGCCTATCTCGGCACCTACCGGCTGGCGCCGGGATTTGACCTGACGATCTTTCGCGATGGCAATCGGCTGTTTGCCCAGGCGACAGGCCAGGACCGGCTAGAAATCCTTCCAGAGGCCAAGCATCGCTTCTTTGCGAAGCTCATCGATGCGCAGCTCAGCTTCACCGTAACCGGCGCACGCGCCGAGAGCCTGACCTTGCATCAGGGCGGACGAGACAGTCCCGCGCCCCGGGTCGAGAAATAGGAAATGATGCGCGTCTCCCGCCGCATAGGCGGGAGACGCTGTCTGTTTCGATCAGAAGATCAGATCGATCAGGAAGTAGGCGAGAGCCGAGATTGCGGCCGCTGCCGGCATGGTTATGAACCATGCGATGACGATGTTGCCGGCAAGCCCCCAGCGAACCGCCGAGACGCGGCGGGCGGCACCCACGCCGATGATCGCACCGGTGATGGTGTGCGTGGTCGAAACCGGAATGCCGAGCCAGGTGGCGGCAAACAGCGTGATCGCTCCGCCCGTTTCGGCGCAGAAGCCCTGCATCGGGTTGAGCCTGGTGATCTTCGAGCCCATGGTGTGAACAATGCGCCAGCCGCCGAACAGCGTGCCGAGCGCGATCGCCGCCTGGCAGGTGATCACCACCCAGAAGGGCACGTAAAACTCCGAACCGAGATAGCCCTGGGAGAAGAGCAGAACGGCAATGATACCCATGGTCTTCTGCGCGTCGTTGCCGCCGTGGCCGAGCGAATAGAGCGAGGCCGAGATGAACTGCATGATGCGGAAGGTGCGGTCGACGGCAAAGGGCGTCTGCCGCACGAAGAGCCAGGAGACGATCAACACCAACATCAACGCCAGGAAGAAACCGATCGCCGGCGACATGAAGATGGCGCCTACGGTCTTCAGAAGGCCGGTCCAGACGATGGAACTAAACCCTGTGCTGGCAAGGCCGGCGCCGACGAGGCCGCCGATCAGCGCGTGCGAGGAGCTCGACGGGATACCGAAGAGCCAGGTGACGATGTTCCAGACGATCGCCCCCATGAGCGCCGAGAAGATCACCAGCGGCGTGACGATGCCGGGATCGATGATACCCTTGCCGAGCGTCTCGGCCACGTGCAGGCCGAAGAACAGGAAGGCGATGAAGTTGAAGAAGGCCGCCCACAGGACCGCATATTGCGGCCTGAGCACCCGCGTCGAAACGATCGTCGCGATGGAATTGGCGGCATCGTGCAGACCGTTCAGGAAGTCGAAGAACAGCGCGATGCCGATCAGCCCGACGAGCAACGGAAAGGCGAGCGTCGCATCCATCAGACGTTCTCGATCACGATGCCACTGATTTCATTGGCGACGTCCTCGAAACGGTCGATGACCTTTTCCAGCTGGCCATAGATCTCGCTGCCGATGATATAGGCCATCGGGTTGCTCGCGCCGTAACGGTGGAACAGGTCCTTGAGACCCTGCTCGTGCAGTTCGTCGGAGTGTCCCTCGAGGCGGGTGACCTCCTCGGCGATGGCGATGAGGCGGTCGTGATTGACGCCGATACGGTCGAGCAACGGCACGGCCTCGGCAATCAGATGCGCAGCACGGCCGACGATCGTGCCCATTTCGCGCATACCGGGGTCGAAGCTCTTCTGTTCGTAGAGCCGGATTGTCTTGACCGTCTTGTGCATCATGTCGATGGCATCATCCATCGACTGGATCAGATCCTTGATGTCCCCACGGTCGAAGGGCGTGATGAAGGACCGGCGGACGGCCAGAAGCACATCGGCGGTAATGTGATCGGCTTCATCTTCAAGCGCGACGATCCGGTCGCACTGTTTTTCCATGTCGTCGCCGCCGGCAAGCAGCTTGTCGAGCGCTTCGGCGGCACCGACGACGGTGAGCGAGTGTTTTGCGAAGAGGTCGAAAAAGCGATCCTCGCGGGGAAGTAGTTTGCGGAACCAAGCCAGCATCACAAATATGTCCATTCGTGGATTGTCATGAGACTGTCATATTTGACCGGAGCGCCCAAGAAAAGCACCTCATCCAAGGGGTTTGTCGCCTTTCCCCCGCCGAAATTGGCCAACTTGCCCCGATATGGACAAGCATGCCGTTTCACCTTGCCTTGGCGCCTGCTTTCGTCCTAGCTGCGCGCAACGTCGAATCCGGACTACCGATGCCACATAAGGTCTTTCTCAACCGCCTGAAGCTCACGGAGTTCCGCAATTATTCGGCGCTCTCGCTGGAGCTCGACCAGCGCCATGTGGTGCTGACGGGGGAGAACGGCGCCGGCAAGACCAACCTTATGGAGGCAGTCTCCTTCCTGTCACCCGGGCGGGGCCTCCGGCGTGCGGCCTATGCCGACGTGACGCGCGTCGGCGCTAGCGACGGGTTTTCCGTCTTTGCCGACGTCGAAGGCATGGAAGGGCCGGTCGAGATCGGCACCGGCACCGCTGGTGCGACGGAAGGACAATCCCGACGGCTGCGGCTCAACGGAACGCCGGCATCGGCCGTCGACGAATTGACGGATCACCTGCGTGTTCTCTGGCTGACGCCGTCGATGGACGGGCTCTTCACCGGCCCCTCGGCCGACCGGCGCCGGTTCCTAGACCGGCTCGTGCTTTCGCTCGATCCGGAGCATGGCCGACGCGCCAGCGAATTCGACCGGGCGATGCGCAGCCGCAACCGCCTGCTTAGCGAATTTCGCCCGGACCCGGCCTGGCTGACGGCGATCGAGCGCGAGATGGGCGGTCTCGGCGTGTCCATGGCGCTGGCGCGCCAAGAAATGCTCGGCCTATTGACCGCGCTCGTCGAACGGAACGTGGACGACACCGTCTTCCCGTCGGCGCACCTGGCGCTTTCCGGCTTTCTCGACGGTGAAGGCCATCGCCCGGCCTATGATCTCGAAGAGCAATATCTGGCGATGCTGCGCGATGGGCGCTCGCGCGACGCAGCGGCGGGCCGTACGCTCGACGGACCCCACCGGAGCGATCTGCTCGTGCGCCACCGCGACAAGGATATGGAGGCGGCGCGGTGTTCGACCGGGGAGCAGAAGGCCTTGCTCGTCGGCCTGGTGCTGGCGCATGCGCGCCTCGTCGGCGACATGACCGGCCACGCACCGATCCTGTTGCTCGACGAGATCGCCGCCCATCTCGACGTCAACCGGCGTGCGGCTCTGTTCGACCTCGTCGATGGCCTCGGCGGCCAGGCCTTCATGACCGGCACGGACCAGGCGATGTTCGAGGCAGTTGGCGAGCGCGGCCGCTTCCTGACCGTTTCGCACGGCAGCGTAACGGGATAGAAATGAGCGGGATGAGGACAAGTGTTTGCAGTTTTGCGTCCCTAACTCACTCCAACCAGATGGATCATTGTGATCCAAAGGCCGGCCGCCCCGGCCGAGCCGGATGAAGAGGACGCGGTGATGACCGTTGAGAATAAGCTCGATCAATCGGAGATCTCCCGCTACGCCCGCCACATCGTACTGCCGGAGATCGGCGGTGCAGGGCAGCAGAAACTCAAGGCCGCGCGCGTGCTGGTGATTGGCGCTGGAGGCCTGGGCGCCCCTGTCCTCTCCTATCTCGCGGCGGCAGGCATCGGGCGGATCGGCATCGTTGACGACGATACGGTCGCGCTCTCCAATCTGCAGCGGCAGATTATCCACCGTACTGAGGATATCGATCGCGCCAAGGTCGAACGGGCAGCCGAGGCGATTGCATCGCTCAATCCGCATGTCAGCGTTGACGAACACCGCCTCCGCCTCAATCCCGACAATGCCGAGGCACTGTTCCGGCAATATCACCTGGTGATCGACGGCTCGGACAATTTCGACACACGCTATCTCGCAGCCGATACGGCGGCGGCAGTGGGCATCCCGCTGGTGACGGGTGCCGTCGGCCGCTTCGATGGATCGCTGACCGTGCTGATGCCCTACACCGCCGGCGCCGATGGACGGCCGAACCCGTCTTACCGAGATCTCTTCCCGGAACCGCCACCGGTCGGCGTCGTGCCCTCCTGCGCCGAGGCAGGCATTGTCGGCGCACTGACGGGCGTCATCGGTACATTGCAGGCGATGGAAGCGATCAAGGTCATCGCCGGTTTCGGCGAGCCACTCGTTGGGCGGCTATTGATGTATGACGCACTGACGGCGCAGTTCAACACCATCCGCTATCGTCACAGAGCGTAGGCCGAGCATGCTGCAGATCTTTCGCATCGACGCAACATTCGAACGGCACGAGGAACTGCTGGCGTTGATCCTTTATGCCTTCTCCTACATGGACGGGCTGATCGATCCGCCGTCATCAGCACACGCATTGAACCTCGAATCGCTCCGCCAAAAGATCGATGACGAGATCGCCTTCGGTGTCAGCGATGGCGAACGGCTCGTCGGCTGCATCTTCTGCAAGCCTGAAGCCGATTGTCTCTACATCGGCAAGCTCGCGGTTTCCCCGCAGACACAAGGAAAGGGCGTCGGCCGGTTGCTGCTCGCCGAAGCGGAGGCGACGGCGCGCGTGCTCAGCCTGCCCGCGCTACGGCTGCTTACCCGCATCGAACTCACCGGTAACCACCGCGCCTTTGCCGCCTGGGGCTTCATCCAGAGCGGCACCATGTGTCATCCCGGATTTACCCGGCCGACAGCGATCGAGATGCGCAAGACGCTCTAGCTTCCAAGTTTGAGCGAAGCCGGTGGACAACCGCACGACGGGGCCGTGCAGCGCTTCGCGGTCAGTCGCGGCCCGGCAGCACCCGGTCCGGCGGACGGTGGCCGTCGAAGAAGGTGCGGATGTTGATCACCACCTTGTCGCCCATGTCGACGCGGCCTTCGAGCGTCGCTGAGCTCATATGCGGCAAGAGCACGACCTTGCCTTCGCCAGCGAGCTTGATCAGCTTCGGATTGACAGCCGGCTCATTCTCGAAGACGTCGAGGCCGGCGCCGGCGATCTTGCCCTCGCGCAGCGACTTGATCAGCGCCGTCTCGTCGATGATGCCGCCGCGGGCGGTGTTGACGATGTAGCTGTCCGGTCGCATCAGTGCCAGCCTACGGGCCGAGAGCAGGTGATAGGTCGCCGGCGTCGACGGGCAGTTGACCGAGACAATATCGACGCGGGCAAGCATCTGGTCGAGGCTGTCCCAGTAGGTCGCCTCCAGCATCTCTTCGGTTTCCGCCTTCACCCGGTGGCGGTTGTGATAGTGGATCGAAAGGCCGAAGGCCTTGGCGCGGCGCGCGACGGCAGTGCCGATCCGGCCCATGCCGACGATGCCGATGCGCTTGCCGGCAATGCGGCGGCCGAGCATCCAGGTCGGCGACCAGCCAGCCCACTCGCCCTTGCGATCGGTCAGGATCTGCGCACCTTCGGCAAGCCGGCGCGGCACCGCAAGGATCAGCGCCATCGCCATGTCAGCCGTGTCCTCGGTCAGCACGTTCGGCGTGTTGGTGACGGTGATACCCTTGCGTGCAGCCGCGTCGACATCGATGTTGTCCACGCCATTCGAAAAGCTGGCGATCAGTTTCAGCTGCGGGCCGGCCTGCTCGATCAGCGCCGCGTCGATGCGATCGGTCACCGTGGGCACCAGCACGTCGGCTCGTTTGACCGCAGCAACGAGTTCGGGCTGGCTGCGCGGCGTGTCGTCGATGTTGAGCTCCGCATCGAAGAGTTCGCGCATCCGCGTCTCGACGATGTCCGGCAATTTGCGGGTGATGTAGACCGTGGGCTTCTTCTTGCTTGTCATTGCTGCGACGGGCCTTGTTGACGGGTCCTTAACCAAGTTGGGCGATACTTTCTCCCTGTAGCCGCAATTTCTACCAGACCCCACCGGGAAGACAAACAAAACTCGCGTCGTCATCCCCGCGATTTCAGTCCGCGGAGCGGGGCCCGAATGAACTGCGCCTGCATAAGCTACTGCATGTTTCCCTTGGTCGTCACCGATTGAAGGACAAAACATGCAGCAACTCAAAGTGCTGCAGCGGCCTTTGTGCGCCTCACTACATACGCGGCGCTACAGGGCCACGGAAAGTGAGCTTCGTCATGCGTCACATCATTTCCAGATTCTCGCTCTCGTTGATTGCCGCGTGCCTTGGCGCCGGGATCATGACATCGGCCGCATACGCTCAGGCCGCCAAGGGCGCCAGCGGGCTGCCGCTGCCGCGCTTCGTCAGCCTGAAGTCCAAGAGCGTCAATCTCCGCATCGGCCCGAGTGTCGATTACGCGGTCGCCTTCCGCTATATGAAGCCCGGCGTGCCGGTGGAAATCATCCAGGAATACGATAACTGGCGCCGTATCCGCGACGCCGACGGCACCGAAGGCTGGGTCAACCAGGCGCTGCTTTCCGGCGACCGTACAGCTGTCGCCGCACCGTGGATGCGCGGCAAAGGCGAAGGCGTCTTCGTCAACATGCGCCGTGACCCGCAGGGCACCGCCCCGATCACCGCCCGCATGGAGCCTGGCGTGATCGTGCGTGTCGGCGAATGCAATGGCGACTGGTGCCATGTCGAGACGCAGGGCGTAGAAGGCTGGATCGCCCAGAGCGAGATCTGGGGCGCCTATCCGGGCGAGGCCTTCAAGTAAGGCCGCGCGCCCGTCTTTCACAAAACTCAATCCGGACGAATCAGGCGAGACCGGCCTGCTTGGCAGCCTTCTCCAGGGAGACCATCGGCCGCGGCCCGATCTGGCCGATGACGATGCCGGCGGCCAGATTGCCGAGCCTGCTGCAGTCTTCGAGCGAGCGCCCGGTCGTGTAGCCGTGCAGGAAGCCCGCGGCATAGAGGTCGCCGGCACCGGTCGTATCGACGACCTGAGCGATCGGCGTTGCGTCGACCCTAACCCGTTCGTCGCCACGCACGACCACCGAGCCTTCTTCGCTCAGCGTCACGGCAGCAAGCTTGCAATCCTTCGACAGCTTTTCCAGCGCCAGATCGAAGTCCTCGGTCTCGTAGAGCGCCAGCGCTTCCTGCCGGTTGGCGAAGACGATATCGACCGTGCCCGAACGCATGAGCTCAAGGAACTCGTCGCGATAGCGGTGAACGCAGAAGCTGTCAGAGAGCGTGATCGCGGTTTCGCGGCCGTTGTCGTGGGCGATCCGAGCGGTCTCGCGGATGGCATCCTTGGCGCGCGGCGGATCCCAGAGGTAGCCTTCGAAATAGGTGACCTTCGCCTCAGCGACGACGTCGGCCTCGACGTCCTCGGGACCAAGTTCCACACAGGCGCCGAGATAGGTGTTCATCGAGCGCTCGCCGTCTTCGGTCACGAAAATCATCGAGCGTGCGGTCGGCGGCACGCTTTCGAGCGGCTTCGTCTCGAAGTAGACGCCCTGGGCGCGGATGTCGTGAGCGAAGATCTCGCCGAGCTGGTCACTCGCGGTCTTGCCGAAATAGGCGGCACGGCCGCCAAGGCTGGCGACACCGGCTGCCGTGTTGCCGGCGCTGCCACCGGAGGCCTCCACCGCCGGACCCATGCGCGAGTACAACAACTCGGCCCGTTCGGCATCGATGAGGTTCATGGCGCCCTTTATGATGCCGTTTTCATTGAGAAAGGCATCGTCGCAGCGCGCGATGATATCAACGATGGCATTGCCGATCGTCAGCACGTCGTATTTTGTCATGAACCTCGTCCGGTCTCCGTGATGGCCGGTGTTCGTTAATACCGGTTTTCCGGCCATTTGGAAGACAAAAGACGCGTGCCTTATGCTTCAAGCCGTAGGAAGCGCGCTTTCATCGTAAGCGGCGGCGAATTCGGCGCTTGGCGGGATCGGCTTGATGACATCGATCAGCACGCCGTTCGGATCGGCGGTGATGAAATGGCGCTGGCCGAAGTCCTCGTCCTGCAATGTCTTCAGGATCGGCAGGCCGGCGGTAAGTGCTTGCGCATAGATGCGATCCGGATCCTCGACCTCGAAATTCAGGAGAAGGCCACGGGTGGGCGCGCGCGCCTCCTCGGGGATCGTCTCGTGGCGATAGTCGAGCACGGCCAGCGTCACGTGTTCGTCCTCGACCGACTGCAGATGCACATACCAGTCGCTGGTGAAGAGCGCTTGGAAGCGGAAGTGCTCGATGTAGAAGGCGGCGGTGGCGGCAACGTCTGCCGTCATGATGACAGGATAGTAGCTCGTCGATTTCATGGCTTTCCCTCGCCCTCGCAATATCATACAATCTGTATGTATCTAATTAACATACAGGCTGCATGTATGCAACAGGAGACCTCCCGCCGCTCCAACCGTGAACGCTCCGATACGACGCGCGCCGCTATCCTGGACGCTGCTCGGGGCCTCTTCGTCACCCGCGGGTACGCCGATACCTCGACGCCGGACATCGTCGCCGCCGCCGGATTGACCCGCGGCGCGCTCTATCACCACTTCGAGGACAAGAAGGCGCTGTTCCGCGCCGTGGCGGAGCGGGAGGCTGGCGCCGTGGCGGCATCGATCGAGCAGGCGACGTCAGGCGACCTCTCGGCCCGAGAGGCACTGAAGGTCGGCGCCCGCGCCTATTTCGGCGCCATGCGTGAGCCGGGCCGGATCCGTCTGCTTTTGCTCGATGGACCGGCGGTGCTCGGCAAGCAGGAGATGATGGCGATCGATGCGGCCAATGCCCAGAGAACGCTCGAGGAAGGGATTGCCGAGGCAATGGCTCCGGCCACCGTTTCGGCCGACAGGCTGTCGGCCATGGCTTCGCTGCTTTCGGCCGCCTTCGACCGCGCGGCACTCGACATTGCCGACGGCGGCTCGACCGAGATTTATGCGGAAACGATCAGCACGCTGATCGACCGGATGGTTTCGGCCTGACCGTTAGCCAGCAGCGGAGATGATTTGCGGCGGCAGTTCGACCAGCGGCGCCGGGATGTCGCAGGTCTTTTCCGGCGACTTGCAGAGATCGGCGATGACGCAGCGTTCGCACTCGGGCTTGCGCGCCTTGCAGCAATAGCGCCCGTGCAGGATCAGCCAGTGATGGGCATGGTAGAGATATTCGTCCGGAATGATCTTGATCAGCTTGTCTTCCACCTCGTCCGGGGTCTTGCCCGGCGCCAGACAGATCCTGTTGGCGATGCGCAGGATGTGGGTGTCGACGGCGATCGTCGATTGGCCGAAAGCCATGGAGAGCACGACATTGGCGGTCTTGCGGCCGACGCCCGGGAGGGTCACCAGTTCTTCGCGCGTGCGCGGCACTTCGCCGCCGAAATTGCGGATCAGCATCTCGCTGAGGGCGATGACGTTCTTCGCCTTATTGCGATAAAGGCCGATGGTCTTGATATAGTCCCGAACCTTCTCTTCCCCGAGCGCCAGCATCTTCTCCGGCGTATCGGCGACCGCGAAGAGCGCGCGTGTCGCCTTGTTGACGCCGGCATCGGTCGCCTGCGCCGAAAGCGCCACGGCGACGACCAGCGTGAACGGATTGACGTGCTCCAGCTCACCCTTTGGCTCCGGCCGCTGGATCGAGAAGCGGCGGAAGATCTCCTCGAGCTCGTCTTGGCTATAGAGGTTCTTCACGCGCGGCGCGGCGCGGCGTGCAGTCGCCGACTTCGGTTTTGCGGCGCCAACGGGCAATTTCGGCTTCACGTTTTTCATGATGCATCTATAGTCAAAGGTCATGATAAATGGCAACGCCACCACCCCGCCCGAGGATGCGCCGGTCTTCACCGCCGAGCTCACGCCCTATCGTTCGCTCGGACGCCGAGGTTTCAAAGTCTTCTTCCTGATTGCCGGGCTTTTGAGCCTCGTGCATGTCGTCGTTTTCTTCATCATCGGCGCCTGGCCGGTCGTGTTCTTCTTCGGTCTCGACTACCTGTTGCTGTTCGGCGCCTTCTGGCTGAACAACCGCTCGGCACTCAGCCGCGAGGAGGTCAGCGTTTCCCGGACCGACGTTTCGGTGCGTAAGTTCACCCCTTCAGGGCAGATCACCGAACACCGCTTCAATCCCTTCTGGGCGCGTTTCAACGTCGCCCGGCATCAGGAGATAGGCATCGTCTCGATGACGATCAGCGGCGGTGGCCGCCGAACCGACATCGGTTCGTTTCTTAATCGCGACGATCGCGAGACCTTCGCACTCGCGCTCTCGGGTGCGCTTGCGACCGTTCGCCGCCGCTGACGCCCGCTGATCGACCAATGGGGTGCAAATCCTCGCATTCACTCAAGTTTCGGGTGGTTGCGGGCGCTGCCAAATGGTTACCTGTGGCATGACAGGAGATGAGCCATGAACATTGCGACATCCGTACCCACAGACATCACGCCGAAAGGCACCGATTACGATACGGTCAGCCGCGTGATCGAAATGCTGACCGAGGATTATCGCGACCAGCCGTCGCTCGAAGCCGTGGCGCAGCGCCTGAAGCAGTCGCCGACGCAACTCCAGAAAGTTTTCACCCGCTGGGCCGGGCTTTCTCCGAAAGCCTTCCTCCAGGCCGTGACGCTCGACCATGCCAAGCGGCTGCTGCGCCAGGAGGACATGCCGCTGCTGGAAACCAGCATCGAGGTCGGACTGTCGGGGCCGAGCCGCCTGCACGACCTGTTCGTCACCCATGAGGCGATGTCTCCAGGAGAATGGAAGGCGCGCGGCGAGGGTCTGACGATCCGCTACGGCTACCACCCCTCGCCCTTCGGAACGGCGCTCGTCATGATCACCGAACGCGGACTTGCAGGCCTTGCCTTCAACGATTCCGGCGGCGAGCAGGCAAGCTTCGAGGACATGGCACAACGTTGGCCCAACGCCCGCTACATCGAGGACAGTGCGGCCACGGCCCAATATGCCGCGCGCATCTTCGACCCCTCGCGCTGGCGCCAGAACGAGCCGCTGCGCATTTTCCTGATCGGCTCCGATTTCCAGATCCGGGTCTGGCAAGCGCTGTTGAAGATTCCGCTCGGCTGCGCCACCACCTATTCGAACATCGCCGGGCAGATCGGCCAGCCGACGGCGTCGCGCGCCGTGGGCGCTGCGGTCGGGCGCAACCCGATTTCTTTCGTCGTTCCCTGCCATCGCGCACTCGGCAAGAGCGGGGATCTCACCGGTTATCACTGGGGGCTGACACGCAAGCGCGCCATCCTCGGCTGGGAAGCCGGCAAGGCGGCCGACGGCACGATTTGATACCTGAAGCCCGGTATCGCCAGCAGACAAAAAAGGGGCGCTCAGCGCCCCTTCTTCATTTCCGATTATGCGAAAGCTCAGTGAGCGCCGGACATGTCGCCCAGCACTTCCTTGGAAGCGACGGTCGAATTGGCGTTGAGCTTGTAAACTATCGGCACGCCCGTCGCGAGGTTGAGCTTCAGGATCTCTTCCTTTGTCAGGCGATCGAGCACCATGACCAGCGAGCGGAGCGAGTTGCCGTGGGCGGCAACCAGGACCTTCTGGCCGGAGAGTACGCGCGGCAGGATCTCGGTCAGGTAGTAGGGCCAGACGCGCGCGCCGGTGTCGCGCAGGCTTTCGCCGCCCGGAGGCTGAATGTCGTAGGAGCGGCGCCAGATATGCACCTGCTCTTCGCCCCACTTCTGGCGTGCGTCGTCCTTGTTGAGGCCCGACAGGTCGCCGTAGTCGCGCTCGTTGAGCGCCTGGTCGCGGATCGTTTCGAGCGAGGACTGGCCGACGGCATCGAGCACCAACTGGCAGGTGCGCTGGGCGCGGACAAGATCCGAGGTGAAGGCGATATCGAACTTGATGCCGTAGTCGGCAAGTGCCTTGCCGCCGGCCTTGGCTTCCTCGACGCCGAGTTCCGTCAGGTCTGGATCACGCCAGCCGGTGAACAGGTTCTTCAGGTTCCAGTCGCTCTGGCCATGCCGGACAAGGACGAGAGTACCGCTCATGTCGAATCCCCCTTGAGGCTTGTGAGAGAGAGGGTCAGCTGAGCCCGAGAACATCGAGCATGGAGTAGAAACCGGGTTTCTGGCTGCGTGCCCACAGTGCTGCCGTGACGGCGCCGCGTGCGAAGATCGAACGATCCGTCGCGCTGTGCGAGAGGGTCACCTGCTCGCCTTCCCCGGCGAGAATGACCGAATGCTCACCGATCACCGAGCCGCCGCGCAGCGTCGCAAAACCGATCGTGCCAGCCGGGCGCGGGCCCGTATGGCCGTCACGCACGCGCACCGAATTGTCGGCAAGGCTGATGCCACGTCCTCTAGCCGCGGCTTCGCCGAGAAGCAGCGCCGTGCCCGAGGGCGCATCGACCTTGTGCTTGTGGTGCATTTCGAGGATTTCGATATCCCAGTTGGCCGGGCCGAGCGCACGCGCCGCCTTTTCCGTCAGCACGCCGAGCACGTTCACGCCGAGGCTCATATTGCCCGACTTGACGATGCGGGCGTGACGAGCCGCGGCGCGGATCTTCGCGTCATCGTCGACCGAACAGCCGGTGGTACCGATGACATGGACGATGCGGGCCTGGGCTGCGAGGCCGGCAAACTCGACGGTGCCTGCGGGCGCCGTGAAATCAAGCACGCCTTCTGCATCGACGAAGGCTTCGAGCGGCTGGTCGGTAACCGGCACGCCGATCGGCCCGAGACCGGCCACTTCGCCGGCATCACGGCCAATGAAGGGAGAACCCGGACGTTCGATTGCGGCATGCAGGCGCACGCCCTCCATCGCGTGAACCGTCCTTATCAGCGTCTGGCCCATACGGCCTGCAGCACCCACCACCACGAGCTTCATATCGGTTTCGCCCATCGGTGATTTCCTTTTTGTCCGCTTTGGAGCGTTCCGGTCAAATGAACCGGGGGACGCGCTATCTGTTCTTCTTACGCATTTCCGGACGCAAAACCGCTGCGCACTTTTTCTGGTAGCGCTCTAGATTTCGGCGTCGGCCGGCGCTTCGGGCGCGTTGGCCTCGGGCGACTGGCCCTGGAGATTGTGGAGCCGAGCGTAGAGACCGTCCGGTCGCCGTGCAAGCTCGGCATGCGTACCTTCCTCGACGACCGAGCCATCCTTCATGACGATGATCTTGTCGGCGTTGACGACGGTCGAGAGGCGATGCGCGATGACGATCACCGTGCGGCCGTCCATGGCGTGGTCGAGCGCCTTCTGCACGGCGGCTTCCGATTCGGTATCGAGCGCCGAGGTAGCCTCGTCGAGTAGCAGGATCGGGGCGTTGCGCACGAGCGCACGGGCGATCGACAGCCGCTGGCGCTGGCCGCCGGAAAGCGTCATGCCGTTTTCGCCGACCGGCGTATCGTAACCCTGCGGCTGCGCCAGGATGAAATCATGGGCGTAGGCAAGCCGCGCCGCGTCCTCGATCTCCGCATCGGTCGCATCGATGCGCCCGTAGCGGATGTTGTCGCGGATCGACCCTTCGAAGAGATAGGGCTGCTGCGAAACATAGGCAATGCCCTTGCGCAGCGACTGCTTGGTGACGTCGGCAATGTCCTGTCCGTCGATCAGGATCTGGCCGGAAGCCGGATCATAGAATCGCGGGATGAGGCTGATGACGGTCGACTTGCCGGCACCAGAGGGGCCGACGAGCGCTGTCGTCTTGCCGCCTTCGGCAACGAAGCTGACGCCTCTCAGAACCTCGTCGCCATTGGCGTATTGGAAGCGGACGTCGCGCAGCTCAACAGCGGCATTCGTGACGGCCAGTTCCCTGGCGTCTGGCTTGTCGCGTTGATGCGGCACGGTATCGAGGATTTCGTAGACCATGCGAGCATTGACGGCGGCCCGTTCCAGCGAGACCTGAAGTCGAGCCAGTCGGCGGGCCGGATCATAGGCCATCAGCAGGGCCACGACGAAGGCGAAGAAGGCGCCGGGCGGCACGTCGGCATAGATCGCGCGGAAGGCGGAATAGGCAAGCACGGCGGAAATCGCGAGACCTGCGAAGGTTTCGGTCATCGGCGCCGTGCGCTCGCTCAAGCGCGCAATGCGGTTCGCCCGGTTTTCGGCGCGATCGATGATCGTCTCGACCTTGCCGCGCAGTTCGCCTTCCATGGTGAAGGCCTTGACGATGGTGATGCCCTGTATGGTTTCCTGCATCGCGCCGAGAACGCGGCTGTTGACCTCGATCGATTCGCGCGTTGCCGAACGCAGGCGCCTGGAAACGTAGCGCAGGCCGAGAAGCAATGGCGGTGCCGCGACGAAGACGATGATCGACAGCAGCCAATCCTTGGCGAACATGACGCCGACAAGACCGATCAGGGTCAGAAGATCGCGAGCAATCGACGTAACCGTCAGGTTGAGCACGTCGCGGATGCCGCTGACGTTCTGGCTGATCTGGGCTGCAAGCTGTGCCGAGCGCGTCTCGTTGAAATAGCCGACGCTCAGCGCCATCAGGTGGGCATAGAGCCGGCGCTGGTAACGCGCGACGATGTTGTTGCCGATCTTCGACAGGGCAACAGCCTGGCCGTAAGTGGCAAAGCCGCGAAGCACGAAGGCGGCGAGGATCGCGCCGCAGACGAGCAGGACGATATCTGCACGCTTGTTGGCAAAGGCCTCGTTGATCACGGTCTCCATGATCGAGGCCGTGAAACCGGTTGTTGCTGCAACGACGGCCAGACAGGCGATGGCAAAAGCATAGCCGCGAATGTGGTCGCGACCGTTTTCTGCAATGACCCGTTTCAGAATTCCGCTGATCGTCTCGGAATCGACCGCGTGCTGTTTTCTATTGCTGGCGCTCAAAAAGCCCGTCTTCCCTGGACCCAATGTGGCGAGCCGGTTTCCGGCCCGACCTTTCCCGGGGCTCTATAGTGGTTTGGTATCGTTTTGGCGAGTCTTTGCGCGCGCCGGATGCTCAGCTTCTCCAGCGGCGTCCCTCCGTTGCAACACCGAAATCCCTCGGCGTGCGGGCAAAAGCGGCCAAACCGGAGAGCGCCGCCATCGGATGAATGACGGCAAAGGTCGGGATCGTCTTCATCAGCGCCGAGTGCGGCGCCTTGTCTTCGAAGGCAGCGCGGAACGGCGATTTCATGAGCGCCGGCAAGATCTTCTGCGAAATGCCGCCAGCCAGGAAAACACCCCCGCGGGCCATGAAAATCAGCGCCATGTCGCCGGCAACGCGGCCGAGATAGGTACAGAACAACGAAATGGTTTCGATCGCCGCCCTGTCGCTTTCGGCCAGCGCATGCGTGGTCACTTCCGCCGGATCGGTGAGCACCGGGTCTGCACCATCGGCGGCACAAACGGCGCGATAGAGGTTCATGATGCCGCGGCCGCAGAGGATCTGCTCGCCAGCCATGCGTCCCTCGATCGGATCGAGGAACGGCCAGATCTGAAAGTCGCGTTCGCTGCGCGGGCCGATGTCGACATGGCCGCCCTCGCCCGGCACCGGGATCCAGGTGTGCTGGGCAAAGACCAGCCCGCCGACGCCGAGCCCCGTGCCCGGGCCAAGGACGACACGCGACGTCAAGGGGCGAACGCTGCCGCCGCCGATCTGCACGAGGTCCTCGTCCGCCGGCGCCGCCACGGCGAGCGCCTGCGCCTCGAAATCGTTGATGATCAGCACATCTTCGAGGCCGAGGCTCGAAAGCATGTCCTTCGGCCTGATCACCCAGCCGGCATTTGTGAGCGGAATTTCGTCGCCCCGGATCGGGCCGGCTACCGCCAGGATCGCCGAACGGGGCTGCACCGAGGTCTTGTCGAGGATGCTCTTCTGCATCGCCTCCTCGATCGTTTCGAAATCCCCGGTCTTGATCGGCGGTAACTGTTTCGGCTCAGCGAAGGCATCGAGGAGTAGGGCAAAGCGCGCATTGGTGCCGCCGATATCACCGATCAGGATCGGAAAGGGGAAGGCGTTTTCACTGGTGCCGGGCATCGCAAGGTCCATCCTGATCGTCGTGGCAGTTATATCGCTGTCTATCAGCTAGAGCGGAATAAGGGAAAGTGTGTGCGCCTTTCCGCCCGTCCCGCCCTACCGAGACGCGATCATATTTATGATTTTGGGTTGAAATCGATCAACTGTTCGGCGGTCGCGCGGTTAAGCGCCATTGGAATGTCATAGACGATCGCAAGTCGCATCAGCGCCTTGACGTCCACGTCATGCGGCATCGCCGTGAGGGGATCGACGAAGAAGATCAGAAGCTGCACCTCGCCGGTGGCGATCATCGCGCCGATCTGCTGGTCGCCGCCGAGCGGACCGCTTTTGAGCCGCGTGATGTCGAGCCCCGGACAGACGTCGAGGACGCGACCGCCTGTCGTGCCGGTCGCAACGATACGCCATTGCGACAAGACCGCTTCGTGCACCTTGGCGAAGGCAGCAAGATCGTCCTTCTTCTGATCGTGAGCGATCAGGGCAATGCATTTCCGATCCGCCATGTCGGGCCTCGCATCAATCTTTAAATCGATTTGATCGCCCTATACATGAACGCTGCGGCGATGGGAAGGTTGAAGCCCGCCCATCCGCGCGCATCCATGATCATTGCAAGGTCGGCCGAGCCTGCGGCACCGGAATATCGGCCGGCGGAACATCCCCCGCGGCAGCGCCGATCACCTGCTCGATCCTCTGTGCCGCTGGGGCAGGTGCCGCTGCCCGATAGGCCGTGCCGAACGTGGCGGCCTCTTCCGACGCCGGCGCAGGACCGTTAAGCACCAGCGCGCAGGCTTTCGGCAGGTCGGCAAGCGTCGTCACCTTCGGCTTCACGGGTTTCTCGCCCGGCTTCTTCGTCGGCTTCGCCCACGGCTCGTCGGTGAACCACCAGGCCAGCGACTTGTCGCAGCCATCGCCGGCCGGCACCGCCGCCTGGTCCTTGCAGCTCGTTGCCCCCGCCGGGCATTTGATGCGGATGTGGAAGTGATAATCGTGCCCGTAGATCGGCCGGACCTTGCCGAGCGCCGAGCGGTCGCCGGTCCAGGTGTCGCAAAGCTTCTTCTTGATCGCCGGGTTGACGAAAACCCGCTCCACCTGCGGATAGCTTGCCGCCAGCATGATGAGCTGCGCGTGTTTCGGCGTCCAAATGGAACGGTCGACCGTCAGGAACTTGTTCTTCTGCAGCATCGAGGTCGCGGAGATGTCCTCGCGCTCGCGATAGGTGAGCGTGCGTTGCGGCATCGGCGTCAGCCAGATATCGGCGTCCAGGCCGATCTGGTGGGACGCGTGCCCCGACACCATCGGACCGCCGCGCGGCTGCGAGATGTCACCGAGCAGCAGGCCGGGCCAACCGACCTTTTCGGCGGCATCGTGCGAAAACTGCTCGATCAGGGCGATCATCTGCGGGTGACCCCAGCGGCGATTGCGCGACAGTCGCATTGCCTGCCAGGTAGGCCCGTCGGTCGGGATCGCGACACCGCCGGCAAGGCAACCCTTCGCGTAGAAGCCATAGGGGTTGGCCGCCATTTCGGCCGGCAGCGCCTTGGCACCGAAAAGCGCCTTGGCCGGCACATCGTCGGCTGCGGCGCTGTCGGCGATCAGAAGGCTTGTTCCCAGCAGCAACGCAAGAAACGCCGAGCCGCAACGTCGAAGTGGAGCAATCATTGAATTTCGTCCCGTTTGTCTCGCGAACAGCGGCGCCGATATGCGCCATGCCCTGTCCGACGAACCCCGATCCTAAGGCCCCGTGTTTGCCTCAGCCTTACGCGTCACACGCTTGTGAATCACCGGGATGTGACTCAAAAATTTTGCCTGATTTGCGGCAGTGCCTGTCAATTGCCCGGATTTCGCCTATGCTCTCGCAAAAGAAGATTGAAATATAAGGGGTACCGGCTGGATGCCAAACTTCTGCAGGACCGTGAAACCTGGCCTCGCTGCCTCACTTCTGACAGCAGCGTTTCTTCTCTTCCCTCCTGCAGGCAATGCCGAAGATCAGCCCGTCTGGCGTCACGGCACCTCGTCAATCGGCGAGCCCAAATACAAGCAAGGATTCGCCCGGTTCGACTACGTCAATCCGGATGCGCCCAAAGGCGGAGAACTGCGGCTCTCGGAAAACGGCACCTTCGATACCTTCAACCCGATCCTTTCCAAAGGCGAGGCGGCGAGTGGCGTCACATCTCTCGTGTTCGATACGCTGCTGAAATCCGCCGAAGACGAGATCACCACCGCTTACGGTCTGCTCGCTGAAGGCGTCTCCTATCCCGACGATATTTCCTCCGCGTCGTTTCGGCTTCGCGCTGAGGCGAAATGGGCCGACGGAAAGCCGGTGACGCCGGAGGACGTGGTTTTCTCGTTCGAGATGGTGAAGCAGTACAATCCGCTTCTGTCCAACTATTACCGCCATGTCACTTCGGCGGAAAAGACCGGCGAGCGCGACGTTACCTTCCACTTCGACGAGAAGAACAATCACGAACTGCCGAACATCCTCGGCCAGTTCCCGATCCTGCCCAAGCACTGGTGGGAAGGCGAGGACGCCCAGGGCAAAAAGCGCGACATCAGCCAAACGACACTGGAGCCGGTCATGGGTTCCGGCCCCTACAAAATCGCCTCTTTCCAGGCCGGCGGCTCGATCCGCTTCGAACTCAGGGACGACTATTGGGCCAAGAACCTCAACGTCAACGTCGGTCAATATAATTTCGGCGTGATCAGCTATGGCTTCTACGGCGACAGGAACGTGCAGTTCGAAGCCTTCCGCTCCGGTAACGTCGATTTCTACCAGGACAACAGCGCCAGCCACTGGGCGACCGCCTATGATTTCCCGGCAATGAAAGATGGCCGGGTGATCCGCGAGGAGATCGAAAATCCGCTGCGCGCAACTGGCATCATGCAGGCGCTCGTACCGAACATGCGCCGCGAAAAATTCAAGGATCCAAGAGTGCGCGAGGCGTTGAACTACGCCTTCGACTTCGAGGACCTGAACCGCAACCTTGCCTATAACGCATACAAGCGTGTCGACAGCTACTTCTGGGGTACCGAGCTTGCCTCTTCCGCCCTGCCCGAAGGCCGGGAAAAGGCAATCCTCGAGGAGCTGAAGGACAAGGTTCCGCCAGAAGTCTTCACCACGCCCTATACCAACCCCGTCAACGGCGAGCCGCAAAAGGTGCGCGACAACCTGCGCAAAGCCCTCGATCTGTTCAAGGAGGCGGGCTACGAGCTCAAGGGGACCCGCCTGGTGAATGCCAAGACGGGCGAACCCTTCGGCTTCGAGCTACTGCTGTCGAACCCCTCCTTCGAGCGCACCGTAATGCCGTTCATCAACAGCGTGAAGCGGATCGGCATCGATGCGCGCATCCGCACCGTCGACGACTCGCAATACACCAACCGCGTCAGAAGCTTCGACTATGACATGATCTATGGTATCTGGGCGCAAACGCTGGTGCCCGGCAACGAGCAGCTCGACTACTGGGGTTCGAGCTCGGTCAATCAGCAGGGATCACGAAACTATGCCGGCATATCCGACCCGGCAATCGACGAGCTGATCCGCAAGGTCATCTTCGCACCGAACCGCGAGGAGCTGATTGCAACGACGCGGGCGCTCGACCGCGTTCTCCTCGCTCACCATTTTGTCGTGCCGTTGTTCTACTCGAAGTCGGTGCGCGTCGCCTATTGGAACCAGCTCGCCCACCTGAAGGAGCTTCCCTACTACTCGACCGGGTTCCCGGACAGCTGGTGGTCGAAAAACGCCTCCCCCAAATGAAGTCCTTGCACTCGAATGGCGTCTCGATTCCAAATGCAAAAAAACGAATCACTGAAACAAGCCCCGATCCGGGCCTGATCGCCGCAAGGAGACCCTGGGATTGAGACACCATAGACGGCATGCCGACGCTTCGCCGGTCCGGGCCACCGCCCACACGTCGATCGAAAGGCTCGCCTGATGGGTGCCTATATCCTGCGCCGCCTTCTGCTGATGATCCCGACGATCTTCGGGATCATGGCGATCTCGTTTGCCATCGTCCAGTTCGCGCCGGGCGGCCCGGTCGAGCAGGTGATCTCGGACCTCACGAATGCCGGTAGCGGCTCCGACCGCTTGAGTGGAAGCAGCGGCGACCTGATGCAGTCAGGCGGCGACGAAGGCGGCCGCTATCGCGGCGCCCAGGGCCTCGATCCGGAGTTCATTGCCAAGCTCGAAAAGCAGTTCGGTTTCGACAAGCCACCGCTCGAACGCTTCGCCATGATGATGTGGAACTATATCCGCTTCGATTTCGGTGAGAGCTTCTTCCGCAACACTTCGGTCATCGACCTGATCAAGGAGAAGATGCCGGTCTCGATCTCGCTCGGCCTCTGGATCCTCTTGTTTTCCTACGCGATCTCCATCCCGCTGGGCATCAAGAAGGCCGTTTCCGACGGCTCGGCCTTCGATGTGTGGACCTCCGGCATCATCGTCATCGGCTATGCCGTGCCGAGCTTCCTGTTCGGCATCCTGTTGATCGTCATTTTCGCCGGTGGATCGTTCTTCGACTGGTTCCCGCTGCGCGGCATCGTCTCCGACAATTTCTGGCAATTGCCCTGGTGGCAGAAGCCGCTCGACTATATCTGGCACATGACGTTGCCGCTGGTCACGCTGCTGCTTTCGGCGTTTGCGACCACGACGCTGCTCACCAAGAATTCCTTCATCGACGAGATCAAGAAGCAATATGTGACCACGGCGCGGGCGAAAGGTCTCAACGACCGCCAGGTGCTCTACGGCCACGTGTTCCGCAACGCCATGCTCATCATCATCGCCGGCTTTCCCGGTGCCTTCATCTCGGCCTTCTTCACCGGCTCGCTCTTGATCGAGTACATCTTCTCGCTCGATGGCCTCGGCCGCCTCGGCTATGATTCTGTGGTCAAGCGCGACTACCCGATCGTCTTCGCGACGCTCTTCATCTTCTCGCTGATGGGGCTGCTCGTCAGCCTGCTCTCGGACCTCATCTACACCTGGGTCGATCCGCGTATCGACTTCGAGCGGAGGGACGTCTGATGGCTGACGTGACGACCTCTCCGACTGCGCCCGCGGCCATGCCGCCACGCGGCTGGCTATCCCCGGTCAACCAGCGGCGCTGGCAGAATTTCAAGGCGAACCGGCGTGGCTACTGGTCGCTCTGGATATTCCTCCTGCTTTTCGTGCTCAGCCTCCTGGCAGAGTTCATCGCCAATGACAGGCCGATCGTCGCATCCTACAAGGGCGAGATCCTGTTCCCGGTGGTGATCAATTACCCCGAGGAGAAGTTCGGCGGTTTCCTGGCTGAAACCGACTATCGATCGGATTTCATTCGCGACGAGATCGAGGCCAATGGCTGGATGATCTGGCCGCCGGTCCGCTACTCCTACCAGACGGTCAACTCCAACATTCCCCATTCGGCGCCCACCAAGCCATTCTGGCTGATGGACAAGGAAGAGCGGTGCTCCGCCTATCCGGAGAAGACCAACGACCGCAATTGCATCGTCGGCAATCTCAACTGGCTCGGCACCGACGACCAGGCGCGTGACGTCATGGCTCGGATGATCTACGGCTTCCGCATCTCGGTGCTTTTCGGCCTGACGCTCACCATCGCATCGGCGGTGATCGGCGTCACGGCCGGCGCCGTCCAGGGCTATTTCGGCGGATGGACCGATCTGCTGATGCAGCGCTTCATCGAGATCTGGTCGTCGATGCCGGTGCTTTACATCCTGCTGATCATCGCCGCGATCCTGCCGCCCGGCTTCTTCATCCTGCTCGGCATCATGCTGCTGTTTTCCTGGGTCGGCTTCGTCGGGGTGGTGCGCGCCGAGTTCCTGAGGGCGCGCAACTTCGAATATGTGAACGCGGCCCGGGCGCTCGGCGTCGGCAACGGCACGATCATGTATCGCCACCTCCTGCCGAACGCGATGGTCGCAACGCTGACCTTCCTGCCCTTCATCCTCTCCGGTTCGATCACGACCCTGACCTCGCTCGACTTCCTCGGCTTCGGCATGCCGCCGGGTTCTCCCTCGCTCGGCGAGATGATCGCCCAGGGCAAGTCCAACCTTCAGGCGCCCTGGCTCGGTCTGACGGCCTTCTGTGTGATGTCGCTGATGCTATCGCTGCTGATCTTCGTCGGCGAAGCGACGCGCGATG
This sequence comes from Ensifer adhaerens, assembly GCF_020035535.1. NCBI lineage: Bacteria > Pseudomonadati > Pseudomonadota > Alphaproteobacteria > Hyphomicrobiales > Rhizobiaceae > Ensifer > Ensifer adhaerens. The sequence continues at coordinate 3,909,581 of NZ_CP083349.1, read as the reverse complement.
CCTTCGATCCGAGAAAGACATTCCGGTGAGCGCGACGATGACAGATCCCATCCTCTCCGTGCGCGACCTCTCGGTCGCCTTTCACCAGGGCGGCAACACGTCTGTTGCCGTCGACCACATTTCCTTCGAGATCAAGCGCGGGGAAACCGTGGCGCTCGTCGGTGAATCCGGCTCCGGCAAGTCGGTCTCCGCGAACTCGATCCTGAAGCTTCTGCCCTACCCGTCCGCCAGCCATCCGAGCGGCGAAATCCTGTTCAACGGCAAGGACCTCCTGAAGGCCAGCGATGCGGAGCTGCGCAACGCCCGCGGCAACGACATTACCATGATCTTCCAGGAGCCGATGACCTCGCTCAACCCGCTGCATTCGATCGAGCGGCAGATCGGCGAGATCCTCGAATTGCACCAGGGCCTGGAGGGCGCAGCCCGGCGCGCGCGCATTCTCGAACTCTTGAACCAGGTCGGCATCCGCGAGCCGGAGAAACGCTTGAGCGCCTATCCGCACGAGCTTTCCGGCGGCCAGCGCCAGCGTGTCATGATCGCCATGGCGCTTGCCAACCGGCCCGAGCTCTTGATCGCCGACGAGCCTACGACAGCGCTCGATGTTACCGTACAGGCGCAGATCCTCGAGCTTTTGAAGAAGCTCAAGGACGAGCACGGCATGTCGATGCTGTTCATCACCCACGACCTCGGCATCGTGCGCAAGATTGCCGACCGGGTCTGCGTGATGACCAAGGGCAAGATCGTCGAGACCGGGCCGACCGCCGAGATCTTTGCCAATCCGCAGCACGCCTATACCCGCCATCTGCTCGCGTCGGAACCGAAGGGCAATCCACCGCCATCAGATGCCTCGAAGCCGATCGTGATGGAAGCTTCCGAGATGAAGGTCTGGTTCCCGATCAAGGCAGGCTTCATGCGCAAGGTAGTCGACCATGTGAAGGCCGTCGACGGCATCGACCTGAAGCTGCGTGCCGGCCAGACGCTCGGCGTCGTCGGCGAATCCGGTTCCGGCAAGACGACACTGGGCCTAGCGCTGACGCGGCTGATCTCGTCGAAGGGGCGCATCGCCTTCGTCGGCAAGGACATCGACCGTTACAGCTTCAACGAGATGCGGCCGCTTCGAAACCGGATGCAGATCGTCTTCCAGGATCCTTACGGATCGCTCAGCCCGCGCATGTCGGTCGCCGACATCATTGCCGAAGGCCTGAAGATCCACGAGCGTTCCCTATCCGAAAACGAGCGCGATGCACGCGTTGCCGCGGCGCTCGAGGAGGTCGGGCTCGATCCTACGACACGCTGGCGCTATCCCCACGAATTCTCCGGCGGCCAGCGCCAGCGCATCGCCATCGCCCGCGCCATGGTGCTGAAGCCGCAGTTCGTCATGCTCGACGAACCGACCTCGGCGCTCGACATGAGCGTGCAGGCACAGGTGGTCGATCTCTTGCGCGACCTGCAAAGCAAGCACGACCTCGCCTACCTGTTCATCAGCCACGACCTGAAGGTCGTGCGCGCCCTTGCCAACGAGATGATCGTGATGCGCATGGGCAAGGTGGTGGAACAGGGATCGGCCGAGCGCATCTTCAATGCGCCCAGCCAAGACTACACGAAGGCGCTGATGGCAGCGGCCTTCAATCTCGAAGCCGTCAATCTGACCGCGATCCGCCAATAGGTGTCCGCAATGCCCGCAAAAAGCCCCGTCATCGTAGACCTGAAGTTCATTCCGAACGAGGTGGAGGAGGCTCTTCGCGGCGCCTTTCCCGATCGCGAGGTGATCAACCGCGCCGATGTGGTGCACCACAATCGCGATCTCTCGGGCATCGACTATGCGGTGGTCTGGAAATCGGCACCGGATCTCTTCGAACGGGCGCCGGACCTCAAGGTGGTCTTCTCCGGCGGCGCCGGGGTCGATCACGTTCTGACGCTGCCGGGCCTGCCCGAAGTGCCGCTGGTGCGCTTCGTCGACCAGACGCTGACGACGCGCATGAGCGAATGGGTGGTCATGCAATGCCTCCTGCATCTGCGCCAGCACCGCGCCTACGAGGCGCTGGCGGCGAAGCGCGAATGGCGCGATCTCAGCCAGCCGGAGGCGGCCGATATCACTGTCGGTATCATGGGCATGGGCGTTCTCGGCCAGGATGCCGCCCGCAAGCTTTCCACCATGGGCTTCAAGGTCGTCGGCTGGTCGCGCAGCAAAAGAACCGTCGAGGGCATCGAAACCTTTGGCGGCAACGAACTCGACAGCTTTCTCGCCCGCACGGATTTCCTCGTCGGGCTGTTGCCGCTGACGCCGGACACCCGCGGCATCTTCAATCTGCGCCTGTTTGCCAAGCTTAGCCGCAACGGTCCTTTCGGGGCACCGGCGTTCATCAATGCCGGCCGCGGCGGCAGCCAGGTGGAAGCCGATATCCTGAGCGCGCTCGACAGCGGCGTGCTCGGCGGCGCCTCGCTCGATGTCTTCGAGGAGGAGCCGCTCGTCCGCGACAGCCGCTTCTGGACCATGCCAAACGTCTATGTGACGCCGCACGTTGCGGCATCCTCGGACGTCAAGGCACTGTTCCGCCATGTCGAGCAGCAGATCGCCCGCTTCGAAAGCGGCCAATCGCTTGAACACGTGGTCGATAAGGTAGCCGGCTATTGATCTCGCGAAGGTGAGGCGTGCCGCTTATATTGCGTAACGCCTTATCAAGCGCGGCGGTCAGGGACGGCGATAGCCCGTCGGCTGCTCATAGAGCCAGCCAATCCGCTCGATCGAGGCTTCCAACCCTTCGCGCGCAACCGTCATCGTATGGCCGTTGGCGTGGATCAAGGTTTCGTCGTCCTCCATCAGCGCGACGTGCCCCTTCCAGAAGACGAGGTCGCCGCGCTTGAGCTCTTCGCGCGCAATCGGCGTTCCCAGACCTGCTGCCTGCATGTCGGAATCGCGCGGTGCTTGCCTGCCTACCATCATCATCGACAATTGCACGAGACCGGAGCAATCGATGCCGAAGCCGGAGCGTCCACCCCAGAGATAGGGCGTTTCGACGAAGCGGGCAGCGACCGAGACATAGTCTTCCGGCACGACACTGCCGACCTCGATGCAGTGATTGGCGATAACCGCCTGGCCACCGTCGAGCAGGAAGTAGCGCGTTCCGCGGGTTTCGCGCTCATCGACAACCGTCAACCGGCTGCCCATCGAAAGCGGATAGACAGTCGGGAAGCGCAGATCGTGACCGGTATAGACGAAAGTGCGCGGTGCCGAGACGATGTGCGTCGGACTTTTGACCACCGGTGCGAGGCAATATTCCGGCAGGTAGCCGACATAGCCGTCGAGATCGGCCTTCACCCAGCACCAGCTCTCGCTGGTGTCGAGCACCCGCACCGATTCGCCGAGCAGCAGCTCGGTGTCGGTGCCGCAGCCGAGATCGGGCCGCGCCCGAAGCGGCGTAACCGGAACCGAGACACGGGCAACGCTTCCCTCGACGTAACGTTCGGCTTGCACGACACCGCGAAGGCGGTTCTCCGCGAGGTCGGGTCGGTAGGCATTCAGGCGGCGATCGGGCAGTGTCGACATATCTACTCACTTGGGCTGTTTGCGGCCCTGATCAATGATCAGGTCACCAAATTTTTCAAGATAGAGAGCACCCTCGACTGTCCTTTTGATGACGACGTTGCGGCGATCACGGTCATCGCGGGCGCGATCGACGAGGCCAAGCGCCCCCATTGTATCGAGCGCCCGCGTGATGACCGGCTTGGTGACGCCGAGGGTCGCTGCCAGGCCGCGAACGGTATGAGGCGGCGGCACGAGATAGATATGCAGGAGGATCGCCAGCTGCCGCAAGGTCAGGTCGCGGCTGTCGACGCGAACCTGAGCGACCGACACCGAGTGCCAAAGCCCTAGGGCCTGGGAAGGCGTAAGCTCGATCGGCAATGGCGGCTCCTGCGCAGGAAGATGATCCGCCACGATAGCGGCGGATCGTTACGCAAGCGTTTCTTTCTGCCAGCCGGTCCGGCTACTTCGCCATCTCCTGGATATGTTGGTAGAGCGCCCGAATCGCCTGTGCCTCGCCGCCAACCGGCGAATGCGGCCGTTCGGACTGCGCCCACCCGAAGATGTCGAAATGCACCCAGCTCTTGGTGTTGGTGACGAAGCGCCTGAGGAAGAGCGCGGCAGTGATCGAACCGGCCATCCCGCCCGCCGGCGCATTGGTCAGATCTGCAATCCGCGCCGAGACATCCTTGTCGTAGCCGTTGTGGAGCGGCATGCGCCACATCGGATCATCGACTTCGAGGCTTGCTTCCGAAAGATCACGGGCAAGGTCGGCATCGTCGGTGAAGAAGGGCGGCAGGTCCGGGCCGAGCGCGACGCGGGCGGCACCGGTCAGCGTTGCCATGTCGACCAGGAGGTCGGTCTTCTCTTCGTCGGCATAGGCGAGCGCATCGGCGAGGATCAGCCGGCCTTCGGCATCGGTGTTGTCGATCTGAACCGTCAACCCCTTGCGGCTGCGGTAGATGTCGCCGGGACGGAAGGCGTTGGCCGAGATCGAGTTTTCCACCACAGGCACGATGACGCGCAGATCGATCTTGAGCTTGGCGTCCATGATCATCAGGGCGAGACCGAGGACATTGGCGGCACCGCCCATATCCTTCTTCATCAGCAGCATGGAAGAGGCCGGCTTGATGTCGAGACCGCCGGTATCGAAGCAGACGCCCTTGCCGACGAGGGTTACCTTCTTGTGGCCCTTCTTGCCCCAGCGCAGCTCGAGCAGACGCGGCGCCTCGGCGCTTGCGCGGCCGACGGTATGAACCAGCGGAAAGTTCTGCGTCAGCAGCGCCTCGCCTGATATGACCGAGACATCTGCCTTGTAGTGGGCGGCAAGCGCGCGGAAGGCCGCTTCGAGCGCCTCAGGGCCCATGTCGTTGGTCGGCGTGTTGATGAGGTCACGCGCCAGGAACACGCCTGCAAGCTGCCGCTTGATGTCGGTGGCATCGGCGTCGGCGGGGATCAGCAGCGTCGGCGGCTCGCCCTTGCTGGCTTTGTAGCGCTCGAAGCGATAGGAGCCGAGGCCATAGCCAAGCGCCAGCCGGTTGGCCGTGAGCGGCGCAGTTTCGATGTGCCACTTGCCCGCCGGCAGCGCCCGCGCGAGCTTGCCGGCAAGGAAGGGCGCCTCCGACGGGTTGCTGCCGAGGCCGAAGAGTGCACCGCCGAGATGGCCGTCAGCGGATGGGATCAACAGAACCGCGCCGGAATCGGCGGTGAATCCAGCCTTGCGCGCCCAGTCCAAAGCGATCGGATCGATCGTCCCGGTCTCGATATGCGCCGGCGTGACGGCGAAAATCGGCAGGGTCTTGCCGGCGCTGGTGTTGAACGGCGACGGCCGTTCGATGAACTGATAGGGAGCCATGAAAGTCCTCGGCTGACAGAGATGGAATCGCGCCATTAACGCTCTGTTAGGGTTAACAGATTATTGCTGGAGTGAAAGTTGCGCCGGTGTTGTCTGAAGTTCAGGTGCGCGAATGCATGCTGGGGACACTCATGGCCAAACGCACGACTTCACCCTTGAAAGCCACTCATTTCCTCCAGGGCGCGGCGATTGCGCTGGTGGCCCTTTCGCTCGCCGGCTGCGCCAACCAGCCGAAGAAGGAGCTGACGACGGGCTCGATCTCAAGGCTTACTAAACCGGTGCAGTCGATGACCGCAACCGAACTTTCGGCGGCGGCTGAGAGCATCGGCCAAGCCTATGAAAAGAACCCCAGGGATCGCGAAGCTGGCCTCAACTACGCCAACCTCCTGCGCATGACCGGGCGCAACGAGCAGGCCCTCGCCGTCATGCAGCAGGTCGCGATCAACAACCCGTCGGACCGGGAAGTGCTCGGCGCCTATGGCAAGGCGCAGGCCGCGGCCGGCCAGCTCGATCAGGCGCTGTCGACGATCAGCCGTGCCCAGACCCCGGACCGTCCGGACTGGAAGCTGAAATCGGCCGAGGGAGCGATCCTCGACCAGCTCGGACGTCCGCAGGAGGCGCGCACGCGCTACCGCGAAGCGCTCGAACTCAAGCCGAACGAACCTTCCGTGCTTTCCAACCTCGGCATGTCCTACCTTCTGACCAAGGACCTTCGCACAGCGGAAACCTATCTCAAGTCGGCAACCGGCCAGCCCGGCGCTGACAGCAGCGTGCGCCAGAATCTCGCACTTGCCGTCGGGCTTCAGGGACGTTTCCAGGAGGCCGAGACGATCGCCCGACAGGAGCTCTCCAGCGAACAAGCGGAAGCGAACGTCGCCTACCTGCGCTCGATGCTTTCTCAGCAGGGTGCCTGGAAGCAGCTGGCCAAGGCTGACAATGCCAAGGCCGCGAACTAGCCGCGCCGCCGCACTGCATCGGACAATCAGTTGAAAAGGCTTGAAACGCTTTGGTCTCTAGCCGTGCGGGCCAAGGCTTCGCCTATCAATGGCGCGATGGCGAGGCGTCTGATGTTGGAGGTTTGACGCTGAGCTTCGGTTTCGCGAATGGAGTCGGTCACGACCAATTCCTTGAGGCTGCTGGCACCAATGCGTTCGCAGGCACCTTCGGAAAGAACGCCGTGGGTGATATAGGCTGAAACATCCGTGGCGCCCGCCTCCAACAACGCCTCAGCCGCGTTGATCAGCGTCCCGCCGCTATCGACGATGTCGTCGATCAGCAGACAGCTTTTGCCGGACACTTCGCCAATAATGTTCATCACTTCCGACACGCCGGCGCGGGGTCGCCGTTTGTCGACGATCGCAAGATCGGTCCCAATGCGCTTGGCGATGCCGCGGGCTCGCGCCACGCCGCCCACATCAGGCGAAACGACCATGAGGTTGCGGACGTCGTGGCGCCCTTCAATGTCGCGGGTCATCACCGGCGCCGCATAAAGATTATCGGTCGGAATATCGAAAAAGCCCTGAATCTGATCCGTATGCAGATCGAGCGTCATGACCCGATTGACACCCGCACCGGCGATCATGTTGGCGACCAGCTTCGCAGAGATCGGTGTGCGGCCAGTGGCCCGGCGGTCCTGACGGGCATAGCCGAAATATGGGATGACGGCGGTAATACGGCGAGCTGATGAGCGGCGCAGCGTATCCGTCAGAATCAACAGCTCCATGAGATTGCCGTCAGCAGGCGTGCTTGTTGACTGGAGGATATACACGTCCTCGCCGCGGACGTTCTCATGAAGTTGAACGTGGATTTCCTGGTCGGCGAAGCGCTTGACCGTGCAATCGGCCAGGGGGAGATCCAGGTAATTGGCAATGGCTTCGGCAAGGGCGCGGTTGGAGTTGCCGGTCACCAGCTTCATGAGCGCGATCCTGTTTTCAAGGAACCTTCGGGAGCAAGGTTTGAGCTTGCCACACCTTTAGTCGTTTGCGCGCTCAATCACAACCAATCGCGTCCCGCTCTTGCGAAACGATCGCTTTGGTTGTCCGCCCTTGGGCCTGGACCTTGGAAGGCCCCGAAGAGTGCCGGCGCCCTTGCTCCAGAGCTTTCCACGCCCGCGACCAACCTTCAAGCGGGGCGCCTTAGAACTTGTCGGCAACCTGGATGCCAGCAGGCCCGAGAATAACGGCGACCAGAACGGGCAGGAAGAAGAGGATCATCGGCACCGTCAGTTTCGGTGGCAATGCCGCGGCCTTCTTCTCGGCCGCTGTCATGCGCTGATCGCGGCTTTCCTGCGCAAGAACGCGCAAGGCCTGGGCGATCGGCGTGCCGTAGCGATCCGCCTGGATAAGGGCCTGGACGACCGACCTGACCTCGTCCAGGCCGGTGCGGACGCCGAGGTTTTCAAGCGCTGCACGACGCTCGGGCAGGAAGGAAAGTTCTGCCGTCGTGAGTACCAGTTCTTCCGCGAGAGGCTGTGACTGGGCCGCGATTTCGTCGGCGACACGCCGCATGGCCAGCTCCATCGACACGCCGGATTCAACGCAGATCAGTAGCAGGTCCAGAGCATCCGGCCAGGCGCGCCGGATCGAGTGCTGGCGCTTGGAGACCGCGTTGGCGACAATGATGTTGGGCGCATAGAAGCCGAGATAGGCGAAACCGATCGCGAAAAAGAGACGCACCATCAATGGCTTCTCGGCAAAGTTACCGAGCACGAAGATGTAGACGATCGCGACGAGCAGAAACAGGAAAGGCAGGCAGAAACGCGCGAACAGGAAAGTATTGAGGGCGTTCTGCGAGCGGAAGCCGGCCATTTTCAAACGGTTGACGGTGTTCTCATCCATGAGTGCGGTGCGCAGGTTGAGCCGTTCGACGATCTGGCGGATGGAGGCGTTGTTCTGGCCACGCAGGCTTGCTCTGCCGCTCTGTACGTCGGCAAGCCGCGCGCGTTCGCGGGCCCGGATCTGCTCCCGCTCGCTGGCGACCGACTTCATCCGCTTTCCAAGATCTCCCCGTTCGAAGAACGGCACGATGAGAGAATAGAAGGTCGCGAGCACGGCGAGTGAGACCAGAACCGCAAGGAGGACGTTCGGATCAGTCAGTGTCTTGATCAGGCCCGTATTCATCGATGCCCCTCAGATATCGAAGTTGATCATGTTGCGCATCACCATGATGCCGACGCTCATCCAGAAGAGGCCGAGACCGATAATCAGGTGACCGCGCGGATCGGTGAACAGGACCATCATGTAGGCGGGTGACGTCAGGTAAACCAGCAAGGCAACGATGAACGGCAGGGCACCGATAATGCAAGCGGATGCCTTGGCCTCCATGGACATCGCACCAACCTTTGCCCTCATCTTCTTGCGTTCGCGCAGTACCTTCGACAGGTTGCTGAGGGCTTCCGAGAGGTTGCCGCCCGCCTGCGCCTGAATGGCGATCACGATCGCGAAGAAGTTCACCTCGGGCAAAGGAATGCTGTTGATCATGCGGGCGCAGGCTTCGGTGACGCTCAAGCCGACCTGCTGGGATTCCACCACGCGGCGAAACTCGGTCCTGACCGGCTCCTGGCCGTCGGCGGCAATGAGGCGGAGCGCATCATTGAGCGGCAGGCCCGATTTGATCGAGCGGACCATGATCTCGAGAGCGTTCGGGAATTCCTCGAGAAACTTCTTGCAGCGTCGTTTGACCAGGAAGCCGACGGACCAGCGAGGCAGGCCAAGGCCGGCGATCACGGCGATACCGAGACCGATGGCGGGCCCGGCTCCCATGATCAGGGCGACGAGAAAGGCGAAGACGCCGAAGAGCGCGCTGTACAGATAGAAGCGTCCGACGGACATCGAAAGATCCGCCTGGGTCAGCCGCACCTTCATCGAAGGGGAAGACTTGGCCGAGCGTTCCTGCTGCTTCTTCTCGAGTTCCTTCAACGAATCCTGGACGGATTTGCGCCGCTTCGACAGTTCGCTGACACGGTCACGCGCTGCCTTCACCTTGGCACGGTCCGTTTCAGCCGCACTGACCTTGCGCACGCGGCCTTCCGCTTTCTTTTCGCTTTCGATACGCGAGAACAATAGGACGTAGGCCAGCGCCGCCGCCGATATGGCGACAAGAGCGGCCAACGCCAGAACGGTGATGTCTATGCCGAACATCGCAGCTCCTAGTTCTTGTCCATGGCGTCAAGGGTGGAGGCCAGGCGTTTGTCCTCGTTGAAATAACGGGCGCGATCCCAGAAATGCGGGCGGCCGATGCCGGTCGAGGTGTGGCGGCCAATGATGCGTCCGTTGGCGTCCTCGCCATCGATCTCGTAGCGCATCAGGTCCTGCGTGATGATCACGTCGCCTTCCATGCCCACCACCTCGGTAATATGGGTGATGCGGCGGGAGCCGTCGCGCAGACGCGACGCCTGGATGATCACGTCCACCGATCCGGCAATGATCTCGCGCACGGTCTTGGCCGGCAGGCTATAACCGCCCAGGGCGATCATCGATTCCATGCGGCTCAGGCACTCGCGCGGCGTGTTGGCGTGGATCGTTCCCATCGAGCCGTCATGACCGGTGTTCATCGCCTGAAGCAGATCGAAAACCTCAGGGCCACGCACTTCGCCGACGATGATGCGTTCCGGCCGCATACGCAGGCAGTTCTTGATGAGATCGCGCATGGTGATCTCACCCTCGCCTTCAATGTTCGGCGGGCGCGTTTCCAGACGCACGACATGCGGCTGTTGCAATTGCAACTCCGCGGTATCCTCACAGGTGATGACCCGCTCGTCGGTGTCGATGTAGCGCGTCAGGCAATTGAGCAATGTCGTCTTGCCCGAGCCGGTGCCGCCCGAAATGACGATGTTACAGCGGACGCGGCCGATGATCTGCAAGAGGACGGCGCCTTCCGGCGTTACCGAGCCGAAGCGGACGAGCTGCTCCAGCGTGAGCTTGTCCTTCTTGAATTTGCGGATGGTCAGTGCCGTTCCGTCGATGGCAAGCGGCGGGGCGATGACGTTGACGCGTGATCCGTCAGGCAGGCGGGCGTCGCAGATCGGGCTCGATTCGTCGACGCGGCGGCCGACCTGGCCGACGATGCGCTGGCAGATCGACAGGAGTTGGGCGTTGTCGCGGAAGCGGATCTCGGATTCCTGGACCTTGCCGCCGACTTCGATGAAAGTCTGACCGGCGCCATTGACCATGATGTCGGCGATGTCGTCGCGGGCAAGCAGCGGCTCGAGCGGACCGTAACCCAGCACGTCGTTGCAGATGTCGTCGAGCAGTTCCTCCTGCTCGGAGATCGACATCGCGAAGTTCTTGATCGTGATGATGTCGTTGACGATATCGCGAATTTCTTCGCGGGCGCTCTCGGTATCGAGCTTGGCCAGCTGCGACAGGTCGATCGTGTCGATCAGCGCGGAAAATACCTGCGATTTCGTATCGTAGTAGTCTTCCGTTCGTGCCGTGCGGCGTCGGGTCGGCGGAGCGGCGGCGGGCTGGACCTTGGGGATCGCGGATGTCGGCTCGCCCAGAATAGGCACGGCGGGCCGTTCGATTGCCACCGGTTGCGCAGCCACAACGGGCGGAGGAACGGCGGGACCCGGGGTACCGCTCTTGCCGAAGCCTTCGTTTCCGCGTTTGCCAAACATCTGCGTGATCCTACGTCCTGTCTATTTCCTGCCGAGTGCGGCCAGCACCTTGCCAAGTCCGCCGCGCCGGGCCTTCTTCATCGTTACCCGGCCCGTCAGAAGATGTGCGAGCTGCGAAAACGTTTCGGCAGCCGGCGCCTTCTTGTCGATCTCCGCGATCATCCGCCCGCTGTTCGACGCATTGCCGAACAGGGCCGCGTCAAAGGGAATAATCGCGACCGCTTCGGTTTCCAGCGATTCGCAGAACTCGCTCGCCGTAATCTCCGGACGCTTCGGCATCCCGACCTGGTTCAGCACCAGATGGGGCGGTTTGTCGTTTGGACGCAGTTTCTTCATTGCGTCGAGCAGGTTCTTGGTATTGCGCAGGGAGGCGAGATCAGGGGTTGCCGTGATCACCAGTTCGTCGGCTTCGCCGAGCACGGCGCGGGTCCAGTCCGTCCACACATGCGGGACGTCAAGGACGGAAACGGGGGCACTGCGCTGCAGTATTTCCAGGATCGGGTGGAACGCACCGGTCTCGAAATCATAGGCCCGGTCCAGCATGGAAGGGGCGGCCAGAAGCGACAGGTGATCGGAGCATTTGGTCAGCAACCGGTCGAGGAACACTTCGTCCAGGCGCTCCGGCGCGAATACAGCTTCGGCAATGCCCTGCGGTGGATCCTGGTCGAAATCGATATTGGCCGTGCCGTAGGGCAGATCGAGATCGGCGAGAATGGTCTCGGTCGAGAAGAGGCTGGAAATGCCCCAGGCGCAGTTGTGCGCGATCACGGACGAACCGCAGCCGCCCTTGGCACCGATGAAGGCGATGCTTCGGCCAAGGGGTTCCGCGTCCGGATCAACGAAGATCGCCGAAACGGCAGTCAGGATGTCCGGCATGGCCACTGGCGCGACCATGTATTCGGAAATGCCGTTGCGGATGAGTTCGCGATAGAGCCCGATGTCGTTGTATTTGCCGACGAGGATCACCTTGGTGCTCGGGTCGCAGACCGCTGCAAGCGGCGCCAGCTCGGTCAGAAGCGACCGCGGTTCGGTCGATGTCTCGAGGATTATGAGATTGGGGGTGGATACGGTCGCGAACATGTTTGCAGCCGCGTCGATGCCGCCGCTGTTGATCCGCAGGCTGACCTTGGCCATGCGCCGGTCCTGCCCGCAACGCTCCATCAGCCGCTGCATCGCATTGGTTTCGCAAAAGGCGTGGATCGATATCCGCGGCAGTGGGCGGACCTGCTCCAGGTCGCCCGTACGCACCTGGTCGAAGGAGGGATCGTCCCCCTCGACACCGGCTTCGATCCTGTAATCGATCGTGCTCATGTCTCCATCCCGCCGTTATCAGTTGAAGATGACGACCGGGCCGTCGCTCTTCTCGGTTCCGCGCCAGTCCGTGATCACCTGACCGCGCTGAACCGCGTCGATCGGCGACGTCTGGCGCGGACCGAGGAGGTCGGTCGGGTTGGCGAGCTGGGCTGCAAGGTTCGATTGCGAGGCGCAGCCGAAATTGTAGTAGTTCTTGTTTTCCATCGTGTTGAGGTTCAGATCTTCCGGCCAAGTGCCGCAGGGCGCCGTCTGGGCGGTGATCGCAACGTAGCTCAAGCGGATCGGTGCCGCGTCTCCGTAGGGTCCAGCGTCGTAGCTGGTCTCGAGCAGGCGCTTGGCCGGGACGCCGGCGGCAACCAGGACGCCGCGAATTTCTCTGCGCATCGTTTGGGCCGCACTGCTGTTGGCCGCGCCGCGCGGCATCATGATCTGCACGACGCCGCTTGCCGAATTGCGATAGTCAGAGGCGAACCCGGCGATGACGTCACGCGTGCCCTGGGTCAGGCGGTGATCGCCCGAAGCGATCGGAATGTCGATCGCGCGTTCGCCTTCAGCAAGCACGATTGGATGCCTGGTGCGATAGTCGTCCGGAATTGAGCCAGTGGCGAGATTGTCCCTCGTACCGCAGCTCGCAAGGAAAATGCCAGCAATGGCCAGCATGGCCATGCGGCTCGTGCATCGCATGAAGGCGCTGGATGTGCTCATGGACATGGCATTCGGCCTTTCAGGTGTCTCGTGGGAACCGGTTCGATGCGTCATGACCCGACCTATTTGTAAATGAAGCCGACATTGCCGTGGTAGCGACCCGCCGGAGCGGCCGCCTCCGGCCGTCCGTAGATGCGGTTCACGCGGCCAAGGAAGTAGCTGTCGAGATCATTGGCCGGATTGAAATTGTCGTCAGGCCGGGAGATCGCGCTTCTGGCGACGGGACGGACCAGATAGGGCGTCGCAATGATGACAAGCTCGGTCTCGTTGCGCACGAAATCCTTGCTGCGGAACAGCGTTCCGAGGATCGGGATCTTCGCCGCTCCCGGCAGGCCGGACATCGCTTGGCGGATGTTGTCCTGAACCAGGCCGGCGATCACGATCGAGCCGCCGGACGGCAGTTCGACGCTGGTCGAAGCTTCGCGCCTGCGGATCCCGAGGAAAGTGTTGCCCGGAACGCTGGCTTTGCCGTTGCCGGTGACAACCGATCCCTCATAGGTGGGTTCCGAGACGTTCGTCTCGATCTGCAGGCTGATACGCCCTGGGCCCAGGACGACGGGCTTGAAGTTGAGGCGGATACCGTATTCGACGTCATTGACTTCGCGCGTGACCTTGTCTTCGCCGGTATCCTTGTCAGTCGTGACTTCCTGTGTTCCCGCCATGCGGAATTCACCGCCGACATAGAACTTTGCTTCCTGCCCGGAAATCGCCGTCAGGCTCGGCTCGGCCAGCGTGCGCATCACGCCCGCTTGCTCCATCGCATTGATGTAGCTCGAGATCGTCGTTCCGCCGATCGTCCCTTTAGCAATCGCGTTGACACCGACACCGACCGCATCGCCGAGGTTGGCCGGATTGCGGAAACCGATGCCGCTTTCGCCGTCGCTGACGCGGCCGTTGAAACCGAGCTGCTTCAGCACCTGGCGGCTGACTTCGGCAACGGTGACCTTGAGGTTGACCTGGTCATCGCCGTCGATTGTCAGCAGGTTGACGATCTGCGAAACCTGCCGGTCTTCAGCAAAGATGTCCGCATCGCCGTTGTTGCCTTGCGCGGTAATGTTGCGCGTGGTCGCCTCACCGCCCTGGAGGAAGGCCTTGGCGAGATCGACGGCACGGGTAGAATCGAGCGGCGTGCGCACCGTTCCGGTCAGCACGATGTTGTCCGAGATAATCTCGACGTTGATATCGGCGTCCGGAATGAAGCGGCGCAAATTCGACTGAAGGTTGGCAATATCGCGTTCAACCTCGATGTCGAGGCTGACGATCTCCTCGCCGTTGGGGCCGAAGACAAAAATGTTGGTCTGGCCGACGGACTTGCCGAAGAGGTAGATACGTCGTGACGTACGGGTCACAGCGTCGGCCAGCGATGGGTCTGCGACGAGAATGTCGTGCGCGTCCGCGGGCAGGTCGACGACCACGGCCTTGTTCAAGCCAAGACTGACCTTCTTCTTTACGCCAGGGCCGCTTTCGACGATCCGTACGACCGACGAAGCAGCCGCCAATGCCGTCGGCGGCGTCGGCAAATACGTGCCAGAAAACGCCAGGCAGAAGGATAAACCGGCTGCGACAGACGCCCGAAATTTGTTTCCGCTCCGCTTCACCTTAAGCCCCGTTCTAACCTGGTTACTGCTGTGATTGGCCGACGGCACCATCGCTCTTGACGATGGACCCGGACTTGATGACCTGGATGCTCGGCTGACCGTCGCCGCTCAACAGGTAGTCTGCGGCGTCGGTGTCGGATTCCTGTGCGTCGGCGACGCTTCTGAGCGCCAATGAAATGCGCTCGGCCATCTGCTGCGCGACCGTCATCACCTTCGACTGGTCGGGCGTCAGCTCCAGTGTGGCGGTGGTGCCGACGACGGATTTCGTGCCATCTTCCTTCTCCTCGACCTGCTGGTCGATGGCCAGGACGCGTACATTACTGAGCACTGTTTCGGTCAGGTAGTGTTCGCCATCGCCCTTGCGGACCATGATGACGTCGACCCGGTCGTTCGGAAGGATGAAGCCACCGGCACCTGTCGCGACCGTGATTTCGGTCGCAACGGCGCGTTTGCCTGCCGGCAGCAGCGACGACATGATGCGGTTGGACGAGTCTGCAACCTTTTCGTGACGGACCGGCTCGCCGTTGAAGATCGGCAAACGCACGACGGCTCCAGTGAGGTCGTCGATTGCTGACGGTTGATTTTCGTCGGTGATGAGGCCGTCAACCACTCCGTCCTTCGGCCAGGCCATCCACTGGATGGAATCCCCGCCCAGGCGCGATCCGACAGGCAGGCTCTTGCTGGCAACCAGGACGTTGATAGTCGGGGCCCGCTCGATCAGAGGCTCGGCGGTCAACGGCGCAGGTGCGCGCGTCAGTTTCATCGCCAATAGACCAGCCATTGCAGCCGATAGAACGGCCACCGCCAGTATGATGATGCGAACCGGTTTCATGATCGTTTCCGAGCCCCGAAAAATTGCCAGGGTCAGATTGATCAGGAATTGGTGTAATTATAGTTAACGGATTGCTTATGAGGAGAGTTAACGAAAGATGACGCCCTGCGCCCGGGCCTCAGGAAAGGCGTGCAAAGGCCGCCTCCATAAGCGGTGAAGCCGGATAGGCAGCAAAGCCGCCGAGCGCGATTGCGACGCCATAGGGGATCTTCTTGGCCGTCAGCAAGAGCTGCGGAACCGGGATGCCACTCGCCAGTATCGTGTTTTCCTGCCGGCGCAACATCAGGATCGCAAGCGTCAGCAAGCCTCCGAAAATGGCGACGTAGAGCAGAAAAGCGGTCAAAGACGGGGTCAACCCGAACCAGACGGCGCTGGCAGTCAAGAGCTTGGCGTCGCCGCCGCCCATGACATTTACAGCAAACAGGCCGAAGCACACGGCAAAGACAGCCAGGGCCGCAGCCATATGCAGGCCGATCTCCCCGAAATCGAGTCCCGCCATCAGCGCCACGACAAGAAAACTGCCCAGAAGCACCACCGAAACGCGATTGGGAATCGTCATGGTCAGCAGGTCTGAAAAGGCTGCAAACCCAAGGCAAAATGGGAAAACCACGAAAATGGCAGCCTCAGTCATGGTTCCTGCCTCCAAGAAGAGCGCACGTAATCTCTGGTTCCCCATGGGGTTCCAGATAACAATGGAGCCGCTTTTGCAGCGGCTCCATTTCAGTCTATTGCGGGACCGGTTCGTTAGATCTTGCCGCTTGTCGCAATATTCGATCCGATCTTGTTGAGCGCGGAATCGAGGGTATTGCCAAGCGTGGTTGCACCAGCGATCAGGGCTGCGGAAACGAGCGCCGCGATCAGACCATACTCGATGGCAGTTGCGCCGCTGTCATCCCGCCGCAAGCAGCGGAAAATCTTCGCCATGCGAATGTCTCCCCGCTTGAACCGGCCAGTCCGATTAGAGGCTGCCCGTGCTTTCCGTAAGCTTGGTGCCCAGGCCGTCGAACGTGGTGTTGAGCGCGTTGCCAAGTGTGCTTGCGCCAGCAATGAGGGCAACCGAGATGAGGGCGGCGATCAGGCCGTACTCGATAGCGGTCGCGCCGGACTCGTCCTTCATCAGACGGGCAAAAATCTTCTTCATGATGATTCTCCTACTTCACAGTTGTTGTTCAGCACTTCCGCCAACTGTTTGCCGTTGATCGGATGACCTCAAATTAGTCTTGGCGCATTTCCATCGACTTAAAGAAGGCGGTTACCGACAGGTTAACGGTGCGTCCCTGATTTTTGGGTAAACGAACAGAAAACGGCACAGCGACCATCCGGTCTCGAAATGAGCGGTTTAACGGTTCATTCACCAAGACGAGTGAGTATGGCGTGAGCATCACCTCAAGGACCCGCCATGACCATGCCATCCGCGACCGGCCGAGCCGCCCTGTTTGCTTTCGTGATCGCATCGCTCGGCCCGGCGATCGCCGCTGGCGCAGAGAACGACATGATGCGCGTCTATATGGATCATGCGCGCGTGCTCAAACTCGACCGCCCGGTCAGCAAAGTCATCATCGGCAATGCCGAAGTGGCAGACGCCACGGTTGCCGACGCCCGAACCATCGTCATCACCGGCCGCAATTTCGGCACGACCAATCTGGTCATCCTCGACCAGGACGGAAACGCCATCGTCGATGAGCGGATTCTGGTCTCGATAGATGAAGGCAACACCGTACGCGTCTACAAGCAGACGTCGCGCACCGTGCTCTCCTGTACGCCAAATTGTGAACGGCACGCGGAGCGTAAAACCACAGGTAGCACCAACTGAATTTTATGGGTTTTGACCCGCGATTCGTTAAAATGCACCTGATCGGCAGGAACGAAATATCAACGCTTGCTCCATAATCTGCCGCCCGTCTGGCGTAACATGATGGGACGGCACAATGAGCATCGAGCAGGCAATCGAACGTGCGAGCGAGCCTGATTTCAGGCGAAAAGGCCTTCTGCGCCGCTTCATCCGCAACCGCAAAGGCACGACGAGCATCGAGTTCGCAATCCTCGCCCTGCCCTTCTTCCTCGTGATTTTCGCCTCGCTCGAAACCTTTGCCGCCTTCTATGGCGACCAGCTCCTGGCGAACGCGACGGAGACGATGGCGCGCAAGGTTCGCACCGGCCAGATTACCTTCCAGCGGGGCAAGGCCACGGATATGACTCAGGCGCAGTTTCGCCAGGCCTTCTGTAATGAAATCTCGATCCTGATGAAATGTTCAGCCACCGAAGCCGTCCAGCCTTCGCAGTTCTATCTCGACGTTCGCGCGGTCACGGACCTCAGCAAATTTCCAGTGAACATCCCGCGCAAGGCAGGTTCGACAGATATTGATACGACCGGCTTCAAGTTTGCCCCCGGCGGTCCGGGCAGCTTCAATGTGGTGCGTGCCTACTATCGCTGGAGCGTGATCACCGACCTCGTCCGACCGTTCGTCACCAATTTGCGACCCGCCGGCGCGAGCATGCCGAAGGATTATCTCATGGTGGCGACTGCCACCTTCCGAAACGAGAACGAGTGAGGTTCGCCGTGAAGCAGATTGCGATGCAAAAGAACCTCAAAGCGATTACCGGTAAGTTTCGCGCGCTGCGACGCGACCGGCGCGGCGTCGGAGCCGTCGAATTCGCGATTGTCGCACCCTTGCTGATCATGACCTATCTCGGCGCCTTCGAGCTATCTGTCGGCTTTACGGTCGCGGGCAAGACCGCGCGCGCTGCAAGTGCGGTCGCTGACATCATCGCGCAGCAATCGGAAGTCAACAAAGCCTTCCTCGCCAACGTGCCGAACATCGCCAAGAGCATTCTGCAGCCCTATGGGAACGCGAACTACACGCTGAAGATCACCGGTATCGAAGTCTCGGGCACCAACGAAGGCACCGTCATTTGGTCGCGCGATCAAGCCGGCGCAGTTCCCTACACCGTCAATTCGAAGGTCGCCCTGCCCGGCCAATTCACGGCCAACAAATCCTTCGTTATTCGGACGGAGCTGACAGTACCGCATGAGTTGCTGCTCTACGCTCCGAGCCTTGAGGCCACTGCGAAGACGATAAACCTCTCCAAGACGGCCTACTTCCATTCGCGCCTCGCCCAGTCGATAAAATGCACTGATTGCTGATCGGGCACCTATCCGGTGCAATTGCATTGCACCGTGTGCAGCGTTATCCCTTCGAGATTGCGCGTTGCGACGCCGTCAGGCGTCGTCGCGCTCTTCCAGAAGCTTTCGGAGCGCATTGCTTTCGCGCTTCCGCTGTCAGGTGCATCATGGCGCGTGCGTTTCTCTTCGTTCTCGATTCTTTCGGCATAGGCGGCGCGCCGGATGCCGAAGCCTATGGTGATCTTGGCGCCAACACGCTTGGACATATCGCCGAGTATTGCGCCACAGGCGCTGCCGACCGGGCGGGCCTGCGTCAAGGCCCGCTCAGTCTGCCGAACATGTCCGCCCTTGGCCTTGTTCATGCGGCCAAGCTCGCCAACGGCACGATCCCACAGGGCATGCCGGTGCCCAATCGCGTCTATGGTGCCTTTGGCGCCGCAAGCGAGGTCTCGCGCGGCAAAGACACACCCTCCGGGCATTGGGAAATCGCCGGCACGCCGGTGATGTTCGACTGGGGTTACTTCTCTTCCGAAGGCGACGCCTTTCCGCCCGAGCTTGTCGAGGCGATCTGCCGCGAGGGAAACATTCCGGGCATCCTTGGCAATTGCCACGCCTCCGGCACTGATATCATCGCCCGCCATGGCGAAGAGCACCTGCGGAGCGGCAAGCCGATCTGCTACACTTCCTCGGACTCGGTCTTCCAGATTGCGGCGCATGAACAGGCCTTCGGGCTCGATCGCCTGCTTGAGCTTTGCCAGACCGTCCGCCGTCTGGTCGACGACTACAATATCGGCCGGGTGATCGCACGCCCCTTCGTCGGCACGAGCCCGCAGACCTTCATCCGGACCGGCAATCGCCGCGACTATTCCGTGCTACCACCCGAACCAACGGTCCTCGACCGGCTGACGGAGGCGGGGCGTCTGGTCCATGCCATCGGCAAGATCGGTGACATCTTCGCCCATCAGGGTGTGACGAAACTGACGAAAGCCGACGGCAACATGGCGCTCTTCGACGCAAGCCTCGCGGCCATCGACGAGGCCGAGGACGGCAGCCTGGTCTTCACCAACTTCGTCGATTTCGACATGCACTACGGCCACCGTCGCGACGTCGCCGGCTATGCCGCAGCACTCGAGGCCTTCGATGCGCGCCTGCCGGACCTCGACCGCCGCCTGCAACCAACAGATATCGTCATCCTGACCGCCGATCACGGCTGCGACCCGACCTGGCGAGGCACCGACCACACGCGTGAACGCGTGCCTGTGCTGATGTTCGGCCCGGCGCTGCGTAGCCGCTCGCTCGGCGTCGCCAACACCTTCGCGCATATCGGCGAAACCGTCGCCAAACATCTCGGCATAGCGCCGGGCCACCATGGGAGAAGCCTCATTTGACCGCACATCTGAAGAAGGCGGAACTGCATTGCCATATCGAGGGCGCGACGCCGCCCGAACTGGCGTTGTCCCAGGCCGAGAAATACGGCATCGATACCAGTGCGATCATCCGCGACAAGGCCTACGTCTGGGAAGACTTCACCAGTTTCGTGAAGTGCTACGACGCCATCGCCTCGCTGTTTCGCACCGAGGAAGACTATGCGCTGCTGGCGGAAGCCTATCTGACGGAGCTGGCCGAGGCCGGCACGATCTACAGCGAGATCATCGTTTCGCCCGACCACGGCAACACAATCGGCCTTGGTGCGAAGGCCTATCTCGAGGGTCTTGCCGCCGGCATGGAGTCCGCCAGGCAAAAGACCGGGATCGAGTCGCGCATGCTGATCACCGGCATCCGCCATCTCGGCCCGGAGTCCGTGATCAAGACCGCCGAATTCGCGGCCAAGCGGGAGCACGCGCTCGTCACCGGTTTCAACCTTGCCGGCGAGGAGCGCATGCACAAGGTAGCCGATTTTGCACGCGCCTTCGACATCGTCCGTGACGCCGGCCTCGGCCTGACGATCCATGCGGGCGAGCTCTCCGGCGCCTTCAGCGTCCGCGACGCGCTCGACCATGTTCGGCCGTCCCGTATCAGCCACGGTGTGCGGGCGATCGAAGACATGGAGCTGGTGCGGCGCCTTGCCGACACGGGCGTCGTGCTGGAAGTCTGCCCCGGCTCAAACATTTCGCTGCAGGTCTTCCCGGACTTCGCCTCGCATCCGCTGAGAGCTCTTCACGCAGCTGGCGTGCGCGTGACGCTCAACTCCGACGATCCGCCGTTCTTCCACACTTCGCTTGCGCAGGAGTATGACATCGCCTCTGCGGTCATGGGCTTCACCGACGCAGAGATCAACGGCATGACCCGCACGGCGATCGAGGCGGCCTTCGTCGACGAGCCGACACGCCAGCGGCTGCTCGCGCGCATCTGAGGACCGCTTTCCCGTTTCGGGTTGGCCGGCTGGGGATGACGCTCTCCTGCCGGTCAACACCCTTGCGGCAATGACGCATTCCATGGAAAAAGGACGGATACAAAAAATCCGGAAAGGTGAGCCATGAACGGCGTTACAGTGATCGATCATCCGCTTGTGCAACACAAGCTGACCATCATGCGCAAGAAGGAGACCTCGACTGCAGGTTTCCGCCGGCTTCTCCGAGAGATTTCGACCTTGCTCTGCTACGAGGTGACGCGCGATCTCGAACTGACGATGGAGCGGATCGAAACGCCGCTGCAGGAAATCGACTCGCCGATCCTCGAAGGCAAGAAGCTGGTCTTCGCGTCTATCCTGCGTGCCGGCAACGGTCTGCTCGAAGGCATGCTCGAACTGGTGCCTTCCGCTCGCGTCTCCCACATCGGCGTCTATCGCGACCATGAGACGCTGCAGGCGGTGGAATATTTCTTCAAGGCGCCGGAAAGCCTGTCCGAACGCCTGATCATCGTCGTCGACCCGATGCTCGCCACCGGCAATTCTTCGATTGCGGCAATCGACAAGCTGAAGGAACGCGGCGCCAAGAACATCCGCTTCCTCTGCCTGCTTGCCGCCCCCGAGGGTATCCGCAACTTTCAGAGTGTACATCCGGACGTGCCGATCTTTACCGCGTCGATCGATAGCCACTTGAACG
This sequence comes from Ensifer adhaerens, assembly GCF_020035535.1. Taxonomy (NCBI): domain Bacteria; kingdom Pseudomonadati; phylum Pseudomonadota; class Alphaproteobacteria; order Hyphomicrobiales; family Rhizobiaceae; genus Ensifer; species Ensifer adhaerens. Next base: position 3,887,969 of record NZ_CP083349.1, on the reverse strand, counting down.
AGCTCGGCTATATCATGCCCGGTCTCGGTGATGCGGGTGACCGCATGTACGGCACCAAATGATTTCCTGATCCTTAACCAGGATTGCAGATCTGCAAGAAAGCCGCCGGTTTCCGGCGGCTTTTTTATGTCGTCTTAGGCGTCATCCGGTCTACTGCCCCTAAGCGGTGTGCCATTCTTCTGGCGCATAGAAGGTTTCAGCAGCAATTCGAGTTTGCTGCATCCGATGCCGTTGAGGGGGAATGCCCATGCTCGTCCGTTTGCTCGCATTGGCTGGTGTGGCCGCGCTTGCAGCCATGGTGGTTCCGCACCTGGCAACGACGGCCCTGACGCAAGGTGGCGACAAGACGGCTGCCGAAGAACCTGCGGTTCCACCCACGACCACGGCCAAATATGCGACCGGGCGGAGCGTGGTGCTCGAGGCGGATGGGAGAGGACATTACTTCGGCACCTTCCGCATCAACGGCCGTTCCGAACGCGGCCTGGTCGATACCGGCGCAAGCGCCATTGCCATCAACATTTCGACCGCACGCCGGCTCGGGCTGACACCGAGCGCACTATCCTTCACCGCCCGCGTCAGCACCGCCAATGGCGTCGTCGAAGCAGCTCCGGCGATGCTGAGCCGGATCGAGATCGGCGGCATATCAGTGCGCGATGTTCAGGCGCTTGTACTGCCGGACAAGGCGCTTAGCGGAACGCTAATCGGCATGACGTTCTTGAACCGGCTGTCGTCGTTCCGCGTCGAAGACGGCGCCCTGCACCTCGTCAGGTAATCCTCGCAAGAATGGGCGAGCGCTTCGCCGGCGCCATATCGTCGAACGTGTAGAGTTCGTACAAGCGATGACGGGCTCTCTCCGCCGAGTCCTGATCGGCCGCATGCACGAAGGCGATCACGTCGCCCTTCTCGATCCGCGTGCCGAGCGGCTTCAACGCATCGAAGCCGACCCGATGATCGATCCTGTCATCCGGATGCGACCGTCCACCGCCGAGCGCGATAACGGCCATGCCCAGCTCTCGGGTCTCACAGGCTGCAAGATAGCCGGACCGTTTCGCTTCGACCGGCAAGATGACCGGCGCACGTCCGAGATAGGCCACCGAGCGCTCGACGAAATCCGTCGGGCCGCCGAGCGCATGCACCATTTTTCCGAAACGTTCGAGCGCCGCTCCGCTGCCAAGCGCCTTGCTTGCCAGCGCTTCACCCTGTTCGGTGTCAGAAGCGACGCCCCCCGCCACCAACATTTCGCCAGCAAAGGCCAGGACGACCGTTTCGAGCCGCGTGCCTTTCTTCTCACACCGAAGGAACGCCAGGCAATTGTCGATCTCCAACGCGTTGCCGGCCGCATCGGCCAGCGGTTCGTTCATATCGGTCAGGAGCGCCGAGGTGCGGACACCGGCGCCGTTCGCGACATCGACCAGCGAGCGCGCCAACACCTCCGCCTCCCTCGCTTCACTCATGAAGGAGCCATTGCCGAGCTTGACGTCGAGCACCAGCGACTGGAGGCCGGCGGCGAGCTTCTTGGAAAGTATCGAAGCGGTGATCAGGGGTACCGAATCGACGGTCGCGGTCACGTCGCGGATCGCATAGAGTCGCTTGTCTGCCGGAGCGAGGTTCGCCGTCTGACCTATAATGGCGCAGCCGATTTCGTCGACCGTGCGGCGGAACACGGCAGCCGACGGTTGGATATCATAGCCGGGTATCGATTCGAGTTTGTCGAGCGTGCCACCCGTGTGTCCAAGCCCGCGTCCTGAAATCATCGGCACGGCAAGCCCGCAGGCAGCAACGATCGGTGCCAACATCAGCGAGACATTGTCGCCGACGCCACCGGTCGAATGCTTGTCGGCGATTGGGCGAGCGACTGTGCTCCAGTCGAGTGTTTCGCCGGAGTCGCGCATCGCCAGGGTCAGCGCCACGGTCTCGTCGCGGCTCATGCCGGAGAACCAGACAGCCATGGCGAAGGCAGCAACCTGCCCTTCGGAGATTGAACCATCCGAAAGGCCGCGGACAAAATCGGCGATCTCGGCCGGAGCGAGGCGTTCGCCGTTGCGCTTGCGCCTGATTGTTTCCTGCGGAAGCATCGTCACCCGTGCACCGCATCGGCTGCGATCATATCGGCAAGGATAGCGGCGAGCCGCTTGCCACCGACAGGGGCCATATCCTTCGTCTCGTGATGGCTAATCTCGCCCCCGGTCATGCCGGCGCCGAAATTGGTGATGACGGAGGCTGCGACGACGCGGAGACCGAAAAAGCGCGCAAGGATAACTTCCGGGACCGTAGACATGCCAACGGCGTCCGCGCCGAGGATACGCGCCATGCGGATCTCGGCCGGCGTTTCGAAGCTCGGGCCTGAGAACCACATATAGACGCCGTCGATGAGCGGTATGCCGAGACGCTCAGCACTCGCCTGCATTCTCGCGGCAAGCTCGGCATCGTAAGCATTGGTCATGCCGACGAACCGGTCGTCGCTCTCGACGCCGATCAACGGATTGAAGCCAGAGTAGTTGATGTGGTCGGAAATCCGCATCACCGATCCCGGCGGCAAATCCTCTCGTAGCGATCCGGCGGAGTTGGTGAGCACGAGGCACTCGATGCCGAGAGCCTTCAGGGTTTCCAGCGGCAGGCGCATCGCATTGGCGTCGCCCTGCTCGTAGTAGTGCACACGACCGGAGAGCATGACGACCGGCACGCCTGAGAGCGTTCCGGCCACGAGTTCCCCGGCGTGGCCGGAGACGCTGCTGACCGGGAAGCCCGGTAAGTCGGCATAGGAAAGCCGCAGCGTTTCATCGAGCGCGTCGACCAGCGATCCGAGGCCGGAACCGAGCACGATGCCATAGCGTGGAGAAAGGCCTCCGAGCCGGGCCTTCAGCAATTCAGCAGCCGTGGTCATCCGAGAATCTCGGTCTCGAAGCTGTGCGGCAGCAGGTCCGACAGCGCCAGGGTCTTCTTCACTCCGGTCTCGTCGCAGAGGAAGATGCGCGTGCTGGCGCCAGAAAACTCGGCCAACCGCTGACGGCAGCCGCCGCAGGGCGGGCAGAGTGCCAGCTTCTCGGCAATCACCGCCACTTCCAGGATCTTGCGTTGGCCGGCCATGACCATATGGCTGATGGCCGTGGTCTCCGCGCACCATCCCTCAGGGAACGACAGGTTCTCGATATTGGCGCCGGTATAGATCTTGCCGTCCTCGGCGCGGATTGCCGCGCCGACCGGAAACTTTGAATAGGGCGCATGCGCCTTGGCCATCGCGTCGCGCGCGGCCTCGAACAGTTCCTTTTCCATGGTTCTAGCGCTCCTTGACATAGGGGACGCCGCCGGCCTTCGGCGGAATGGCCTTGCCGATGAAGCCGGCAAGCAAGATCACAGTAAGGATGTAGGGCAGCGCCTGCATCAGCTGCACCGGCACCTGGCCGATCAGCGGCAGCGGATTGCCCTGGAGACGGATCGCCAACGCATCGAGGAAGCCGAAGAGCAGGCAGGCCAGCATGATGTTGAACGGCCGCCACTTGGCGAAGATCAGCGCTGCAAGCGCGATATAGCCCTTGCCGGCGGTCATGCCCTTGACGAAGCCGGCGGTCATCGCCAGCGACAGATAAGCGCCGGCAAAACCGCAGAGGATGCCGCAGCAGATGACGGCACGATAGCGCAGCCAGAGAACCGAAATGCCGGCGGTGTCGACTGCACCCGGATTTTCGCCGACCGCCCGCAGACGGAGACCGAAACGGGTACGGTAGAGGATCCACCAGCTGATCGGCACCATGGCGAAGGCGACATAGGTCAAAAGGAAATGCCCGGAGAGCAGATCCGAATAGATCGGGCCGAGAATCGGAATCTCCCTGACGCTGTCGGCATAGGGGAAGGTGATCGTCTGGAAACGCGAACCTTCGCCAAGCGCCGGCGTGCGGCCGCCCTGGCGAAACCAGGCTTCGCCGAGAATAACCGTCGAGCCGGCAACGATGAAGTTGATCGCGACACCGGAAACGATCTGGTTGCCGCGCTGAGTGATCGAGGCATAGCCATGCACCAGCGACAGAGCGATCGAGATCAGAATGGCCGCGAGCAGGCCCATCCAGACGGACTGGGTGACGGCGGCGACAGCGCCGGCGGCGAACGCAGCACCCAGCATCTTACCTTCGAGGCCGATGTCGAAGACGCCGGCACGTTCGGTGAAGAGCCCGGCAAGCGCTGCGAAGATCAGCGGTACGGAAACGCGGATAGTGGACTCAAGGAGCACCACGATGACGTGGAAGAAATCCATGGCTTCAAGCTCCCTTGGTCTGTGCCACGACGGCCGCGCGGCGGCCCTGCATCGAGAACAGCCGGGTAATCGCCGGCCTGAACGTGTTTTCGAGCGCACCGGCAAAGAGGATGACCAGGCCCTGGATAATGACGATCATGTCGCGTGAGATCGACGGCATTTCGAACGAGATCTCGGCGCCGCCCTGGTAAAGCATGCCGAAGAGAACCGCAGCCGGAATGATGCCGGCGGGATGCGAGCGGCCCATCAACGCCACGGCAATGCCGACGAAGCCCGCACCCTGCACGAAATCGAGCTGCATGCGCGCCTGTTCACCCATGATCGGGTTCAACGCCATCATGCCGGCAAGGCCGCCCGAGATCATCATGGTGATCACGGTGATGCGGCTTTCGCTCATACCGGCGTAACGCGCCGCCGAGGGGCTGTGGCCCATGGTGCGCATTTCATAACCGAGCTTGGTGCGCCAGATCAGCAGCCAGACGCCGAAGGCAGCAACCAGTGCCAGCAGGAACGAAACGTTGAACGGCGCCGTGCCGATATCCAGCCCGAAGATCGCGAGCAGCCAGTCGAGTTTCGGCAGCTGTCCGCCTTCGGCGAAGGTGCGGGTCTGCGGCGACATGGAGCCGAGCGGCTTCAGGACGCGCGTCAGCAGGTAGACCATCAGGCTCGAGGCGATGAAGTTGAACATGATCGTCGTGATGACGATATGGCTGCCGCGCTTGGCCTGCAGCCAGCCCGGCAGGAAGGCCCAGGCCGCACCGAAGAAAGCGGAACCAAGGATCGCCAGCGGGAAGACGACGAACCAGGGCATCGTCTGGTCGAGCCAGAGGCAGGCGAGTGCCACGCCGATGCCACCGACATAGGCCTGACCTTCACCGCCGATGTTGAAGAGGCCGGCATGGAAGGCGACCGCCACCGCAAGACCGGTGAAGATGAAGGTGGTGGCGTAATAGAGCGTGAAGCCGAGATATTCGCCGCGGCCAAAAGCACCGTTGATCAGGTGATAGGCGGCCTCCAGCGGGTTTTCCCCGACGAGCAGCACGACGAGCCCGGCAACGAGGAAGGCAACCGCGAGGTTGACCAGCGGGATGAGGCCGTATTCGACCCAGCCCGGAAGCTTAGCATAGGGGGAGCTCATTCTGCGGCCTCCTTGCGGCCTTCAACGCCGGCCATCAAGAGGCCGAGTTCGCCCTCGGTCGCATCCGGATCGCGCTCGCCGACGACACGGCCGGCAAACATGACCAAAATACGGTCCGAAAGGGCGCGGATTTCATCGAGTTCGACGGAGACCAGGAGGACAGCCATGCCCTGGTCGCGCATCTCGATGATCCGCCTATGGATGAATTCGATGGCGCCGACGTCGACGCCGCGCGTCGGCTGACCGATGATCAGCACATCCGGCCCGCGCTCCATTTCGCGTGCCAGCACGATCTTCTGCTGGTTGCCGCCGGAGAAATTGGCGGTCTTCAGCCGCGGATTCGGCGGGCGGATGTCGTACTCGGCAATGCGCTTCTCGGCGTCCTTGCGGATGGCATCGATGTTCAGGAAGACGCCATTGAGGTAGCGCTTGTCGTGATGGTAGCCGAGGATCGCGTTTTCACATTCCTCAAACTTCAGAACGAGGCCGACATGGTGGCGGTCTTCCGGCACATGGGCGAGGCCGCGATCACGCAGTTCAGCCGGGTCGGCGCGGCCAGTCACATCGATCGGCTTGCCGTTCAACAGAACGGAGCCCGAGATGGCACGGCGGATGCCAGAAATCGCTTCAAGCAGTTCCGACTGACCGTTGCCGGCAACACCGGCGATGCCGACAATCTCGCCAGCCCGGAGATTGAAAGAGACATTGTCGACCATGGTGACGCCGCGGCCATCCTTGACCGTCAGTCCCTCGACCGCAAGCTTGACGTCGCCCGGCTTGGCTTCGCCCTTCTCGACGCGCAGCAACACGCGGCGGCCTACCATGAGCTCGGCGAGTTCCTCCACCGAAGTCTCGGCCGTCGTACGTGTCGCCACCATTTCGCCGCGGCGCATGACCGACACCTCGTCGGTAATTGCCATGATCTCGCGCAGCTTGTGGGTGATGAGGATGATGGTCTTTCCCTGGCTCTTCAGCTGTTCGAGAACGCGGAAAAGGTGATCGGCTTCCGCCGGCGTCAACACGCCGGTCGGCTCGTCGAGGATCAGGATATCGGCCCGGCGATAAAGCGCCTTCAGGATTTCGACGCGCTGCTGAAGGCCAACCGGCAACTCTTCGATGAGCGCATCCGGATCGACCTCGAGCGCATATTCGCGCTCCAGCCGCTTCAATTCGACGCGTGCCTTGGCGATGCCCTTGTTGAGGATCTGGCTGTCCTCGGCGCCCAGCATGACGTTTTCGAGCACCGTGAAGTTCTCGACCAGCATGAAATGCTGGTGGACCATGCCGATGCCGGCTGCGATCGCCGCATTCGGATCGCGGATGGCAACGGCCTTGCCGTCGACGAGGATTTCACCGCTATCGGCCTGGTAGAAGCCGTAGAGGATCGACATCAGGGTCGATTTTCCCGCACCGTTTTCGCCAATGATGCCGTGGATCGTCCCCTTGCGGACTTTTAGATTGATGTTCTTGTTGGCGTGGACCGGACCGAAGCTCTTGTCGATCTCACGCAGTTCGATGGCAATATTGTCCATATTGGCCTTGCGATCCCCAAACTGGCCCGCTTCGGCATTCTTCCCAGAAACCGTGCCGGCGATTTTTTTACCATTTGGTCTAAGTTTATCATCGATTTTTCGGGGCGAAAGCCCTCAACCGTGATCTTCCTTATACTCTCATCAGATCGCTGGTGAGAGTCCAGCGCGAATATACACAGGCACTTGGACGCCAAAAGCCGGCGACAACGGGTGTCGCCGGCCCTGTTCTTGGGGGAGATCCGGTGGCTTCAGGCGGCCCGTACCGGCCGAAGCAGCCTGAGGGCATTCATGGTGACGAGCACGGTTGCGCCGGTGTCGGCCAGGATGGCAGGCCAAAGGCCGGTGACGCCAATGATCGTCGTCACCAGGAAGACGGCCTTCAGGCCCAGCGCGATCGTGATGTTCTGCACGATGTTGTGCATCGTCGAACGGGAAAGGCGGATCATCGCCGCCACGTCGCCGACCCGGCCATGCAGGACCGCCGCATCCGCCGTTTCCAGCGCTACATCCGTGCCGCCGCCCATGGCGATGCCGATATCGGCTGCCGCCAGTGCCGGCGCGTCGTTGATGCCGTCACCGATCTTGGCGACGTTGAAGCCCTCGGCTTTCAACTCACGCACGATGCGCTGCTTATCCTCGGGCAAGAGTTCGGCGCGGACTTCCATGCCGAACTGCCGGCCGATCGCTTCCGCCGTGCGACGATTGTCGCCCGTCAGCATGACGACGCGGAGACCGGCATCTGTCAGCGCCTTCACGCCGGCAGCCGCATCCGGCCGCGGCTCGTCGCGCATGGCGATGGCGCCGGCAATCACGCCTCCCGCCACGAGCACCGAAACCGTCTTGCCTTCATCGTTGAGAGCCGAGACGCGCGCCGTCTCGTCCGCCGTCATCGGCGCCCGCTCGCCTGCAGCCTTGGGCGAGCCGAAGAACAGCGCTATGCCGTCGACGCTCCCTTCAAGTCCCTTGCCGCCAACCGCGTTCACGGTTGCAATGTTGGGGACGGCGAGACCATCGGCCGCGCTCCGCTCTAGAATAGCATGAGCAAGCGGATGGCTCGATCCCTGCTCCAGTGCTGCCGCCAGGCGCAGAACCTCAGCCTCCGAGCGACCGAAGCCGACGATATCGGTCACCTTCGGCTTGCCTTCCGTGAGCGTACCGGTCTTGTCGAAGGCAGCGGCGGTAACCTTGCCGACATTCTCCAGCACCGCCCCACCCTTCATCAGCAGCCCGCGCCTCGCGCCGGCCGAAAGGCTGGCGGCGATCGCTGCCGGCGTCGAGATGACCAGGGCACAGGGGCAACCGATCAATAGGATGGCGAGACCCTTGTAGGTCCACTCATCCCAGGAGCTGCCCCAGAGAAGCGGCGGCAGCACGGCGACCAGCGCCGCCACCACGACGACACCCGGCGTATAGTAGCGCGAGAAGCGGTCGATGAAGCGCTCGGTCGGGGCCTTGCTCTCCTGTGCCTCCTCCACCATGCGAACAATGCGGGCGATGGTGTTGTCGGCCGCGGCGGCCGTAACCCGCACGCGCAGCGCGCCAGAACCATTGACGGTGCCCGCGACAACGGTGTCATCAGCCTCCTTGCGCACCGGTGTACTCTCGCCGGTCACCGGCGCTTCGTCGACGGCACTTTCGCCGGATAGCACCACGCCATCGGCCGGAATCCGGTCGCCGGGACGCACCAGGATGACGGCGCCGACACTCAGCGTCTCGGCAGGAACCTCATCCAGCCGACCATCGCGCTCGACGAAGGCGGACTTCGGAACGAGCGCCGTCAGCGACTGGATGCTGGCACGCGCCTTTCCGGCTGCCACGCCCTCCAGCAATTCGCCGATCAGAAACAGGAGCACGACCATGGCCGCTTCTTCCGTGGCGCCGATGAAGACTGCACCGACGGCGGCGATCGCCATCAGCATCTCGATCGAAAACGGCGTCCCCATGGTCGCGGCGGCAAAGGCGCGGCGCGCAATCGGCAACAGGCCGACGAGCATGGCAAGCGTGAAGATCCAGGGCTCGGTCGCCGGAACCGTCTTCCCAATGGCATAGGCGGCGACCAGCGCCAGGCCGCTGGCAATCGTCAGCTTACCCTTGCCCGACTTCCACCATGGACCGCTCGTCGGACCGTGGTCATGACCGTGAAGGCCCATCGCAGCCGCGGCTGTCTCGCCCTTCTGGCTGGCGTTGCCCTCGTGACGATGGGCGTGATCATCGTGTCGATGTTCATGGTCATGGGCATGATCATCAGGGTGATCGTGGCCGTGATCATGGTTATGGTCATGATCGTGCCCGGAGCACACATGGGCCGTTTTCCGTTCCGACGCCTGGCCTGCCTGGACCGGATGCAAACGATAGCCGAGCTTTCCAACCCTGCTCACGATCGACGTCGCGAGATCGTTCTCGTCGGCAAACTTAACCGACATGGTGCCCGCCGACACTGAAACCGACACGTCCTCGACACCCGACAGCCTGCGCACCGCCGTGTCGATCTTGGTTGCGCAGGATGCGCAATCCATGCCTTCGACGCGATAACGGGCTTCCCGAATAGTGCTCGCCATAACCTGCTCCTTGCATATCTTGAAGCAACGCTACGACCTCTAGCAACTAGAGCTACAAGGCGAAATTGCAGCCTGGGTGCAGTTTTTTTTTACGATCAACGTGACAGGAAGCGGATCACCCAGTCCGCGATGCCTTTGTAGGGCGGTTTCACCAGGTCACTCGGCGCCGGCTCGAGTTTTCTCAGCACGGGCATAGCCTTGGAAAAGGTCAGGAACCCATCGCGTCCGTGATAGTGGCCCATGCCGCTGGCGCCAACACCCCCGAAGGGCAGATCACTGCAGCCGAATTGGTAGAGCGTGTCGTTGATGCAAACGCCGCCTGCGACAACACGCGAGAGAATAGCCTCGATTTCGTTTTTCTCCCGGCTGAAGCAGTAGAGCGCCAGCGGGCGGTCATGGCCGAGCATATAGCCGATCGCCTCCTCGATCGAGGTGTAGCCGATGACGGGGAGGATAGGTCCGAAGACCTCTTCGCCCATGACGGCACTTTCCCGATCCGGATCGATGATGAGCGTTGGCGGGAAAAGGCGTGGATGCCCGGCGACGTCCTCAGTTCCATCGAGCAGCGGGATCACTTTATGGCCACGTGCCTCGGCGTCGGCAATCAGGCGCGTGAGGCGCTCGTACTGCCCCGCATTGATGATCGATGTGTAGTCTTCGAGGCGTCGCTTCGCCGGATAACGCGCTGCCATTTCCTGCTTCATCAAGCCCACGAAAGCTTCGCGCTTGCTCTCATGGATGAGGACGTAATCGGGCGCGATGCAGGTCTGGCCGGCATTGAAGAACTTGCCGGTGGCAACGCGCCTGGCTGCCTTGGCGAGATCGGCGCTTTCGGTCACGATCGCCGGAGATTTGCCGCCGAGTTCAAGCGTTACCGGTGTCAGATTCTGGGCGGCCGCCGCCATCACCTTGCGCCCGACGGCGGTGGAACCGGTGAAGAACAGATGGTCGAAAGGGAGAGCCGAGAAGCTGGCGGACAGTTCGGGGCCGCCGAGCGCGACCGCCACGCGCGCCTCCGGAAAGACCTCGCCAAGCAGTGACCGCAGGAACTCGGCGGTCTGCGGCGTATGCTCGGATGGCTTGAGGAAGACATGATTGCCGGCGGCAATCGCCGCGACCAACGGGGCGAGCGCCAGGTTGACCGGATAGTTCCACGGCGAAATGATCCCGACGACGCCGAGCGGCACGAAACGCACTTCTGCCCTGGCCGGCCAGAGCTTCCATCCGGCCGTCCGACGCTCTGGACGGACCCAGCGCTTGAGTTTCGCCAATGTATGGTCGATCTCGGAAAGCACGACGCCGCCTTCACCAAGCAGCGTTTCGTGCCGGGCGCGATGAGCGAAATCCGCATCGATCGCCTGACACATCTCATCCATGCGCGCGCGCAAACGCTCTCTGAGCCGGCTCAGGTCCGCGCGACGCTGCTCCACGGACGGGCGGGTTTCGAGCCAGGCGCTCCGCAACCGGTCGAAGCTGGCGCTGAGATCCGGCGAGATATCGATTGTGGTTGTCATCGGCTTTCAGTCGAGCGAGCAAAGAACCATTGCGCGGCATAATAGGTACCGAGCACCCAGAACGCATTGAGTGGAATATCCCAGCGGAAGCGGCCGTAGGCGAGCACCGTATCGCTGACCAGGAACAACAGACGCCAATCGCCGCATAGCGGGCTGTCAGTTCCCACGGCGTTCCCGAGAGCTGGCGGGCACGAGAGATAGCCTGGGCAGCCATCGCGCCGAGCGCCAGGGCGTAGATGATGACCGGGATGCGCATCTCAGACGATAGTGACGTCCACAGACCACCGACGACTGAGAGCGCAATCAAGGCAAAGATGGCAAACACACCGGGATGGGCGGCAAGTCTGGCGTCACGGGTGAGCGCGAAAATGTAGGCGCAGTGGGTGAGCAGGAAACAGACGAGGCCGGCCAGAAAATAGTCCCCCGGCAGCATGAGAAAGAGGTCCCCAGCAGCAGCAAAAACGAGACCGACCGCGACCGCCGTACCGTAGGCGCGCGACGGAGGAGTAAGGTTCCTGAGCACAAAAGCGAGTAGCAACAGAGTTGCTGTGGGCTTGGTCATATAGTGCAGCCAACGCCAGGGAGAGTCATCCCCAGCCGCAAGCAGACTGCCGAGAATTGCCAGAGCGCCGCAGACGAGAAAGAACAGCTGGATAGGACGGTTCCGCTCAGCGTCCAAAGTCCCCCCGTAACTCATGCCGGCGATCTCCCCGTTTATCCGAGCCGTAGCCGGCTCAGTCTTTGATTATGGCGATAGTTTCCATTTTTGCGGGATTGTCCAGTTACGTCCGCTCGGCGCGGCGATCGGGATGTTGTCAGCGACGGTGGGGGTGCTGATCCTGGCGCGCGGATGACGGGTAAGCGACAAGCTGGGGCCGTTCAGGCGGCGTAGTTCCACGGCATGAGCGCGTCAATATCGCTGCTGGGCCATCCATTTGCGAGGCGTTCAAGTGTCTGGGTAAGCCAGGCTTGCGGATCGACGGCATTCATCTTTGCTGTCTGCAGGAGCGTCGCGATCGTCGCCCAGGTCCTGCCGCCGCCGTCGCTGCCAGCGAAGAGGCTATTTTTCCTGGTGATGGCCTGGGGTCTGATAGCTCGCTCGACAATGTTGGAGTCGAGCTCGACGCGGCCGTCGGTCAGGAAGCGCTCGAATATGTCGCGGCGCGATATGGCATACCGGAGAGCTTCGGCGAGTTTGGATTTACCCGACACCCGCGGCAGGGTCGCCTGCCAGAGTATGAAGAGGTCACGGACGATCGCCGCCGAACTTTCCTGACGCGCTGCGACACGAGCTTCGGGACTTTGGCCGCGGACGGTTTCCTCGATTTCCCAGAGCCTCGCCATACGCTCGACCGTCTCTGTGGCGACCTTCGAGCTCTTCGCCGCGTGCAATTCGTAGAACTTCCGCCGGCTATGTGACCAGCAACCAGCCAGGGCGATGCCGTCGTTGCCTCCATCCTTGCGGACAAGCTTGCTGTAAGCACCATACCCGTCAACCTGCAGGATCCCGCGATAACCGCTCAGATGTCGTGCGACGCACTCGGTCGCTCGACTGTCTTCAAAGCGATAGGCCACCAACGGCGGACCGCTGCCTCCGAAAGTGCGGTCATCCCTGGCGTAAGCCCATAGCCATGCTGTCTTTGCCGACCCGGACCCAGGCGCAAGTGTCGGCAAGGTCGTTTCATCGGCAAAGATCCGCTTCGCCTTCTTGATCTCGTTCAGGATGTAATCGGCAAGGATGTCGAGTTCGAACCCCAACTTGCCCATCCATTGGGCCATGAGCTTGCGGTCAAGTTCGACCTTGTCTCGCGCGTAGATCGCTTCCTGGCGATAGAGCGGAAGGCCATCGGCATATTTGGAAACCGCGATCTGGGCCAGAAGTGCTTCTGTTGGAATGCCGCCTTCGATGATGTGTGCGGGAGCCGCGGCCTGGATGACGCCGTCCTCGTTCCTAAAAGCGTACTTGGGACGACGCGTGACGATGACACGGAACCTGGCTGCGACGACATCGAGCCGTTCGGAGACGTCTTCGCCGATCAGGATCTTCCGCTTGCCCGCATGCACCGGCAACTCTTCCGGCTCGATCACGATTTCGACGCGCTCAAGATGCGGCGCGAAGCTCTTGCGCGGCCGTGGTGCACGCTTGCCGTCCGCATTCCCGCGGCCCTTCGTGACCCGGGCCTTTATCGCCGCAATGCCGGTCTCGATTTCCTCGAAGACAAAGGCATGCTGCTCGTCATCGACCGGGGATGCCAGCTTTTCCGAACGCCGTCCAAAGCGGGCCCGATCAAAAGCCTTCAGGATTTGCGTCAGCCGCTCGATGCGTTCGTCGGCGTCCGCGTTCCGGGCCTCGAGGTCATCAACCTGTTTTTCCAAAGCCTCGACGCGGGCTGCCTTTTCGGCCATGGCGAGAACCATAGCTTTCAGGGCCTCTACATCATCCGGGAGCTCGATCTCGGGTCGCGTCATGGGTCAGATCAGAGCATATTTTGCCGTGATCCGCCCGCGGTTTCAGGCACCTGATTCACTTCGCCGCAGTGGTTTTACCCAACAATCTCGGGAGGCTTGACGGGCGCCGATCGCACCCGCTTCCAGTCCATACCATCCACCAAAGCCAGAAGCTGGGCATGATTCAGCTGGACGCGGCTGTGGCCGATCCGCGGCCAGCAGAACTGAGCTTTCTCTAGCCGTTTGGCATAAAGGCAGACGCCCGAGCCATCCCACCATACGATCTTGATCCGGTCCGCTCGTTTCGCCCGAAAGACATAGAGCGCTCCGTTGAACGGATCACTGCCAGCGTCCCGCACCAGCGAAAGCAGGCTGTCCGGCCCCTTGCGGAAGTCGATCGGATGGCTCGCAAGGAAGACCTTCACGCCTGACGGGATCATGCCGAGCGTACCGCTCGGATAACGCGCTGCAAATGCGCTTCGCCGATCTCAGCACCGGCCCGGATTACAACGTCGCCGATTACCACCTCGACGACCGAGCTGACCCCGATCATCGATCTCTGTCCACTTTCAGCCGACGCCACATGGTCCGGCTCGCTCTCGTTCAGAAGGTCTCGCCGCCACCGGTAGAGTTGAGAGGGCGTAATGCCGATCCGTCGTGCGATCGCCGAGATATTCACTCCAGGCCGGCAAGCTTCCTCAACGGCCTCGACCTTAAATTCGTCAGACCAGAAACGTCGCAACTGGCGGGGAGAACCCTCAAGTCGATCCGTTACCGCCTCAATCATATGGATCATTCTAGGGCTAGCCGTAGGCGTAGACATAGATCCTCACAGTCAGAGAAATCATATGCCTGCCATAGCGTGATGTCCATCAGCCCTGCCAGATGGGGTCTGCTTGTCGCTTACGATGACGGAGGATTCGGCTCTGTCTGACGAGATCCTTGCGGGGACGCGGAGGTGGCTTTTCGGCGTTTGGAACGTCAAAAGCCCCCTTGCATTTCTGCTTGGGGGCTTTTTGTATGTTTTGGTTGCGGGGGCAGGATTTGAACCTGCGGCCTTCAGGTTATGAGCCTGACGAGCTACCGGGCTGCTCCACCCCGCGCCATCGCGGTAAACCGCTTTGCGGTTTATCCGCTTATTCCGGGTTTTGCCGGAGGCAAAATCCCGTTTATCCGGTCAGCGCAAATCCCTATGGGATTTGTCGCGGTAACGTAAATCCCGAAGGGATTTATGGTCTGTTCCGAGCAAATCCGTGAGGATTTGTCTCGTGTAAGGGACGCACTGCTTGTTTCCGGTCTAGCAAAACAAAAGGGCCGCTTGAGGGCGGCCCGTGTTCGGCTGGGCCGAGGCGGAAGAGAAGATGATCGTTTGATTTCCGGGTTTTATCTTGCGTTTTGCAGACCTGGCAGCGACCTACTCTCCCGCGTCTTAAGACGAAGTACCATCGGCGCTGGGGCGTTTCACGGCCGTGTTCGGAATGGGAACGGGTGCAGCCACCCCGCCAGAACCACCAGGTCGGCAAAGCGCAAGATTTGCGCCTAGCTTGGCGCAAACCGGATGAGAAGCTGGTGAAGCGAGATGCTTCGTTTTGTTTTGAACACGTCATTTCATCTATCGATGAACACAAGCAATGGGAACGATCAAGCCAATCGAACGATTAGTACTGGTAAGCTTCATGCGTTGCCGCACTTCCACACCCAGCCTATCAACGTGGTCGTCTTCCACGGTTCTCAAGGGAATACTCGTTTTCAGGTTGGTTTCCCGCTTAGATGCCTTCAGCGGTTATCCATTCCATATATAGCTACCCTGCTATGCCCTTGGCAGGACAACAGGTCCACCAGAGATATGTCCATCCCGGTCCTCTCGTACTAGGGACAGATCCTGTCAATATTCCTACACCCACGGCAGATAGGGACCGAACTGTCTCACGACGTTCTGAACCCAGCTCACGTACCGCTTTAATTGGCGAACAGCCAAACCCTTGGGACCTGCTCCAGCCCCAGGATGCGATGAGCCGACATCGAGGTGCCAAACAACCCCGTCGATATGGACTCTTGGGGGTCATCAGCCTGTTATCCCCGGCGTACCTTTTATCCGTTGAGCGATGGCCCTTCCACGCGGGACCACCGGATCACTATGACCGACTTTCGTCTCTGCTCGACTTGTCAGTCTCGCAGTCAGGCGGGCTTATGCCATTGCACTCGACGACCGATTTCCGACCGGTCTGAGCCCACCATCGCGCGCCTCCGTTACTCTTTCGGAGGCGACCGCCCCAGTCAAACTACCCACCATACACTGTCCCGGATCCGGATGACGGACCGCGGTTAGACATCCATGACGATAAGGGTGGTATTTCAAGGATGGCTCCACAAGAACTGGCGTCCCTGCTTCAAAGCCTACCACCTATCCTACACATGCCGACACGAATGCCAGTGTAAAGCTATAGTAAAGGTGCACGGGGTCTTTCCGTCTGACCGCAGGAACCCCGCATCTTCACGGGGAATTCAATTTCACTGAGTCTATGCTGGAGACAGCGGGGAAGTCGTTACGCCATTCGTGCAGGTCGGAACTTACCCGACAAGGAATTTCGCTACCTTAGGACCGTTATAGTTACGGCCGCCGTTTACTGGGGCTTCGATTCAGAGCTTGCACCCCTCCTCTTAACCTTCCAGCACCGGGCAGGCGTCAGACCCTATACGTCGTCTTGCGACTTCGCAGAGCCCTGTGTTTTTGATAAACAGTCGCTACCCCCTGGTCTGTGCCACCCTTCCATACTTGCGTACAAAAGGGTCACGCTTCTTCCGAAGTTACGCGTGCAATTTGCCGAGTTCCTTCAGCATAGTTCTCTCAAGCGCCTTGGTATACTCTACCTGACCACCTGTGTCGGTTTCGGGTACGGTCTATAATGGTGGAGCTATTTCCTGGAACCGCGTCCCCGCCCGGACAATCCAATAAGTCCGAACAAGTTAAGCGATCCGTCACTACCACCAGGCCCACGAATATTAACGTGGTTCCCATCGACTACGCGTGTCCGCCTCGTCTTAGGGGCCGGCTAACCCTGCTCAGATTAACTTTAAGCAGGAACCCTTGGTCTTTCGGCGAGAGGGTCTCTCACCCTCTTTATCGTTACTCATGTCAACATTCGCACTTCCGATACCTCCAGGACCCCTCACGGGTATCCCTTCACAGGCTTACGGAACGCTCCGCTACCACGTATCTTGCGATACATCCTCAGCTTCGGTGCATGGCTTTAGCCCCGTTACATTTTCGGCGCAAAGACCCTTATTTAGACCAGTGAGCTGTTACGCTTTCTTTAAATGATGGCTGCTTCTAAGCCAACATCCTGGTTGTTTTGGGATCCTCACATCCTTTCCCACTTAGCCATGACTTGGGGACCTTAGCTGGAGGTCAGGGTTGTTGCCCTTTTCACGACGGACGTTAGCACCCGCCGTGTGTCTGCCGACTAGTACTCCTCGGTATTCGGAGTTTGGTTAGGATCAGTAAGACGGTGAGTCCCCATAGCCCATCCAGTGCTCTACCCCCGAGGGTATTCGGTCGACGCTCTACCTAAATAGATTTCGCGGAGAACCAGCTATTTCCGAGTTTGATTGGCCTTTCACCCCTAACCACAAGTCATCCCAATCTATTGCAACAGATGCGGGTTCGGTCCTCCAGTTGGTGTTACCCAACCTTCAACCTGCTCATGGCTAGATCACTCGGTTTCGGGTCTAATGCGACGAACTGAACGCCCTGTTCAGACTCGCTTTCGCTGCGCCTTCACCTATCGGCTTAAGCTTGCTCGTCACACTAAGTCGTTGACCCATTATACAAAAGGTACGCTGTCACCCTTGCGGGCTCCAACTGTTTGTAGGCATCCGGTTTCAGGTTCTATTTCACTCCCCTTGTCGGGGTGCTTTTCACCTTTCCCTCACGGTACTTGTTCGCTATCGGTCATGCACGAGTACTTAGGCTTGGAGAGTGGTCTCCCCATGTTCAGACAGGATTTCACGTGTCCCGCCTTACTCAAGGACAATGAATGTTCTACGTGTAAGGGGCTATCACCCTCTACGGCCGACCTTTCCATGTCGTTCCACTTTATTCCTCATTGCCACTGGCCTGGTCCGCGTTCGCTCGCCACTACTTGCGGAGTCTCGGTTGATGTCCTTTCCTGCAGGTACTTAGATGTTTCAGTTCCCTGCGTTCGCTTCTTACCCCTATGTATTCAGAGTAAGATACCTTTAAACAATACTTGGAAACCTAAGCCGTACTTGCGTACGACTTAAATTTTCCAAGCATTTAAGGTGGGTTCCCCCATTCGGAGATCCATGGATCAAAGCTTATTCGCAGCTCCCCACGGCTTATCGCAGCGTATCACGTCCTTCATCGCCTGTGCATGCCAAGGCATCCACCAAATGCCCTTTTGACACTTGATCGTTCTCATTGCCAATGCTCATCCTTAGTTGGGTTTGACTAAGCTTGTCCCGCTTTCGCGGGGCAGCCAAACCTGGCTATCCGGGCACAACTGAATG